>PLRK01000009.1 GCA_003163875.1 Acidimicrobiaceae bacterium | reverse complement strand
CCAATGAAATTGATCGCAAAGCAGGCCACTTCTTCTAATGTGAAACTTCGGGACCCATTGACGATTGGGATTGAAGGGAAACCCCGGCTGCCGTATGTTAAATACTTCCGGGCCAAGACCGGAAGATTTTTGAACGTTCAAAGAGGACAGATTTTATAGTGCGACCCCCGAAAAACGACCGCCAGCGCCAGCCGCGCCGCCGCGGATTTGATGACGATAATTTCTTTGGCAATACGCTCCCGCCCCCGCCATCTTTTTCCGGGTTTGGGTCCGCTTCCTCCGCGCCGGAGGCAAAGGCTACGGTGAAATGGTACAACCCTGAAAAGGGTTTCGGTTTCGTCGAAATGGCCGATGGCTCTGGCGATGTTTTTTTGCACGCGAATTCGCTGCAGAATGCCGGCTTTCAGGCGGTCACGCCTGGCTCCATCCTGCAAATCCGCGTCGGCCAGGGCCAGAAGGGCCGCCAGGTGGACCAGGTGATTTCCGTCACCGAGGGCGACGGTCCGCCACCCTCGCGCGGCGGCTACGGCGGCGGTGGCGGCGGTGGATACTACAGCGGAAACGCTTATTACGGCTCCGGTGGCGGAGGTTCGGCGCTGGTCCCCACCGGAGGCTCTACGACTTCGGGTGTAAACGTCGGTAACGGATCGATCTCGATTACGTACTAATGGCGAGGCTACCCACACACCCCAACAATCCAGAGACCACTTGCGGACTTGCTGACGGACGCCCTGGCGTGGTCGACCTCGTCATCGGTTGCGTTGCGTTGTTTCTGAGAACGAAAAGGACGTTCGGTGCTGATGACTCTTCACTCGTGATGGGAAGCTGGCCCGCAATCCCCGACGTCGCTAAAAGCACTACGTCGTGGGTCATTCCTAGGTGGGCTTTCAAATGTTAAGGAAACGAATGTCTATGCGAACAATAGAACCTTGGCGCCAAAAGACCTTTGGAACGAGTTTTCGCTCAACAACGACAATTGCCGTGACGATAGCGGTGTTTGGTTTAGGGGCAATCACTGTGGGTGCAGTGACGCACTCGCCACCAAAGCGCGTAGCCACAGGTGGTGCCATTATGGCGCACTGGAGTGAGCCAACGAACGAGGTCAACGCTCCGTTTATTCCAATAATCGGTGGTGCCTCTTCCATCAGTGGTGGTTTTAATGCCGTCACGTGCACAAGCCAATTGAACTGTATTGCTGTGGGCGCTGACAATGCACTTGGAGGCGTCGTCTCATCGACTGGTGACGGTGGCAACGACTGGTCTCAGAGTTCCACCGCGGTTGGTCAACCTGTCTTGAACGCGGTCTCGTGTGCGACCTCGTCACTCTGTATCGCGGTGGGCCAAGGAGCAAGTGCTCGCTCCACCGATGGTGGTACTACTTGGACCACCTTCGCCGTCCCCACGGCTAACACGACATTGCTCGGGGTGCAGTGTCCGTCGTCGACGGCGTGCGTCAGCGTGGGTGTGCGCCCCGGTCGCAACGCGCCACTAACGGGTCAGGTTCTCGTGTCGTCGAACGGGGGACAGACGTGGACGACCCCGACATTGCCTAAGTCAGTCGGCGCCCTTGGAGCCGTGGATTGTCCCACCACGTCACTCTGTGTCTCAGTAGGTGCGTCGATCTTGGTGAGTACTAACGGGGGGTCGTCATGGTCACCTCGTTACGTCAACGGCGGCACCGGCGTACTTCGCTCCGTGTCCTGCGTGTCGGCCACCACGTGCGTGGCGATTGGCCCCAATCCCGCTGGCGCCCAGGACCCCAACGCGAGTGCCTACGAAGTGGTCACTACCAACGGTGGCGCTACCTGGACGAGCGAGCCCATGCCCGCCGGCAGCGCGGACATAGACGCAATCTCGTGTTCGAGTAACGGCACCTGTGACGCGGTGGGTGCCTCTACCCATCTCGGTCAGTCCTTTGCGCTCACGAGTACGAACAGCGGGTCGACGTGGTCGAGTGCTACCAATCTCGCCAGTGCCGCAACGGCCGTGAGTGCGGTCACGTGTTCGAGTTCGGGCTGTGTCGCGGTGGGTAAGGCCGGCAAGAATGCCGTCTCTATTACTGGCACCTCGACGGGGATCTTCTCGAGTCACGTGGTGAGTCGACTGGTGCGAGCCCAGAGGGGGAACGCGTGAGCACGAACACTCAACTGCGCACGGTGCTGCGACGCACCGCGACGAGTGCCATCGCGCTGGTGACTGCGGCCACCGTGCTGGTGGGTCTCACCAATAACGCCGGAGCGCTCGTGTCGACGCGCGTCGTCGTTGGATCCACCTTGTCCGCTCCCGTGTCGCTCGTCTCGCCGTCGGGCACCTTTGACGCCACAGTGTCACCAAACGGCGTCGTCACGGTGACCAAACTGGGCCACGTAGTTTGGTCCACGCCTAAAGCCAAGGACTTGCTCACGATTTTGCGTCGCGGTTCAGTCGTCTTTCACGCGTCGTCGGCACGCACTAAGACGCTCGCGCGACAACTCGCGCCCTCGTACTTAGGTGAAGAAAACGATGGCGACGTCGCGCTCTATTCGAAGTCTGGCGTTATTCTCTGGCACGCGGGACCACGCACGTCGGTCACTGCGTCGAGTGCGATTTACACGCCCGGTGAAATGTACTCGAGTGCGAATCCCTCGGCCACCTGTTTTACCTGCAACGCAGCTCAGGTGACCGGCAGTGCACCGCCATCGAACACGCTGAACTCTGGTACGTCCGTCAACGCCATGACCGGCGACTTCTCGACACAACTTAATCTCTTTAGCGCACCCGCCATTGGTGGCGGACTTTCCTTGTCGCTTAGTTACGACTCCCAACTCGCGCAGTCCGAGCTCGCTGGCGGCGTGAGCCCCGGTTCCTTCGGTTATGGCTGGAGCAGCGACTTCAGTGCGTCGGTCACCGCGCAGTCGGGTACAACCCCCACGCCGTCCATCACCGTCAACCAGGGCAACGGGTCAGAGGTGACCTTTAACCAGTCGGCCAATTCTGGCACCTCCTACGCGTGCGAAACTCCGGGGCAAAGTACCCCGAGTGGTTCGTACCCGAGCACCGCTAAATACACGGTCAGTGGCTCGAACCACCAGTGGTGCGCACTCTCGAGCGTGCAGGGACAACTGAGTGATCCCAACACCTCGGGCATCACGTACCAGACCCAGGGCGGACAGAGCATTGACGACTTCGCGTGGGATGGGCAATTAACGGAGGTCACTTCCAACGCCGACGCCGCGAGTCCCCCGGTCGCGGGTACTTTCATATTGAATGACGTCACCGGTGGCTCGACTGCGACGACGGCCGCTGGCGTGCCACTCAGCCAACAATGCCCCAAAGGTGCGACCTGCACAATCGTTTACGCTACCGATGGGCGTTCTCTGGTCGAAGAATTTAACTCGTCAAATCTTGTAACTACAGTGATTAGCCCTTCGGGCACGGTCTACAACCTTACCTACGACACGAGTAACAACAACTTGATTAGTGTCACCAAGCCTCTGACGTCGTCGAGCGCGGCCACCTGGAACTACGCCTACGCGACCTCGTCGGGGAGTCCTTACTCGAGTGACCTAGTGCAGATCTACGACCCCGACGCGACCTTTAATGCGGCAAGTCCCTCGAACCCCGGTGCCGCGCACTCGACGGCCATTGCGTACTACGCAACGTCGACGGCGACACCCGGCATGGTGAGCTCTCTCGAGGACGGCGCCGGTGCGGTCACGTCCTACAGCTACGCCGACGCGTGCGCGAGTGGTCAGTGCGTGGGCGCGGGATCCAGTCAATCCACGACGATTCTCTATCCGCCCGAAACCCCGTGTCCGAGTACCACGGGATGTACGGCCCAATCACCGGTCGAGGTTGATCAGTACAGCAACGGGTTAGAGACGTCCACCCAGCTCGGCAGTACCAATGCGAACGGACCCGGGGACGAGACGTGGTCGTATAACTGGAACTACGGCAACGGCACCGCCAACAGCGTCGAACTCATTACCTATCCCAACACGCAAACCGCGTCGATTGCCGCTCCGACTGCGACAATTATCACCGACCCCGCGGGCAACATCGTGTCGACCACCAACGCGTTGGGTGACGTCGCGACGTCGTACTACAACGACACTGGTGGCAACGACCTCAACGAACTGCTCTGGAGTTTTCCCGGTCCGGTCGCGAACCCGACCGCCGCGGCCCCCGCGGGTTCGTCCACGTATTCCTACAACGTCTACGGCCAGGTTGTCACCGAAACCGACCCCCTTGGCAACGTGACGAGCTTTGGTTACTACCAGAGCGATTCTCTGCTCTGTTTTGAAGCGCCGCCGAGTGTGAAACCATCACCGATTCCGACGTGTTCGAGTTCCTTGACGACCAGTGACGTCGGGGCCGGTGGCGCTCCCAGTGGCGCGACGACCTATTCCTATGACGCCCAGGGCGACGTTATCGCGACGACGCTGGACAACAACGATTCTGCCGGTGATCCCCAGACCACCACCGCGAGTTACGACGCGTTGGGCAATCAACTCTGGAGCATTCCTGCGACGGGTCAAGCGCTCGGTCAATCCGCGTCCAACCCCTTCGCCACCTCCACGACGTATTCATTGGCCAGTCAGCCCCTC
>PLRK01000108.1 GCA_003163875.1 Acidimicrobiaceae bacterium | reverse complement strand
CGGCGATTGAGATGATCACTCAGTCAGCCCAGTGGGCCGACTTGGCGCTACGCGCCAGTCGGCCAGGGCACGGGTACCTAGGGCACCCGGGCGGTTGAAAAGGCAAATCGGTCAAACTCTTCTTTACATTGAACAAGGAGGAACGCGGTCAGCGTCGTGTTCGCGTCACTCTGATTCCTCGGAGTCTTGCCATCGACCAGCATTACGGTTGTAGATCAGAAGACCCGACGGTGCGTTCGGAAGAGTACCTTGCAACTTCATGAATGCCTCCGGTGGAAGATCGAAATCGATCAGGGCATCGACTCCCTCATGGCTGGCGTACACGACGTAATCAACCGCGCCGTGACGATCGAAACCCCGCAGGAGATTCTTGATACCCACGTATGCGTCATCCACAATCAGCCGTGCGAATTCCGGCAGCGGGACTCCAATGAATATTCCGATGAGCATTCCTCCATCGGCCGAAGCTGTAAGCGCCAATGTGCGCTCCTCTACGGGGACGACCAAGCCCGCCGCAGCAAAGGCTGCTTGCACATCTTCGACAGAAGGCGCACCAAGTGCGACTTGTACTTGCTCACCGTCGGGAGACGGGAGACGAGTTGTCACGCTATTTTCCCTTTTCCTTGCGCACTCCCTTGAAAGGCTTGGGACCTTCCTTGCCCTTGACGAATTGCCCGGTGTCCGCGTTGCGCTTTGTGAAACCGTCGGTCAGTGGGTTCGTCAGCTGAGAGCGTCGGCGCACTTCGCCCTTACGGAAACCCTCTCCAGTGTTCTTGGCCATGATGTTGCTCCTCCCGCCCTTGGGCGGGCGCCTTTAGGCAAAACCATCCTATCGAACACTTGTTCGTAGCGTACTCGATTGGATTTGCAGGTTTTTTCCAAGAACTCTGATCAATGCCCGATTCATTTATGGTATTATTTCGTTACGAGATAATACCAATATATGAGGATAGTTATGAGGGGAAGCGTCGCATCATCAGTTCGGGACGAGGTCAGCGCCTCGACAGATCAGTATTGGTCGATCGAGGATTTCAACCTCGATTCACACGCGGTTGCCTCTGAGCTCTCTCGGCTGCGACGAGCGGGGGAGCTTGAGTCGGTACGACGCGGGCTCTATTGGCGCGGTCGTCATACACGCTACGGAGTAGTGGGAGCTCCCGCGGTAGAGGCAGTTCGCAAACTTGTGTCTGAAGATGAGGCCCTGGGAGCGGCTGGCTGGTACGCCACGAATCTTCTACGTCTTTCGACCCAGGTTTCCCCGGTTCCAGTTGTGGCGGTGACCACTCGAGTCCCCACCGGCCTAAAAGATGTGCGTGTTATCGATCGCTCGAACCGCACTGGTCGACGCGCCGCGAAGCTCAACGAGACCGAGGTCACTTACTTAGAAGCCCTTGAGGCCTGGGAAGACAACGTCGAACTAGGCAATAAGGAAGCATTCAACCGGTTCGTCGAACTGCTGAATCTCAAAGCTCTGCGCGAGGAGAAACTCGTTGAGGCTTCTGGAACTGAGTCGTCGCGCGTGCGAGAACGCTTGCGCGCGGTCCTTTCTGAGTCGGGCGAGCACGCGCTTGCCGAGAAAGTTAAGGGTGCCAAGAGCCCTTCATCAGTGCGTCGCGCACGGCAAGTTCTACCTGTCAGCGCTGCGTGATGGATCTGTTTCGGGAACACGAGTCGTTGGCAGACGCGATCGGCGCCGTTCGACGCCAATTGAACAATCTGGACGCCACGTTCATTGAAAAGGACTACTGGGTAACTCAAGTCATCCGCGCCGTCCATTTGGAAACCGAAGGAGGCTTCGTCCTCAAAGGCGGGACCAGCTTGTCCAAAGGCTACGGAATCATCGAGCGGTTTTCCGAAGACGTTGATGCTCTTATTGTTCCTGAATCGGGACTCAGTTCTGCCAAGCGGTCCGACCGCCTCGCAGCAATCACGGACTCGGTGGCGGCGCAACTTGGACTTCCTACCGAGGAGCAGCGAAAACCTGGGCGTGGCAAGCGCCCCAGTCGTGGTGACTACGTGGTCTACGTCCCTGTCGTCGTTCCAGAGATCCAAATTGAAGTGCTCACCGATCGAGTCCTCTTAGAGACCGGTTACGGAGACGGACACGAGCCCTCTGAAATGGTGACAATATCGACACTTCTTGGCCAGTTGGAGGACGTCGACGAGGACAACTTTGATGATCTTCGCCCATTTACGGTTCGCGCCTTGAATCCGGTTCGCACGTTGATTGAGAAGCTTTGCGCGTTGCATCACGCCGCGTCCAGCTTCGATCCACAGAACCCAAGCGAAGGTCGGTTTGGTCGTCACTACTTCGATGTGAATCAACTCTTGCTTCATGGACCGACAAAACAACACCTACAAGATCGGGCCGCATTCCTGCGCTTGGTGGACGAGGTCGAGCGCATCTCCAACGAGCAGTTCGGCGGCTCAACTTCTAGACCGGCGACAGGCTTTGCTGATAGCCCCGCATTCACACCGCCAACGAAAGACGTAAGAGAGTGGCTCGAACGTCGATTTACGGCTGCCCGAACTCTCTTTCCCCCGGGCGCGTCAATTCCGACTTTCGCATCAGTCTTGGCTCTCGTCCAGCAACAGAAGTCTCTCCTGTAAACGAACACCCTTGAGTTCTCGATTGACCAGGATGTGTGTACTCCCCTGGTGTCTCCGAGACCAACAATCTCCGAGCAGCATCTAGCCCGTCCAAACCTGAAACAAGTTTCGGTGACACAGCCAGACGATATGTTCGCAACATGCCAGGAGAATTAGTTAGTCACTTCGAGCACATTTCGGAGTCCATTCGCACTGGGCTAATCGAGGCGTC
>PLRK01000057.1 GCA_003163875.1 Acidimicrobiaceae bacterium | reverse complement strand
AGCGTGTGCAGCGGCACTCGACCTTCACGGTAGGACTCACGACGTGACATTTCTGCCCCGCCGAGACGTCCCGATGCCTGGATGCGCACACCCAGGGCGCCAGCCTTCTGCACGGTTTGGATACCGCGCTTCATCGCGCGGCGAAACGCCACACGTCGAAGCAACTGGTCACAGATTCCTTGGGCGATGAGTGCCGCGTCGAGTTCGGGCTGCTTGATCTCTTGGATGTTCAGCGAGATCTTGTTCTTTTGACCGGTGATCTTCTCGAGGTCCTTCTTCAGACGCTCCGCCTCGGCACCACGACGCCCGATGACGATACCGGGACGTGCCGTGTGGATGTCCACGCGGATGCGGTCCGAATTGCGCTCGATCTCGATGCGACTCACCGCAGCGCTCTCGAGCTGCTTGGTGAGATAATCACGGATCTTCCAGTCCTCGATGACGAGGTCCTTGTAGCCGCGCTCCTTAAACCAACGCGACTTCCAGTCCGTCGTGATACCGAGACGGAAACCGTAGGGGTTTACCTTCTGACCCATTAGTTCGTCTCCTCCGTGGTGTCCTCAGACACCGTGTCGTTCTTCGAGGTCTCGTCGAGCTCCTCGTCGGTCGTGTCGTCAACGTCTGGCGTCTCGCTGACGTCGGTCGCGTCGGACTCTTCGCTCGCGAGGTCCTCGCTCGCACCGATGGCGCCCGACTCGTTGTCAAACGACTCGATCTCCAGTTCCTCGTCCAGACGATCCTCCGCCTCGCGAGCCTCGTTCTCCGCCACTTCAGCCGCAGCGGTTTCGCGCTTGTTGAGACTGGCGGTCTGGTCCGCGCGACGTCGTGAGGTCGCGACACGACGCGAACGCGATGCGGTTGCCTGTGCCGAGCGCTGCGAACGCAAGACCTCAAGACGGTCCTCGTCGAGACGCGAGACGATCACGGTGATGTGACAAGCGCGCTTGCGAATCTTGCCGGCACGCCCTCGCGCACGGGGGGTGAAGCGTTTCATCGTGATGCCCTCGTCGGCGTAGGCCGCCGAGACGAAGAGCTCCTCGGCGTTGAGACCATCGTTGTTGACGGCGTTCGCGACCGCGGAAGCGAGGACCTTGCCAATGACGTCGGCGGCTTCACGAGTGGTGCCCGCCAGGATTTCACGTGCGGTGTTCACATCCTCATTGCGGATGAGATTAAGTACGACGCGAGCCTTGCTCGCCGACATGTGATAGCCGCGCAGCGTGGCGCGGGTACCTGGACGTTCGTTCGTCTTGGGGCCAGTCATTAGCGCCTCCCCGTCTTTTCCTGGCCGGCGTGGAACTTGAAGGTCCTCGTCGGAGCGAACTCGCCCAACTTGTGTCCCACCATTGACTCGTTGCAGTAGACCGGCACGTGACGACGTCCGTCGTGTACCGCAAAGGTGTGACCGACCATGTCGGGGATCACCGTCGAACGACGGCTCCAGGTCTTGATGACCTTCTTCTCATTCGCCGCGTTCATTGCGTCGACCTTCTTCAAAAGGTGCGAGTCGATGAAGGGACCCTTTTTCAAACTACGTGACATTGTCTACCTACCTCCGCGAGCCGCGTCCACGGCGACGACGAATAATGAGCGCGTCTGATGCCTTTGGCAAACGCGTACGACCCTCTGGCTGACCCCACGGTGATACGGGGTGACGTCCACCGGAAGTCTTTCCTTCACCACCACCGAGTGGGTGGTCGACCGGGTTCATGGCGACACCACGCGTCTGGGGGCGAATGCCCTGCCAACGGCTGCGTCCGGCCTTACCGACCTTGATGAGTTCGTGCTCGGAATTGCCAACGACGCCCAGCGTCGCGCGACAGTCGATCTGCACTCGGCGCATTTCGGTCGAGGGAAGACGAAGGGTGGCGTAACCGCCCTCCTTCGCGACCAATTGGACACTCATGCCGGCGCTGCGAGCCATCTTGCCGCCACCACCAGGTCGCAACTCGACATTGTGCACCGTCGCACCAGTCGGGATGAAGCGCATGGGCAGCGCGTTACCGGTGCGGATGTCCGCCTTGGGACCCGACTCAACGTAATCGCCAACCTTGAGTCCGTTAGGGGCGAGGATGTAGCGCTTCTCACCATCGGCGTAGTGCAGCAGGGCAATACGACACGTGCGGTTCGGGTCGTACTCAATCGACGCGACCTTGGCAGGAATCGCGTCCTTGTTGCGCTTGAAGTCGATGATGCGGTACTGCTGCTTGTGCCCACCACCGCGGTGTCGCGAGGTCTTTCGCCCGTAGTTATTTCGACCGCCCGTCTTGGGCTTGGGGTCGAGCAGTGACTTTTCCGGCGTCGACTTCGTGATGTCGGCGAAGTCCGAGACCGTTTGGAATCGGCGACCGGGGCTGGTTGGTTTGCGGTGACGCAGTGCCATGGCAGTCCTTAGTTCTCGAAGAGATTGATCGAGTCGCCCTGTTTGAGGGTGACGATGGCCCGCTTCGTGTTGGGGCGAGCGCCCGCGACACCGGTACGACGATTTCGTGTCGCCTTACCCTTGCGGTTGAGAGTGTTCACGTTGACGACCTTGACGTTGAAGGCCTGTTCGACGGCGTTGCGCACGTCGATCTTGGTCGCGCGAGGATCGACCACGAAGACGTAGGTGTGGTTCTCCATGAGGCCGTAGGTCTTTTCAGACACGACCGGTCGGATCAGGATGCTCATGGCGTCACGCATTACAAGGTCTCCTTCGCGACTGGCAACGTGGCGTCAGTAAAGAGGACCCAGTCACAGTCCAACACGTCATAGGCGTTGAGCTCGCCGACGTCGATGGTCTTGACGTTGGCGAGGTTTCGAAACGACTGCAGTGCGGTCGTGTCGTCACGGTGCAGAACGATGAGGATCTTGCCTTCGAGTCCGAGCGCGTGCAGCGCGCTGACGGCGTCTTTGGTCTTGGGTGTCGTCCACGCGCTGAAGCCGTCGATGAGTGCGACTCGTGACAGCGACGCACGGTCCGACAAGGCAGAGTAGAGCGCGAGGCGGATCATCTTCTTGGGCGTCTTTTGGTCGTACTTGCGAGGCTTGGGCCCGAGGGCAATCCCACCACCGGGGTAGTGCGGCGCGCGGATGGTGCCCTGGCGAGCTCCACCGGTTCCCTTTTGACCAAAGGGCTTCTTGCCACCACCGCGGACTTCTTTGCGGGTCTTGGTCGACTGGGTGCCCGCACGCTTCGCGGCGAGTTGCGCCTTGATCACTTGGTGCAAAACCGCCATGTTGGGCTCGATACCAAAAATCGTTGGTTCGAGCGCCACGGTACCGAGCTCGGCACCGGCGAGACTCTTTCGAACAACCGATCGCGCGGTGGGCGCGGGACGCTCTTTCTTGACGGCACCGCGCAGTGTCGTGACGTCGCTCATCGCGTACCTCCGGCCTTCATTGGGTTCTTCACCGACGTTCGAAGCACGACGACGCCACCGCGGGGCCCAGGAACGGCACCCTTCACGAGGACGAGGTTGCGCTCGACGTCGACGCCAATGACCTCGAGGTTGGTGGTGGTGACTTGACCGCCACCGTAACGACCCGCCATCTTCGTACCCTTAAAGACACGACCAGGCGTCGCACACGCGCCAATGGATCCGGGCGCGCGGTGGTGCTTGTGGTTACCGTGGGCGGCCCCTTGACCAGAGAAGTTGTGACGCTTCATCCCACCGGCGAATCCTTTGCCCTTGGACACTGCGGTCGCGTCGATCATCTCGCCTTTTTCGAGTACGTCGGCGAGGATCTCCTGGCCGACTTCGTAACCCGAGACGTCGTCGATGCGCAGTTCGACCAACTTCTTACCGGGCGTGACGCCCGCCTTCTCGAAGTGACCGATTTCGGGCTTGGAGAGCGTGGAGGCGCGGCGGGTGCCCCAGGTGACTTGCACCGCGGAGTAGCCCTCTTTTTCTGGAGTCTTTACCTGGACGACGCGAGCTGGACTGACCTTGACGACCGTTACCGGGATCGCCCGGTTCTGGTCATCCCAGACTTGGGTCATGCCCACCTTCTCGCCGACGATCGCTTTGGTCGCCACGTATGCCTCTCTTCTAAACACTGCGCATCGGTGCATCCGACACACAGACGCTCCGCCGGGCCATAAAACCCGAACGGAGCGCTCGACTGGTTTGGTTCAGCGTTCCCGTAGGCAACTGAACACATCTTTTTTGTGTCCCCGCCCGAAAAGGAGGGGCTTTTAACACTACATCACGAGGTCCCACTTACGCAAAGCCGAACCCCGTGAGTAGCGTTAGTTCTGGCGAATCTTGATCTCGATGTCGACCCCCGCCGGCAGGTCGAGGCGCTGAAGCGAATCGACCGTCTTGGCGGAGTGATCCACGATGTCCAAAAGACGCTTGTGCACGCGCATCTCGAAGTGTTCGCGACTGTCCTTGTGCTTGTGGGGTCCACGAACGACCGTGTAACGGTGCTTCTCGGTGGGCAGTGGCACGGGGCCCTGCACGCGAGCATTCGTTCGCTCGACCGTCTGGACGATCTTCGCGGTGGACTGGTCAAGGACGCCGTGGTCGAAGGCCTTCAGCCGGATTCGAATCATTTGTCGGTTGTCGGCCATGACCTACCTACTTCAGAATCTTGACGACGCGACCTGAACCCACGGTTCGGCCACCCTCGCGAATGGAGAAGGTCAGACCCTCTTCCATGGCGATCGGCTTACCCAGGGTCACGGTCATCTCGGTGTTGTCGCCAGGCATGACCATCTCGGTGCCCGAAGGCAACTCGATGGTGCCCGTGACGTCCGTCGTGCGAAAGTAGAACTGGGGACGGTAGTTCGCGAAGAACGGCTTGTGACGGCCACCTTCGTCCTTGGTCAACACGTACACCGACGCTTCAAAAACGGTGTGCGGCGTGATCGTTCCCGGCTTGCACAGGACCTGTCCGCGCTCGACTTCTTCCTTCTTCGTGCCACGAAGCAGGGCGCCCAGGTTGTCACCAGCACGGCCTTCGTCGAGCAACTTACGGAACATCTCGATGCCGGTAACGGTGGTCTTGGTCGTGTCGCGAAGACCGACGATCTCGACTTCATCGCCAACCTTGATGACGCCTTGCTCCACCTTGCCGGTGACGACGGTGCCACGACCAGTGATGGACATGACGTCTTCGATCGACATGAGGAACGGCTTGTCGGTGGAGCGCACGGGCTCGGGGATGAAGGTGTCGACGGCGTCCATGAGCTCCATGATCTTGTCGCCCCAGTCCTTGTCGCCCTCGAGGGCCTTCAGCGCCGAGACGCGGACAATCGGGGTGTCGTCGCCGGGGAAGTCGTAGCTCGTCAAGAGTTCACGGACTTCGAGTTCGACGAGCTCAAGGAGCTCTTCGTCATCGACCATGTCGGCTTTGTTGAGTGCGACCACGATGTAGGGAACACCGACCTGACGAGCGAGCAACACGTGCTCACGCGTCTGGGGCATCGGACCGTCGGTCGCGGACACGACCAGGATGGCGCCGTCGACCTGGGCGGCGCCCGTGATCATGTTCTTCACGTAGTCGGCGTGACCGGGCATGTCGACGTGGGCGTAGTGACGGTTCGCCGTCTCGTATTCCACGTGGGCGATAGAAATGGTGATGCCGCGCTGACGCTCTTCGGGAGCCTTGTCGATCTGATCGAACGGTGTGAAGGCGCTACCGGGGATGCGCTCGGACAATACCTTGGTGATTGCCGCGGTAAGGGTGGTCTTGCCGTGGTCAATGTGACCCATGGTTCCGATATTGACGTGCGGCTTAGTGCGCTCGAACTTCTGCTTTGCCATTGTCGGGGACTAACTTTCTCTTAGTGACAGAACCTTCGTGGTTCCATCGGGTTTGTTTCGGCCCTCCCCGACGACGGTTTGGACCTTGTTTCGCTGGTTGCCCAGCTCCTTACGCGCCAGTCGCCTTCGCCACGATTTCCTTGGAAATCGCCTCCGGAACCTCTGCGTACGAATGGAACTGCATGGTGTACGTCGCGCGCCCTTGNNGTAGCGTAGCCGAACATGTCGGCCAGCGGCACAAGTGCCCTAATTGCTTGACTATTGCCCTTTTGCTCCATGCCTTCGACACGACCTCGTCGAGACGACAGGTCGCCAATAACGTCGCCCATGTAGTCCTCGGGGGTCACGACCTCGACGGACATCACGGGCTCGAGGAGCACCGGGCTCGCGAGGCGAGCAGCCTTCTTCACGGCAATCGATCCAGCGATTTTGAACGCCATTTCCGACGAGTCGACGTCGTGGTAGCTACCAAAGGTGAGACGAACACGAACGTCGACGACCGGGTACCCCGCGAGCACGCCCGACGTGAGCGCCTCGGTGATGCCCTGGTTGACCGGCCCGATGTACTCCTTGGGAATCACGCCACCGCTGATCTCGTCGACGAATTCGTACCCGCCTCCGGGGCCCGTGGGCTCCAAGGTGATCACGACGTGGCCGTACTNNACGTACTTCTCTTCGACTTTCTCAACCTTCTTGCGAACGGTCTCGCGGTAGGCGACCTGCGGCTTACCGACGTTGGCGTCGACGCTGAACTCGCGAAGCATTCGATCAACCAACACCTCGAGGTGCAGTTCGCCCATTCCCGAGATGACCGTTTGACCGGTCTCCTCATCGGTGCGCACGCGAAACGTCGGGTCCTCTTCGGAGAGTGAGTAGAGGGCCTTGGACAACTTCTCCTGGTCGGCCTTCGTCTTTGGTTCCACGGCGACGTGGATGACCGGCTCGGGGAAGGTCAGCGTTTCGAGTTGGATTGGCTGGTCGACCGCACTAAGGGTGTCACCCGTCGTTACTTGCTTCAAGCCCACCGCCGCGATGATGTCGCCGGTGCGAATCGTGTCGAGGTCTTCACGGTTGTTCGCGTGCATCAAGAGTAAGCGTCCAAGACGCTCCTTCTTCATACCCTTAGTGGTGTTCACGACCGTGTCACCCTTTTCAAGGGTGCCCGAATAGACGCGCAAGTAGGTGAGCTTGCCGACGTACGGGTCGGTCATGATCTTGAAGGCGAGGGCCGAGAAGGGTTCGTCGTCGGAAGGCTTTCGCTCGATGACGTCTTCCTTTCCCGGCTTGGTGCCTTGCGTGGGTGGAAGATCGACGGGCGAGGGCAGGTAGTCAACCACGGCGTCGAGCATGGGCTGGACACCCTTGTTCTTGAACGCCGAGCCGTTGAGGATCGGTACGCAGTGGTTCTCGAGCGTCCCGCGTCGCAGCGCCGCGTGCAGGTCGTCGACGCTGGGCGTCTCGTCGTTGAGGACCTTTTCCATCAAATCGTCATCGAACGTGGTGAGCACGTCGAGCAATTTGGCGTGGTACTCCTCAGCCTGGGCTTGATACTCCGCAGGGATCGGAATCACCTCGAGCTGCTCACCCTTGTCGTCGTGATAAATCGTGGCGTTCATCGCGCAGAGGTCGATGATCCCCTTGTACTCACCTTCAGCACCGATTGGCAACTGGATGACGGCAGCCACGCAGTCGAGTCGGTCCTCAATCATGTCAACGCAACGAAAGAAGTCCGCACCGATGCGGTCCATCTTGTTGACGAAACAGATACGTGGGACGTGGTACTTGTTGGCTTGGCGCCACACAGTCTCGGTCTGGGGCTCGACGCCGGCAACCGCGTCAAAGACCGCAACCGCTCCGTCGAGCACGCGAAGCGAACGCTCGACCTCGACGGTGAAGTCAACGTGACCGGGGGTGTCGATGATGTTGATTCGGCTGCCCTTCCAGTAGCAAGTGGTCGCGGCCGACGTGATGGTGATGCCGCGCTCTTGCTCTTGAACCATCCAGTCCATGGTGGCGGCACCTTCGTGCACTTCACCGATCTTGTAATTCTTGCCCGTGTAGAACAAGATTCGCTCGGTGGTGGTGGTTTTGCCGGCGTCGATGTGCGCCATGATGCCAATGTTGCGAACCTTGTCGAGGGGGTATTCGCGTGCGGTCATTTCAATAGCTCTCTTTGATTACCAGCGGTAGTGCGCGAACGCTTTGTTGGACTCGGCCATCTTGGCCATGTCCTCGCGGCGCTTCACCGCCGCACCAACGCCATTGCTGGCATCGATGATCTCATTGGCGAGACGCTCGGCCATGGTCTTCTCGCGGCGCTTCTTCGCAAAATCCGTGAGCCAACGAATGGCGAGCGTGGTCGCTCGACGAGGACGGACTTCCATCGGGACTTGGTAGGTGGTGCCACCGACGCGACGGCTCTTGACTTCGAGCTCCGGGCGAACGTTCTCGAGGGCCCGCTTCAATGTTGCGACCGGGTCCGAACTGGTCTTTTGCTCAACGAGTTCGAGGGCGGTGTAGACAATGCGCTCAGCGATGGTGCGCTTGCCACGCTCGAGGATCTTGTTCGTCAGCTGGGTGACGAGTACGGACTTATAGATGGGGTCGGTAGGGACCTCACGACGAACGGCGGGGCCTTTACGAGGCATTAGCTCTCCTTCTTAGCGCCGTAGCGACTACGGGCCTGCTTGCGATCGCGCACACCAGACGTGTCGAGCGCACCGCGAATGATCTTGTAACGAACACCAGGCAAGTCCTTCACACGCCCACCTCGAACGAGGACAATGGAGTGCTCTTGGAGATTGTGACCGACGCCCGGGATGTACGCCGTGATCTCCACGCCTGAGGTGAGGCGAACACGCGCCACCTTTCGCAGGGCGGAGTTCGGCTTTTTCGGGGTGACCGTGTGGACACGGGTGCACACACCACGACGCTGCGGGGCCCCCTTCAGGGCCGGCGTCTTGGTCTTGGAAACTTTATCCTGTCGGCCTTTTCGGACCAACTGTGCGATTGTGGGCACGCGGAACCTCTTCTGTTTGTACTGCGAACTTGGGACGCGGCAATGATGCGCACGCGGACTTTCTATCTTACGGCAAAATGGCCCTCGACAGCAAGCCAGCGAACGAAACGATGATCCGGCGAAGCCGGTCGGGGCGAAGACGTCAGCGCTAGAGCGCCACTGGGCCTAAACAGTTTAGCGTCGTGCGACAAATCTGGTCCAGAATCACCCCTCTGTTGGGCTTCGTTCCTGGTCCCTCATCCTTACTGCAGAGTTTGAGCAACGACAAAGGCGGCTGAC
Source organism: Acidimicrobiaceae bacterium (assembly GCA_003163875.1). Lineage (GTDB taxonomy): Bacteria > Actinomycetota > Acidimicrobiia > Acidimicrobiales > RAAP-2 > RAAP-2. Next base: position 35,742 of record PLRK01000057.1, on the reverse strand, counting down.
TGCGCCACGTTGCGCAGTCAGCCGCCTTTGCGGAAAGGGTCAGTTCACCGAGATGGTAACTCGACGGTCCTTCGCCCTAGCCGAATTGGACAGTCCAACAACGACGTAGTTCGTGGCGCCGCCTGAGGCGGTCGCCGAACTGACGTTGTGCACGCCCATGGCCATGAGGTCCTTCTCCAACTGCACGGCAACAGCATTCGCCCGTCGCTCACCAAGGGCAAGGTTGTAGCTCTTGGTGTTGAGGGGATCGGTGTAGCCAATCAATGCGTCGTGGGTATCTGCGTGGGTCTTGATGAACACCGCAAGGGCGTGGATCGTGACCAGGTCAGAAGCCGTCAGCGAGTAAAGGTTTTCACCGAAGTGCGTGATGTAACGCAACCCTCCAGGCAAGATGACCGCGGGTGTCACCACAGCTGCGGTGGCAGTGGCGCTCGTGCTGAAGCACACGGGTGTGCTGTAGTACGTGCCATCTACGTTCGTCGCTTCGAGCTGGTAGCAGTACGGGCTGTTCGCGTACAGTCTGGCCGCCATTGCGGCCAGACTGGTAACGGTCGTGCTCGCAGGAAGCGTCGCCGGGACGATGGCAACCGTCGTGGCACCAGCACAATCAATCAGAGTGGATCCTTCGATGTAGCAGAAGTCCTCTGAGTTGATCGCGGTACCGTTCGGGTTCACCGTTCCGTTCAAGGTTGCGCTCGTTGTCGTGACGCCACTCGCCGGACCAACCGTCAACGTGGGTGCAACAACCACCGCGGGCGTAGCGGGTGTGGGCGCTGGCGTGACCACAACGGCCGCGTCAATCGTGATGGGAATGATGCTCGATGACGTACGACCAGTCGAGTCCGTCACGGTGCAATTGACCGCATTGGAGTCTGTTCCAGTCGTCGTGGGCGTGCCCGAAATCAGGACGCCCGTGTCACTCGCCGGGATGGTAGCTGGGCTACTCGGCGTCACGGTAACGCTAAGGCCCGCTGGTGGTGTGCTCAACGAGCACACAATCACGAAGGGAGCAGTTCCACCGGTGACGCTCAAGCTCTGGCTGTAGCCCGAACCAACGGTGCCGTCAGGCAACGCGGTGGGTGTAAGCGCAGGCGTCGTCGGCGTAACCACGGCCGCGTCGATCGTGATGGGAATCACGGTCGTTGACGTTGCGGTGTTTGCGTCAGTCACGGTGCAATTGACCGCGTTCGCATCCGGGCCCGCCACCGTCGGCGTGCCTGAAATCAGAACGCCCGTGCCGCTCGGCGTGACCGTAAGGCCCGTCGGAGGTGTGCCACTGCACGTCACCGTGTAAGGACCAGTACCACCACTGATGGTGAGGGCCTGGCTGTAGGGCACGCCAACGGTGCCGTCAGGCAACGTGGAAGGCGTCAAATGCGGCGTGTCGGCGATTTCGGCGACGTTGTTGTTGCCAGAAGCGGCAACCCAGACGTGCGTGCCATCGTTGACGATGCCCCAAGGGTTAGAAGCTGCCGCGAGGGGAACCGTGTTGATAATCGTGTCCGTGCTGATCTGGATTTCTTGGACCTGATTGAGTCCGCTCTCGCTGACCCACACGTCGGTACCGTCAGAGACGATGCCTTCAGGCAGAGATCCGCTCGGCAGGTTCACGAGACCAACGGTGCTCGTCAGATCGTTGATGTACGCAACGGCGCTCTGGCACTTGAGGGTCACCCAAGTGTTGGTGCCGTCAGCGGAGACATCCCAAGGCTGTGAGCCCGAAGTGGTTCCCGCGACGTACGCGTTACCGACGGCGACACTGGTCGCAACGCCGGTGACGATGTTGATCTTGCTTACGGTGTTGTTCCACTGCGTCGTGCCAGTGGTGACGCAACTGTTGTTGTTCCCACCAAAGGTGTAACCGGGATTCGCGACCCACACGTTCGTGGCGTCAGCTGAGACGCCGCGTGGGTAGTTGAGGTCACCCGAGCTCGTGGTGTAGGTCTTGAGAACCGTACCGAGTACTGGGTCGATCTGCAACATCGTTTGCCCGCTCTGCGTCGTGACCCAGAAGTAACCGCCCGAGAAGGAGATGTCGCTGGGTTCGCCAGCGGTCGCCAACGTCTTTACGATCACGCTGGCCGACGGCACATTCACCGAAGGGTACGCAGTGATCAAGGCCATGCTCAACTCGTAGATGGCGTTGCCACTAAAGTTGGTCACCCAGATGTCGGTGCCGTTTGACGCAATGCCTGACGTGGAAATACCGGGAAACAGGATGGTGTGAACCACCGCACCCGTCAGCTCGTTTATCTCGGTGACGTTGCCCGAACCGTTACTCGTGGCCCACACGTAGGTGCCGTCGGACCAAAGGGTCTCGGGCTGGTTCCCCGTGGGTACCGTTCGTACCACGCTCGGATGCGCGATGGACGCCGAAGCGGTCACCGCGAATGATCCGGCAAGTAGTCCCGTGGCTATGGCCAACGCACTGAAGATTCTCAGCGACGCCTTGCGGCCTAAATGATAGGGAGTCTTCATGAGTTTTCGTCCTTCTTGCTTCGCTAAAAATCCATGCGCCACGCTTTATGGCGATGGTCTCGATGATTTAGAGCGAAGTCCGGACTAAAAAATTCTCGTGATAGGGGAACCCTAAGAAGGCCGTAAGGCCCTAGTCACGATTTCGAAAAAAGAAAGGCCCTTCGGCCCTAGTCCACTCGTCGAGCACGGTCACCCCCCTTGTCATCCAATCGTCACGTGAAGCTCGACACATCGTTCAGTTCGCGCGACACCTTCGATCACTGAGTGCTCATTCACTCACGTTTGTCGATGAAGTAGTCAAAAGATCTACGTTGACGACGAACGACGCACATTTCGATGGCGCCCATACGATGAAGGGGAAGACAGCAGAACCCCTCTCTTCCACTCGAGCCCACGGTGCGTACGACCTCCCCGCACCAATGTTGAGAATTCGAGACCCGCGATTCTCGCGGCGGCGCCACGATTCAAACGAATCGGTGGGCCACACGAAAGAACCTCATGATCCGCCTCCTATTGGTCGATGACCAGGAACTCGTTCGTCGCGAGATTCGAGACAAGCTCGAAGAGACTCGACGTGCACGGGTCGTGAGCGAATCCACGTCAATGAACACCACCCTCAATCATCCCGCCCTTGGCGACGTCGACATTGCCTTGTTGGACGTCGCGCTCCCTGACGGCAGCGGGGTCTACCTTTGTCGAGAGTTGCGTTCAAGGCGCCCGGACCTTGCGTGTTTGTTGCTGACTTCCTACGCCGACGACGAGGCACTCGATGCGGCGGTGCTCGCGGGGGCTCAAGGCTTCGTGATGAAGGACATGAGCGGTAACGATTTCATCGAGGCCCTCCACCGCGTCGCCAACGGCGAGACGCTGCTCAACGAGGAGATGATCAGTCGATCACGCGAGCGCCTCGCGCGACGCGCCGAAGAAGACACGCGCATGTCCACACTCAGCCCTCAGGAGCGACGAATCCTCGCGCTGCTCAGTGAGGGGTTGACCAATCGAGAGATCGCCGAATCGCTGCATTTGGCAGAGAAAACCGTGAAAAACTATCTCGCTAATCTGCTGGTGAAGCTCGGGTTCCACCGGCGTACCGAAGCGGCGCTCTTCGCTCAACGCCATGCGGCGAACGATTCGACGTCAGTCACCGGCCCGCAGGCCGGTGACCCAACGCCTTAGATTGCCTGGTTGCCCAGTTCGTCCTCGGGACGGACGTCGTCGTTCTCGGGCAGAGCCGACTCGTCATAGGTCGCGGTACCGATGTTCTGGAACGCGGTTAAGTCAGCGCTGAACGAGTCGTCACCGGAGATCTCACCCAACAAACTCGCCAGGTCAAGGTCGTCATCAGAGACCTGCGCCCACGCGGGCAACAGTTCCGCGTCGGGCATGTCGAGTCGCAGTTCTCTCTGGTTGTAATACTCCAGACCCGAACCAGCGGGAATCAACTTACCGATAATGATGTTTTCCTTCAGTCCCACGAGGTGGTCGCGCTTGCCTTCGATGGCGGCTTCGGTGAGCACACGCGTCGTCTCTTGGAACGACGCCGCTGACAACCACGAGTCGGTCGCGAGCGACGCCTTGGTGATACCCATCAATTGGGCACGTCCATCGGCGGCTTCCTTACCTTGCGCTTCGATCTGATCGTTGGTGTCGTTGAACAACTTCACGTCCACCATCGCGCCAGGCAACCACGGTGACTCACCAGCGTCGACGATTTGCACTCGACGCGTCATCTGGCGAACGATCAACTCAATGTGCTTGTCGTGAATCGACACACCCTGGTCGCGATAGACGTTCTGCACCTCTTCGACGAGGTACTGCTGCGTCTCACGAGTTCCACGGAACTTCATCATCAACTTGGGATCGAGAGGACCGTCGTGCAACGGCATACCGACTTCGACGTCTTGACCGTCCTCGACGAGCAAGTGTCGAGCGATCGAGATCGACTCTTCTTGCAACTCGCCGTCATTGCCGACGAGGGTGACCTTTCGTTCACGACCAATGAGCTCCACTCGTACCACGCCTGAGAACTCGGCGACCTTGGCGGCGCCCTTAGGCGTTCGGGCTTCGAAGAGCTCTACCACGCGAGGAAGACCATGCGTGATGTCACTCTCGGTCACACCACCGGAGTGGAACGTACGCATCGTGAGCTGGGTTCCCGGCTCGCCAATTGACTGCGCAGCAATCACCCCAACGGCTTCGCCGAGTTCGACGAGTTGGTGCGTGGCGAGTGAAAGCCCGTAGCACGCGGCGCAGACCCCTTGGACGGCGTCACAGGTCAGTGTCGTTCGAACTCGAACACGTGACACAGCGGCGTCGTCACGCAGTCGATCGACGTCGTCTTGCATGAGCATCGTGCCCGCGGGAATGCTGGAGCCGTCCGACAACATAACGTCTTCGCTGACGACGCGTCCCCAAAGCTTGGTCTCGAGGTGCGCTCGCTGGCCCCTCGTGTCCGGCGCAACGTGCTCAATCCACATGCCACGACTCGTACCGCAGTCAAACTCTTTGACGATCAGTTCCTGGGCGACGTCGACGAGACGACGAGTCAGATAGCCGGAGTCAGCAGTGCGAAGTGCCGTGTCACCGAGACCCTTGCGGGTGCCGTGGGTCGAGATGAAGTACTCGAGCACCGACAAACCTTCACGGAACGACGACTTGATCGGACGTGGGATCATCTCACCACGCGGATTGGACACGAGGCCCTTCATCGCGGCGATCTGGCGGATTTGCTGCGAATTACCGCGAGCGCCCGAGTCGACCATCATGCGAATTGGGTTGTTCGCAATGGCGTTCATCGCACGGTCGGTGGCGTCACCGACCTCTTTGTTGGCGTTCGTCCAGATCTCGATCTCCTGCTGACGACGTTCGTCGTCGACAATGACGCCGCGACGGTAGTTCGTCTCGACCTTGGCGGCCTGCTCCTCGTACTTGTTGAGGATCTCGGCCTTCTCCGGGGTCGTGATGACGTCGTCGATCGAGATAGTGAGTCCCGAGCGCGTGGCGTACTTAAAGCCAAGTGACTTGATCGCGTCGAGCGACTCGGCGACCTCTTGACGGCTGAAGCCGCCCGAGATCTCCTCCACGATGACACCGATGGGCAGCGCATTCTTCCCAATGAGCTCGTTCACGTAACGGAACCCGAAGGGTAACGCTTCGTTGAAGAACACACGACCAGGTGTCGTCACCAGTGAACGGCTCGCGCCCTTTACTTCGATGCCCGCAGCATCGAGTCGCGTGTCAAGCGAGGAGCCATCGAGCGGACGGATCTGGATCGACGTGCGAAGTCCAATCGTCTGGTCGTTGAGCGCGTTCTCGATTTCGTACACGTGTCGAAACACGCGCGGATTCTCGACGTGCTCTTCAGCGGGCAGCGTCAAGTAGTACGCACCGAAGACCATGTCCTGCGCCGGTTCTGTGATGGGCCGTCCCGTCGCCGGGGTGAAGATGTTGTTCGTCGAGAGCATCAAGATACGTGCTTCAGCTTGGGCTTCGGCGGACAACGGCACGTGCACGGCCATCTGGTCCCCGTCGAAGTCAGCGTTGAACGCCTTGCACACGAGCGGGTGGATTTGAATGGCCTTGCCGTCAACGAGCACAGGCTCAAATGCCTGAATACCGAGTCGGTGCAACGTCGGCGCACGGTTCAACAGGACCGGGTGTTCACGAATGACTTCTTCGAGTACGTCCCAGACGATTGCCTTGCGGCGCTCGACCATTCGCTTCGCACTCTTGATGTTCTGAGCCATTTGCGTCTCGATCAAACGCTTCATCACGAAGGGCTTGAACAGTTCGAGCGCCATCATCTTGGGCAGACCGCACTGGTGCAACTTCAGCTGCGGACCCACGACGATGACCGAACGGCCCGAGTAGTCGACGCGCTTTCCGAGCAAGTTCTGACGGAACCGTCCTTGCTTGCCCTTCAGCATGTCCGACAAACTCTTCAGGGGTCGACCACTTTGCCCAGCGACCGGACGGCCGCGACGGCCGTTGTCGAACAAGGCGTCCACTGCTTCTTGGAGCATCCGCTTCTCGTTGTTGACAATGATGTCGGGTGCACCCAGATCGAGCAGTCGCTTCAGTCGATTGTTGCGGTTTATGACGCGACGGTACAAGTCATTGAGGTCACTGGTGGCGAAACGGCCACCATCGAGTTGGACCATTGGGCGAAGATCAGGAGGAATGACCGGCACCGCTTCGAGGATCATTGCGCGCGGATCATTCAGCCGGCGCCCTTGGTCGTCGCGACGGTTAAAGGACTGGACAATGGCGAGTCGCTTGAGAAACTTGGCGTGTCGCTGCGCGCTGAGCGGCTTGCGGCCGTCCTTCGCGTCGATCATCTCACGCATCATGCGCTCTTCGTCGTCAAGGTCCATGCGGTCGATCAACTGCAGGATTGCGTCGGCGCCCATGCCACCTTCGAAGTAGTCGCCGTATCGGAATTCCATCTCACGGTAAAGGACCTCGTCTTCGATGATCTGACGCGAGTGCAAACCTTCGAACGTGTCAAAGGCTTGCTTCGCCAGTTCGCGCTCCTCGGCGAAGCGCGATCGCACTCCATCGAGTTCCTTCTCGGTGCCACGCTGGAGAGCGCGAAGTTCGGACTCTTTCGCACCGTCAGCTTCGAGCTTGACCGCTCGCGCTTCGATTTCCTTCAGCTTGTTGTCGAGCGCCTTGACTTCGCGCTCGGCGATCTCGACTTGCTCTTCGCCGAGTGCTTGACGAAGATCGCTCAGGTCAGCGTGACGCTTATCGACGTCGACGAACGTGACCATGTGGGCGGCGAAGTAGATGACCTTCTCTAACTGCTTCGCCTTGAGCTCTTCCTTTGGGGCGGTTCCCATCAACAGGTACGCGAGCCACGAACGTGTTCCACGCAGATACCAGATGTGCACGACCGGAGCCGACAGTGCGATGTGGCCCATGCGGTCTCGGCGAACCTTGTCGCTCGTCACTTCGACGCCGCAGCGCTCGCAGACAATGCCCTTGAATCGCACACGCTTGTACTTTCCGCACGCGCACTCCCACGCCTTCTGTGGTCCAAAGATCTTCTCGCAAAAGAGTCCGTCCTTCTCGGGACGAAGTGTGCGGTAGTTGATGGTTTCGGGCTTCTTCACTTCTCCAGAAGACCAACTGCGGATGTTCTGGGCAGTGGCGAGGCCAATGCTGAGTTCATCGAACTGGTTTACGTCGAGCGGACTCATGACAACTTCCTTTCGGCGGCACGTCGAGCATCCTCTTCGTCACTACCGCGCTCGGGTCGACTGATGTCGATACCGAGTTCACGGGTCACGGAGAAGAAGTCCTCTTCGGTGTCCGCCAGATCCACGTGGGCGCCAACTTTGTCGCGCACTTCCACGTTCAAGCAGAGTGATTGCATTTCCTTGATGAGAACCTTGAAGGACTCGGGGATTCCTGGCTCGGGCAGGTTCTGGCCCTTCACGATCGCCTCGTACGCACGTTCGCGGCCCTTCATGTCGTCAGACTTGACCGTCAACAACTCCTGGAGCGCGTAAGCGGCGCCGTACGCTTCGAGAGCCCACACTTCCATCTCTCCAAATCGCTGTCCACCGAACTGCGCCTTTCCACCAAGGGGCTGCGCGGTAATCATCGAGTATGGACCGGTCGAGCGGGCGTGAATCTTGTCGTCGACCATGTGAGCGAGTTTCAAGATGTAAGCGAAACCAACCGAAATCGGGTTGTCGTACGCCTCGCCGGTGCGACCGTTGTACAACGTGACCTTCCCGTCGTTATCGCCCGCAAGCAAACGCTTGCCATTGGCACCATCGACGTTGAGGGTAGCGAAGGTGTGCTGGATCGTCGGCTTGTCTTTCGCGCGCTCGGTCTCATCCCAGTGAGCACCGTCAAAGGACGGCGTCGCGACATAGACCGCAGGCTCGGTACGAGGGCGAGTCTTTCGATAGGGACGCTGCGCGGGATCCTGCTGGTCTGCGTGGCCCGACGTTCCCACCGAAGGATTCACGTCGATGCCGGACCAACCATAACGAGCGGCGTAACCGAGATGGCTCTCGAGGACTTGGCCCACGTTCATTCGACTAGGAACACCGAGCGGACTCAAGATGATGTCAACGGGCGTACCGTCGGCCATGAACGGCATGTCCTCTTCGGGCAGAATCTTGGAGATGACGCCCTTGTTCCCGTGACGTCCCGCGAGTTTGTCACCCTCGGAGATCTTTCGCTTTTGCGCTACGTAGACCTTGACGAGTTGGTTGACACCCGGCTGCATCTCGTGATCCTCGTCGCGGCTGTAGACCTTGACGTCGATGACCTTGCCAGATTCACCGTGAGGCACCTTCAAGGAGGTGTCGCGAACTTCACGAGCCTTCTCGCCGAAGATCGCGCGAAGCAAACGCTCCTCGGGGGATTGCTCCGTCTCACCCTTTGGCGTGACCTTTCCAACAAGAATGTCGCCGGGCTCGACTTCAGCGCCAATGCGAACGATGCCTCGATCATCAAGATCCGCCAGGATGTCATCGGGAAGGTTCGGAATGTCACGCGTGATTTCCTCGGCACCGAGCTTGGTGTCACGAGCGTCAATCTCGTATTCCTTCACGTGAATCGACGTGAGGACATCGTCGCGAACGAGTCGTTCGTTCAAGATGATCGCGTCCTCGTAGTTGAACCCTTCCCACGGCATGTACGCCACGAGAAGGTTCTTTCCGAGTGCGAGTTCACCATTCGAGGTACTCGTGCCGTCGGCGAGCAAGTCGCCCAACGTCACCGTCTCGCCACCAAACACCAGCGGCTTTTGATTAATCGACGTGTCCTGGTTCGAGCGGCGGAACTTGTTGAGGTTGTACTGCTTCTTACCCAACGTCTTGCCGTAACGATCCGTCACGTCCTTTTCGTATTCCACGACGATGCGATCGCCCGACACTGAGCGCACGACACCGTCGCCCTCGGCGATGAGTACGTCGCCCGAGTCAAGCGCAGCGCGCGCTTCCATCCCGGTGCCCACGAAGGGTGCTTCGGGCATGATGAGCGGCACGGCTTGCTTTTGCATGTTCGCACCCATGAGTGCGCGCTGAGCGTCATCGTGCTCGACGAAGGGAATGAGTGATGTCGCGACCGAAATGACCTGCTTGGTCGACACGTCCATCAACTCGACTTCGTCGGGCTTGACGAAGTCGATCTCCGACGTCGTCGATGACGACTTGTTGGACGCACCGACGCGCAGACCGGTACCAATAGGACCACGTCGAACGAGTACACGTTCGGCTTTGATGGCCCCGTGCTCGTCGAGTTCAGTGTTCGCCTGGGCGATGACGAAGCGCTCTTCTTCGTCGGCTGTGAAGTACCGAACCTCACCCGTCACCTTGCCGTTCGTCACAATGCGGTAGGGCGTCTCGATGAAGCCGTATTCATTGATACGTGCGTAGTTCGCGAGGTACCCGATGAGACCAACGTTCGGTCCTTCGGGAGTCTCAATTGGACACATCCGGCCGTAGTGCGACGAGTGGACGTCTCGGACTTCGAGGCCGGCGCGCTCACGCGAGAGACCACCGGGTCCCAGCGCCGAAAGTCGACGCTTGTGCGTAAGGCCCGACAAGGGGTTGTTCTGGTCCATGAACTGGCTCAACTGCGACGTGGCGAAGAATTCCTTGATCGCCGACATCACCGGTCGGATATTGATCAGCGTCTGAGGCGCGATTGCTTCCACGTCCTGAGTGTTCATGCGCTCACGCACGACGCGCTCCATTCGCGACAAACCAGTGCGCAACGCGTTTTGGATCAGTTCACCCACGCTGCGGATCCGGCGGTTGGCGAAGTGGTCCTGGTCGTCGATGTGATACGTGGTCTCTTTCGCCGTACGGTCGCGGGCGAGGTTGAGCAAGTACGTCGCGGTCGCGAGTACTTCGGCCTTGGAGAGGACGTGCAGATCGGGGTTCGGACGCTCGAGGACGTCACCGAACAATTCAAGGTTCTTCGCGACTTCACTGCCGAGCTTGCGGTCGAGCTTGTAGCGCCCGACGCGACTGAGGTCGTAACGCTTCTCCGAGAAAAAGGCGCCCTCGAAGTATTGACGTGCGGCTTCGACGGTCTGGACTTCGCCGGGACGCGCACGACGATAAATCTCGAGCCAGGCCGTCTCTTGACTCGCGCGCACGTAGTTCTCGGGAGTGTCCTCAAAGTTGTACTTGTCCATGTGCTTGGTGATCTCGAGGTGCGCCTTCTTCCAGTCCGCGTGGAACTGGTCCTCGAGGAACTCAAAGTGCGCAACGAATCGCTGAAAGAAAGCTTCGTCCATCGACGTGTCAAGGGCTCGAAGCAGCGTGAAGATAGAGATGCGTCGTTTACGAGCAATACGAGCCCCCGCGTTCGCCGCTTTGTTCTTCTTCTCTTCGAGATCGACCTGCAGCCATTCACCGCGACTCGGGTGGATGGTCCCTTCGAACGCGACCTTCTCATCCTTACCGGGTTGAAACAAGACACCGGGCGAACGCACGAGTTGGGACACGACGACACGCTCGGTGCCGTTGATGATGAATGTGCCCTGCTCGGTCATGATTGGAAAGTCACCCATGAAGACCGTCTGCTCTTTGATCTCACCGGTCTCGGAGTTCAAGAAGCGAGCGCGAACGAAAATGGGTTGTGAGTACGTGGTCGCACGTTGGCGACACTCCTCGACCGTGAACTTTGGCGGGCTCTTCAGATCCGCGTCGTCGGGGTCGAACTCAAGTTCAAGCGACAAACGACCTGTGAAGTCTGAAATCGGCGACAAGGCTTCGAACGCCTCACGCAAACCCTGTTTCATGAAAAGGTCGAAGCTGTCTCGCTGAATTTCGAGGAGGTTAGGCAGTGGGTAAGCTTCACCCAGTGCTGAGAAGTTAAAGCGCTCCGGGCTAGTGGACCGAGACGTCAACGGTCTATCCTCCGTGTAAGTGGGTGGTTACTGCAGGTTTTTTCCATGGCCACGAACGCAACGACGTCAGGGGATGACAAAGTAGGGCGCACGGACACGGTCTTTCGATGCTAGTGGCTCCAACAGGAGATGCGCAAGTAGCGCTCCCAATCGAGGGGCGCGGCCGCTACAGCGGTTGGAGTCACCCTAGGCAGTTTACGTGCTCAGGTCAAGTCTTTGACCGGGGTGTAGAAAATCCCTGACCAACGGCCCTCGTTGCGTGGCCACACGGAAATTTGGTCCCCAGCACGCACGCCCACTCGTCGTGTGCGACGCCGTTAGGAAACGACGAGGTGCGTCGAGCGACGAGTAGCAACCAGTCGGCCACCTCGCTGACTCGGTTGCGGGGCGACGCGACGCTCAGCGCTCGCAAGGCGCAACGTGTGATTTGGACCCTCACGTCTTTAAAAAGTTCTTAAGTTTTTTTAATGCGACTTTTCGCCTTTGAACATACGATCCACGCAATGACGTCACGCGACGTCACACTATGAAAGGAGAAGCAGTGTTGTTGCGTAGTTATTCCTTGCGTGAGCCCGGGTTCTCCTCGACATTGTCGAGTAGTTTCGCTCGCCAGATTCAAATTCCAATCGATGTCTATCGCACGGACGACGCGTACCTCGTCCAATTCGACCTACCCGGTGTGCACCCTGACTCGATCGACGTCATCGTCAAGCGCAACGTCCTTAGTGTCAGCGCGCAACTCACCCGACCCGATCAAGGTGCCGCGGAGTTGCTCTTTTCGGAACGACCAAAGGGGACGGTCACGCGACAGATTTCGCTCGGGGAGGAGCTCGATTCGGACAACATCCAAGCCGACTACCTCGACGGCGTCTTGATTCTGCGACTGCCCGTCGCCGAGGCGGCCAAACCGCAGAAGATCCGAATCAATGCACACGGTGTGAGCGAGTCACTGAACGCGTAGAAAAAGCAGAAGAGCACCTAGGCCCGCCGCGATGTCGGCGGGCCTAGGTGCTCTCGGGAACTACTTGACTTCGACCGTCGCGCCGGCAGCTTCGAGTGCCGCCTTGGCCTTGTCGGCGTCAGCCTTGGAAACCTTCTCCAAGACGGGCTTCGGTGCACCGTCAACGAGGTCCTTGGCTTCTTTTAGACCCAAGTTCGTCAGTGAACGTACTTCCTTGATCACCTGAATCTTCTTCTCGCCACCGCTCGTCAAAATGACGTCAAAGTCGCTCTTCTCATCCTCGCCCGCGCCCGCGTCAGCGCCGCCGCCCGCCGCGGCGGGAGCCGCGACAGCCATTGGAGCGGCTGCGGTAACGCCAAACTTCTCTTCGAACTCCTTGAGCAGTTGGCTCAGTTCGATCACGGAGAGTTCAGCAATGCCGTCGAGAATCTGTTCCTTGGTCAGGGTTGCAGCCATGGTGATTCCTTTCTTTTTCTATTCGATACTTCGTTGGTGGTTATTCGGCCGGTTCGCTCGAAGCGTCGTCACTTGACTCTTCGGTGGTTTCGGTTGCGACGTCGACCACGGGGGTCTCTTCCTCAACCGCGACTTCCGCGACGGGTGCCGCGGCGTCGTCGCTCACTGCGGGTGCAGCGTCCTCGACCCCGGCCGGAGTCTCGGCGGCTTCTTCGACCTGCTCGTGCACCAGGGGGCTCGCGCCACCCTTGGACTCGAGAAGGGCCGAAAGGCCGTAGGCGAAGTTCTGCGGCACGGCCTTCAAGAGGCCCGCCATGGTGCGAAGTGGTGAGGCGAGGAGACCCGCGAACTGGGCGAGCAAGACGTCACGGCTCGGCAGGTCGGCGAGCGCCGTGAGTTCCTTGAAAGTAAGGGGCTTGCCGTCGACGACACCGCCCTTCACAACGAGTTCTGGTGATTCCTTCGCGAAGTCGCGAAGGGCTTTCGCAACGGCTGAGACGTCGCCGTCCACGAAGGCAATGGCGGTCGGACCTTGCAAGAACTCGGCGATTGGCTCGACGGCCGTTCCCGCGATGGCGCGCAACACCAAAGTGTTCTTAAAGACCTTGTAGTCAGCACCGAGCGTACGGAGTTGCTTGCGCAACGTCGAAATCTCAGCGACGGTCAAACCGCGATACTCAGTGACGACGGCGGTCGACGTGCCGTCGACCTTCGACTTGACCTCTGCGACGGTCGCGACCTTGTCGGGGCGAATCTTGCTCATACTGCTCCTTCACCGGATGCCGCCCGGTACGGGCCTTAACATCCAGACGAACGAGCTCCTAGGACGAACTCGAAATCCTCGTCAGGCTGACTTACGTCACTTAAGTGGTTTCCCACACCGGATGTCTTCGGCTTTCTTCTACAACTGTGGCACCAACGTCGTGCGAAACATCAATGCTAGAGGGCGATACGAGTCCGCGTCAAAAGCACGCTCAGGCGTTAGCGAGTACTTCTTCGTGGCGCGTGCGAGTCGGATCGATCTTGACGCCCGGTCCCATTGTCGAGGACACGGTGATGCTCAACATGTAGCGACCCTTCGCACTCGAGGGCTTGACGCGCTGGATCTCTTCGACCACCGCTTCGACGTTCTTCACGAGGTCGTCTTGGCTGAAGCTGACCTTGCCAACGCGCAACTGCACGTTGCCAATCTTGTCGGTGCGATACTCCACTCGTCCACCCTTGAATTCGGTGACGGCCTTGGCGACGTCCATCGTGACGGTACCGGTTTTGGGGTTCGGCATGAGACCGCGTGGTCCAAGCACTCGACCGAGCCCACCCACCTGACCCATGAGGTCGGGCGTCGCAATGGCGACGTCGAAATCGAGGAAACCGCCGGCGACTTTGGCGACGAGGTCTTCGGCACCCACGACGTCCGCGCCCGCGTCACGTGCAGCTTGGGCCGCCTCGCCCGCCGCGAAGACGGCGACGCGGTTGGTCTTTCCCGTGCCAGAAGGCAGCGAAATCGTGCCGCGGACAATCTGCTCCGCCTTGCGCGGGTCGACACCGAGACGAATGGCGAGCTCGACGGTCTCGTCAAACTTCGCCGTCGCGAGCTTCTTCACCTTTTCTATGGCCTCGGGCACCGTGAGGAGTTCCTCGCGATCGACCTGGGCCAGAGCGTTCTTGTAGTTCTTTCCGTGCTTCATCATTCTCTCCTAGTGCGCGACCGAAATGCCCATTGAGCGGGCAGTCCCGGCGACTTGCAGTTTGGCCATCTCGAGGTCATCAGTATTGAGGTCCTTGAGCTTGGTTTTGGCGATCTCTTCGATCTGATCCATCGTCACCGACGCCACCGTTTCACGACCCGCGAGTTTGGCGCCCTTGGCGACGCCCGCCGCTTGGCGCAAGAGCACTGGCGTTGGAGGGGTCTTCAGAACGAACGTAAAGGAGCGGTCCTCGAAGATCGAGATGTCAACCGGAATGACCGTGCCCTTCATGGACTCGGTCGCGGCGTTGTACTGCTTACAGAACTCCATCGTCTGAATGCCGTGCGGTCCAAGGGCCGTACCCACTGGTGGCGCAGGGGTCGCTCCGCCCGCTTCAAGTTGGATCTTTACGATTGCGACAATCTTCTTAGCCATGGCTCTCTCCTAACGCGTTCTTTACAGCTTCGTGACCTGGGTGAAGTCCAGCTCGACTGGTGTTTCACGACCAAAGATGTCGACGAGTACCTTGACCTTCAACTGGTCCTCGTTGATCTCTGCGACGTGCCCCGAGAATGTCGCGAACGGACCGGTCTTGATCTGCACGGTGTCGTTCACTTCGAACTCGTGGGTCGGCATGCGACGCTTCGCCGTTGGCACTTCGACGCCTTCGACGTGGGGGCGAATGATGTTGTCCACTTCGCGACGCGTCAACGCGGTCGGACGAGTCTTCTCAGCTCCGACGAACCCGGTGACCCCAGGTGTTGAGCCAATGACGTAGAAAATCTCGGGATCCGGCTCACAACGGATCAAGAGGTAACTAGGGAACATTCGCTTCGAAACCGTGACCTTCTTGCCGGACTTGAACTCGGTGACGTCTTCTTCGGGCAGGTAGATCTCGTAGATGCTGTCGGTGAGT
Organism: Acidimicrobiaceae bacterium; assembly: GCA_003163875.1. Lineage (GTDB taxonomy): Bacteria > Actinomycetota > Acidimicrobiia > Acidimicrobiales > RAAP-2 > RAAP-2. The sequence goes on along the minus strand of PLRK01000057.1, from coordinate 20,362 downwards.
TCACGACTCTTGATGATGTTGTTGAGCGCACCGATCACCTTTTGTTCGTGGCCGGCAAAGGTGTGCACGATGTACCAGCGACCCGGGCGGTCAAAGGCGCTCTCGACGAGCGGCTCTTCTTCGAGACCGTCCTCAAGGATCGTGACGTCGAGAATCTCGTCGTCGCCGATCTCATGCTCGTGGTCAGTGGTGTCGATTTCGCTCATGGTCTCTACTTATTTCTGGAATAGGAACGTAACGAACTTGGAGAATCCGTAACCAAGTCCGAAAATGAGTGACGTCATGAAAATAAGCACGAAGAGCACGATCGTCGTGTAGTTAATCACTTCGGGGCGGGTCGGCCAAGAGACTTGGCGCATCTCTTCTCGAATTTCACGAACGAACTGGGCGGGACTGGTTCGCTTGCCACGTCGACGCTGGACATCCTGCACCGAGGTGCGACGAGACCCGGCGGTGCCGTCGGCACCTACCTGACCCTGTCGCTGCATCATGCGCTTTTGTTCGCGATTCACGTCACTTCTCTCATATTTCGTTCAATACTTCGTATTCGAATCTCCGTCGAGCAGGGCAGGAGGGACTCGAACCCCCAACCCCCGGTTTTGGAGACCGGTGCTCTACCAATTGAGCCACTGCCCTNNTCCCACTGGCAGTACTTGGACATTTCAATGCGCTCGCGCTGATTGACCTTGTTCTTCATGGTGATGTAGTTACGGCGCTTGCAGTCCTCGCACGCGAGGATCACCTGCACGCGCTTTTCATTCTTTGCCATCGTTCTCCTTTTCGATACGTCATGCACTGCGTGGGCCAGCAGACCCTGCCTGGTAGCGGCGGCGGGACTCGAACCCGCGACAACACGATTATGAGCCGTGTGCTCTAACCACCTGAGCTACGCCGCCTGGCGAGCCCTCTGTCGGGATTGAACCGACGACCCCTTCCTTACCATGGAAGTGCTCTACCACTGAGCTAAGAGGGCAATCGTGTCAAAGCGACACGGACGCGAATTCTACTCGGGGAAACCGGGTTCTTTCCAACCGGGCGAGAGTACCCTTGACACTCATGAGAACGCGCCTGGTCGAAGTTGGCGACGCGCCCGCACTCATGAACATCTACAACCCCGAAGTTGTTGAAACGACCGTCACTTTCGACCTCGTCCCTCGTTCCCTCGAAGAACAAGAGGATTGGATTCTCGCCCACGTCGTGACCCACCCTTGCATCGTTGCGATCAACGAGGACGACGAGCTCGGTGAGCTGGGCGCTCGTGACGAGCGAATTCTCGGCTTCGCCCTGGTCTCGCCCTTTCGAGATCGACCGGCCTACGCAACCACCGTGGAGAACTCGGTCTACGTACATCGAAGGGCGCGGGGTCGGGGTGTTGGCGAGCACCTACTACGCGAATTGATGAAAACGGCCGGCGAGTCGGGCTTTCATTCAATGATCGCAAGGATCGTTGGTGAGAACGACGGTTCGATTCGCCTCCACGAGAAGTGCGGCTTCAGCCTCGTCGGTACCGAAATCGAGGTGGGGCGCAAGCACGGCCACTGGCTCGACGTCGTTGAGTATCAATACGTGTTGCGCAGCTCTTAGCTCGTTGCAACTTCAAGTTTTTGTTCAGGCCACGACCACTGCGTCCATCGACCCATAGGCACCACGAGGGCACCGCCGACGATGAGCAGCGCGACGGCGATGAGGAGTGGATTTGAATGGACGAGACCAGCGAGAAGTTGCCGTCCACCCGGGAGACCAATAAATGGGCCCGTAATCGACAAGGCGAGCAGCCAGAAATGTTCTCGACCTTGATACGACGCTGCCAGTAACACGAGTCCCCACGCGAGGTACCACGGTTGCACGACAGGTCCGAGTTCAACGAACAGCAATAGGGCGACCGCGAGCGAGCGAACCCATCCGCGTCGTTCCCCGTTGAGCAGCAGCCAGATCGCAAAACCAGCGGCGAGCAAGAATCCGAAGAAACGCGTCACCGACAGCACGCTCGAGAGGGCGACCGCGTGAAGATCGAGCGCGTGCGCGATATTGGTGATCGCCATACCGATGCCTGTCGCGGGAGCGGCCCACGATCTGACGGTGCCATTGGTGAGCAGATTCTTCACCCACCCGAAGCCGAAGCCCGCGAGCCAGGTCCAAAAACCCAACGTGATCGCAGTGACCAACACCGCGGCGCCAATGGGTCTCATACGTTGTCGCACGCTGGCCTTAGGTCCGAGCCACGTCCAGGCGACGAAAGCGAGTCCGAGCGCCGCGGGCGCCTTGATGGCGGCCGCGCACGCGCAAAAGAACAATGCCCATACCGGATGTCGCTTGACGGCGAGTGCAATCCCGACGACCAGGAAACCCGTCATGATCGCGTCATTGTGCGCACCGCCAATGAGGGTGAGAAGCACCAGAGGATTCATCGCGCTGAGTACGAATGCTTCACCCGGGTCACGGTTGATGCCGCGGGTGAGGATCACGATGCCGTAACCAATCATCGCGACTGCCGCGACCTCGAGGATGCGGAGCCCAACGACGGTGGCGAGTTGATGATGGCGCGTGATTTTGTCAATGGTGCCGTCGAGAAAGAGAAAGAATGGCCCGTACGGCGCGGGAGCGTTACCCCACAATGGATCGACCGGATTCACGTACGGACTCGAGCCGAGCGAGAAAGGACCCAACACGTAGGGATTCAGGTGATAACTGGTCATCTCGCCCTGCGCCGCGTAACTGAAGACGTCGCGCGAGAACATCGGGGGTGCGACGATCATCGGCGTCGCCCACAGCAGCAACATCCACCAGAGGGACTTGATTGACGCTCCAGGATGTAACTTCATGACTTCAGCGAGTCGCAGCCATACGCGCATCAACAACAAGAGCCCGGCGTAGACGAGCACAATCGACAGCAAGAACTTCGTTTCACTGGTCACGCCCACGGAATTCGACGCTGGCTCCCCGAAGAACCACGTCGCCGGGTAGTTGTACTTAAAGGGAGAATTCGTGAACGAGCCACCCGCCAGAATCATCACCATGGCGACGAACCCCAGGAGCGCGGGCTGCCAGAGGAACGACCAGCCCTCGAAGGGACCGGGGCTGAAGCGGCCGAGGGGGGTGTAGCGGCGCTCCAGGAGTTGAACGCCTGATTCGAAACGATTCGCGAGCCTCTCGTAAGCGCGACGAATGGCGCTTCCCCACGACATCAGTTGACCCACGCCACTCCTCTCCTACGAGAGCCACCGTACTCCGCTCGTCCAAATCGGGACGTGGCCAATCCAGCACACGCTGAATTGACCATGGTGGGCCGGGAGGGATTTGAACCCCCGTAGGCAAAGCCGTCTGGTTTACAGCCAGATCCCATTGGCCACTCGGGCACCGACCCGTGCAGAATCCTACTTGGCTGTTCGAACCCACTTCCAATGGACAAGCATCTACGATTCGTCCATGCCCAGTTTTGACGTCGTCTCCGAACTCGACCAGCAGGAAGTTCGCAATGCCGTAGACCAAGCCAATCGTGAAGCGTCGACTCGCTTTGACTTCAAAAACACCAACGCGACCATCGAGTTAAAGGACAAGGAGATGACCTTGTCGGCGTCAACCGAGGACCGCCTTCGAGCCCTGTACCAATTACTTGAGGAGAAGTTGGTCAAGCGCTCCGTGTCGCTCAAGTCGCTCGAACCCGGCAAAATCGAAGAAGCCAGCCACGGGGCGGCGCGTCAAAAGGTATCGCTGAAGGCCGGGATCTCCCAAGACGTAGGAAAGCAGATCAACAAACTGATCAAAGAGATGGGTATGAAAAACTTGAGTTCTTCCATCCAGGGCGACCAGGTGCGCGTGACCGGAAAACAGCGCGACGACCTACAGCAAGCAATCGCGGAGCTCAAGCAGGCTGATCTGTCGGTACCGCTGCAGTTCACGAACTTTCGCGACTAGCTGTTGCGGCGCTCCTCGGTTTCGAGGTGCACCTCGATATCGTGCAACTTGTCGGTGTGAAAGATCCTGTTAAACACCAGCATCTTGAGCACCCAGAATATGGCGAAGCTCAACACGTTGAATCCTCCCACGAGGATCGTGTTGTAGATGTGATGCCAATGATGCGTATGCACGAGATGCTTCGCCCACGTCGCGCCGAGTAGCGAAAAGGCGATGCCCAAGATCGCCATGCCCCAATAGGGAACGACTTCGTTGCGAAAGTGGCTCTTTCCGCGTTTTCCCCAAGCCCACGCCCTGTTCAAGTAGTAGGAAGGAATGATCGCGATGACGTTTCCAAACAACGTCGCTTCGATGATGCCCGGAATGATCTTGAAGCCGTAGGTGATCAGAATCGCCGCCAACGAGACACCAGTGGTGATCACCGAACTCAACGTGTAGCGAATGAGTTTCTTTCCCTCGTGCGACTTCGACCACACGATGAGTTCGCTCACTGTTTTTGGCACGCCCTGAACCCTACTTCGCACCATGAAAGCCTACGAATGAGTGACACAATGGACGGATGTCCGAATCTTTAGATTTCCTTGTGAATCTCCTCGACATCGAAACGATCGAGGTCAACACCTACCGAGGAAAGCACCCCAAGGAAGAACGCCAGCGAACGTTCGGTGGACAGGTCGCGGCGCAAGCGCTCATGGCGGCGGGGCGAACCGTCACCGCGGGCAGAGTCCACTCACTGCACTCGTATTTCCTTCGATCCGGCGATCCCAAAGTTCCAATTCTTTACGAAGTTGACCGCATCCGCGACGGCAAGAGTTTCACGACCCGACGTGTCGTCGCCATCCAACACGGTCGCGCCATCTACAACCTCCAAGCGAGTTTTCACACCGACGAAGTGAGCATCGAACACCAGATCGAAATGCCCGCCGTGCCCGGGCCCGATACCATCGCACCGCTATACGAACGGGTCCAGAGTGAATTTGGCGACGTCGATGACTGGTTCAAACGTCCCCACCCGATCGACCAGCGTTTCGTCGGAGAACTTCCCTGGAGTCGGAATCGCCACCAGGAGGAACATCATCGAGTCTGGATCAAGGCTGACGGCACGTTACCCGAAGACCCACTGCTGCACGCGTGCATAGTGACCTACGCCAGCGACATGAGTCTGGTCGACGCCATCCTCGCACCCCATTCGATCAAATGGGACGACGAGTTATTCATGGGCGCGAGTCTCGATCATTGCATGTGGTTCCATCGAGATCTTCGGGCCGACGAATGGCTGCTCTACGATACCGAATCACCGATTGCGCACGCTGGTCGCGGTCTCGCCCGCGGTTTTCTTTTCAGTCAGGATGGTCAACTCAGAGTGTCAATGGTCCAAGAAGGACTTACGCGCATACTGCGCCCCAAAGATCAGACCAATTGAACGGAGAGCGACATGACGATTGACGACATCGCCTCGGCGTACGAAACATCCACGAATGAATTCCTCACCGCCGTGCGCAGCATCAGCGATGAGCAACTCGACCGGCACGTGAAGGACGGCTGGAGTCCTCGACAGGTGGTGCACCACATGGCCGATTCTGAGGCGCAGTCCTACGCTCGATTGCGTCGTTTGGTTGCCGAAGCACCGGGTACGACGATCCAGGGCTACGACGAAGCGCTCTGGGCCGAGAACGACAAGCTCGGATACCGTGAGTTGCCGATAGAACATTCGCTCGCCGTCGTCGTTGCGGTACGCACGTCGTCACTCGATATCCTTCGCCGATTGTCGATTGATGACCTCTCGCGCACGGGTACCCACAGCGAGTCGGGTTCTTATTCAATTCAGTCGTGGACTGAGATCTACACCGCGCACGCACGCGACCACGCCGCCCAATTGCTCGAAGCAGCGAACGCGAACTAACTTCGCTGCGCCATGGGCACGTAGTCACGCACCTCAGCGCCAACGTAGAGCTGACGAGGTCGGGCGATCTTCATGTCTTGGGCGAGGAGCTCTTGGAAGTGCGCGAGCCAACCGGGCGTACGACCTATTGCGAAAAGCACCGTGAACATCTCCAGCGGAAAGCCCATCGCCTGGTAGATCAAACCCGAATAGAAGTCGACGTTCGGATAGAGCTTGCGCGAGATGAAGTAATCATCCTTCAAGGCAATCTCTTCGAGCTTGAGCGCGATGTCGAGCAGCGGGTTCTTCCCCGTCACCTTGAAGACGTCATCGGCGGTCTTCTTGATGATCGTCGCGCGAGGATCGAAGTTCTTGTAGACCCGATGCCCGAATCCTTCGAGTTTGGTCTTGCCCGCTTTGACGGTTTCAATGAACGCGGGGATGTTCTCAATGCTGCCGATTTTGGCGAGCTGCTTGAGTACCGCTTCGTTGGCGCCACCGTGTCGCGGGCCGTACAGTGCCGCGGTGGCGGCCGCGGTGGCGACGTAGGGGTCGCCGTGTGAAGAACCAACGACCCGCATCGCCGTCGTGCCGCAGTTCTGTTCGTGATCGGCGTGCAAAATGAACAGCACGTCGAGGGCTCGAGCAAGGATGGGGTCTGGTTCGTAACGAGGTTCGGCGACCTTCCACATCATCGACAAGAAGTTCTGGGTATAACCGAGTGAATTGTCCGGGTAGACGAACGGCATGCCCACCGAGAATCGGTGCGCCGCGGCGGCAAGCGTGGGCATCTTCGCGATCAAGCGCACGACCTGCTTGTGCAAGATGTCGGGATCGTCGAGAATCTTCGCATCCTTGTAGTACGTCGATAACGCCGCGATCGCTGAGACGAGCATGCCCATCGGGTGCGCGTCGTAGTTGAAACCCTCAAGGAAACGCTTGCGGACATTTTCGTGGATGTACGTGTGATACGTGATCTCGCGTTCCCATTCAGCGGCTTGGACGGCGTTGGGCAGTTCGCCGTGATTCAACAAATAGGCGACTTCGATGAAGGTCGACTTCTCTGCCAACTGCTCAATCGGATAGCCCCGATAGCGCAGAATGCCGGCGTCGCCATCGAGATAGGTGATGGCCGACTCGCAGGCGGCCGTCGCCATAAATCCCGGGTCGTAAAACCAAATGCCTGGTACGACGAGAGAGAAATCCTTCGCGGCGATACCACCGTTTTTGATTGGAATTTCTCGAGTCTCACCTGTGCGGTTGTCGGTCACGGTAATGGACTCGGTCACGGTTCCTCGATTCATTTTGGGGGGCGTGACCATCGTAGGCGAACCGCCCGGTAAGCCTCCAAATTATGTATTTCCCGAGGGTGACACGATGACCAAATAGTGACGGCTACTCGTCAAGTTCGTTTCGAGTGGGGCACCACTTACATTGATGCTCAAGGTCGCACGTTCGCCCGCCGTGGTTACCAAGAGTTTTGGCACGAACGCGAACGAACTAAGCGGTCCGAGCGTTGTCGACATGGTCTGGCTCTGGACTGTCTTGGCTCCGTTGGTTTGTTGAAACGTAAACGTCATCGTGACGGGCTGAAGGACGTAGCCCCTGTTGGTCACCGTCACCCCGAGTCGAATCTCCCTCGCCGGTGGGAAGAGGAGTTCTCCCGATGGTGCGGGCAGCGACGCCGGACTCACCAGGACCGCCGATATCGTGATCGCTCGAGTGACCGCCAAGGTCCCCGAATGTTCGAGCACGTCAAGGACACTTCCAAGATCGAGGGTGCCCACGCCGTCGCTGGTTTCAGGCATCGTCACTCGACCCGGCTCTTTGACGAGTGACCACCGAGCGATATTCCAGGTGTCGCTTGTCGTCACCAACGACGCTTGGGCCCTCGCGGTGGAAAGTCCCGTATCGAGCAGGGTTGACGCTTGCCACGGAAGACGCAAGGTCGCCGCGATGCGCGATAACAACGCCTGGTAGTCGCCAACGCGCTCCGTGGTGAGGGTCGCGAGAGTGACGTTCACGTGGTGCGCGAGCACCGGCGACGTCAGCTGTTGGCCTTCGTTCAGCCACGTCAGGAGTTGTCCGTCGAGTTGTGCGAGTCGTGCACCGAAATCGACCCGCGAGAGCCCCGAGCCATTGTCTAAGAGATAGGACAAGCGCTGGTCGAACTGGTTCTCTTGCGTGATCAACACGTTCGCCAACGCGGCGAAGCTCTTGTTCTCGCTGCGACGTGGACTACTCGATTGGTGAGCGGAGCGATTGATGTCGCGCGCGAACAAAATCGCCAGTAGTACGACGACCACGACGATCGTAACCACCACACTGCGGCGACGGCGTTGAGCGCGAGTGGTGGCCACGAAGTAAGAACTTACTCAAGAGACCGGCGACACAACATCGACACCGTGTCATTCCTCGTCGTCGAACTCCTCGAGATCGATGATGTCAGCGACGCCGTCGAGCATCGGACTCTGTGCATCGGTTCCCCACTTCGCCTCGTTGAGTGCGACTGGTGCATCACTCTCCACGTCGAGTTCGGGAAACGCCTTGACGCGCTGTGCCCCACCTAACCTTCGGATGGCGCGCGCGGACACCACCAGCCGCGATTCGACCGATTTGACCATTTGGTTGTAGCTGTCAACGGTGGTGTTGAGCGACTTCCCCATCTTGGCGATCGGTTCGGCGACGAGTCGAATCTGATTCGCAATCTTCTCGGCGACGTCCAAGATCTCTTTGGCGTTGAGCTGCGCTTCGTGCTGACGCAATACCATCGCGACCGACCACAGTAATGAAAGGAGGTTCGTGGGACCCACGACTAACACCCGCTGTTTCATCGCATATTCGTGGAGCGTTGGATCCGCGTCAAAGGCAATGGTGATGGCCGCGTCGCTGGGTACGAAGCAGACGGTGAACTCGGGCGTTTGCTCCATGAGTTCCCAGTACGACTTATCCTTTAGCACCTTCACGTGACCGCGAAGCTTCCTTGAGAACTCTTCGTAGTGCGATTTTCGCTCTTCATCGTTCTGCGCCGCGAGCCCCTTTTCGAAATCATCGAAGGGGAACTTCGCGTCGATTGCTACCGCGGCACCATTGGGCATGCGTACCACGCAGTCGGGGCGCTGCAGCGAACCCGCCTCGCTGACCCCGGACACCTGCAGTTCGTAATCGATGTCACGACGAAGACCTGACGCCTCCATCACGTTGGTGAGCTGAATCTCACCCCATCGCCCTCGCTGGTCCCCCCGGCCCAGAATCTGATTGAGACGTCTCGTCTCTTCGTGCGACTTCTGTTGGGCTTCGAGCAACTGATTCGCTTGATGCTTCACGTCCGACAGCGCTCCTGCGTGTTCTTTATTGAACTCCGCCAGGTTGCGCTTGTATTCGTCGAGCAAATCCTCGAGCGGCTTCAACGTGTGCGACAACTTCGAATCTCGCTCTCTGGTGACCTGTTCTTGCGACTCGCTGAATTCCTGCATCGTTTGGACGAGCACGCGGTGAGAAAGATTCTCGAATAACTCACTCATCCGCTCGCCGTTGACACGATGCTCTTCACGTTCTCGCTCCAGGAGTTCACTGGTGCTCGCGAGTTGTGCGTCGCGCACCGCAACATCCTGGAGCGCTTGGGTTCGCTCGTCGCGCAAGCGCTGCGCTCGTTTCGCCGCCACGCCCCACGCGATGACAAATCCGAGGACCACGCCCGCCACACCACCGAGAATGCCGATCATCGAGGGGCCCCTTTCACCACCTTGACAACACCCTAGAGAAGCGATGTGACACGCAAGTAGCCTTATGCCATGTATCGACTCTTCGGATCGGGTTCTTCTCCCAAGGACGCCCCCATGCCCGACGCCGGGATTTCTGAGGAAATGCGCCAAAAAGTGGTCCAGATCTTCGCCTTGGTGGGCGAAGCAATCGCCGAGGCGACGCACGCGTTGCTCGCGGGCGACCGAGAACTCGCCAAGCGAGTCGTCGAACAAGACGTCGTGATTGACAACCTGGTCAACGAGATTGTCATGACCGCCGAGCAGCGATTGTTTGAGGACAACAGTCTCGATGCGGGCACGAGAAGAGTACTGCTCACGTTGCTTCGTATCCTGCCCGAGGTCGAACGCAACGGTGACCTCGCCGAACACATCGCGCGACGCGCGGCTCGAGGTCTCGGTAACGAGATGTCGCCGCGGAGCCGGGGACTCATCGAACGAATGGGTGAAGTCGCATCTACGATTTGGCGCGAAGCGACTGACGTCATCATTGACGGAAAGCTCGAAGCAGCGGGGGCGATTGAAGACATAGACGACGAGCTCGACGATTTGCACGTGTCATTGACTGCCGAATTGACGTCGGGTTCCATGACGCTCCCGGTCGCTGTCGAACTTGCACTGCTCGCGCGCTTCTACGAGCGCTTCGGCGATCACTGCGTCAATCTCGCTCGTCGCCAAGTCGGTCGCGACGGCGCGGACTAACGAAGTTTCATCCACGCCTCGGCGATTTGGATGGCGTTCAGTGCAGCGCCTTTTCGAAGATTGTCGCCACTTAGGAAGAGTGAGAGTCCATTCGGGACCGTTTCGGCACGACGAATCCGTCCGACGTACGTCGGGTCCTTGCCCGCGACCAGTCGCGGGGTGGGCATGTCGTGCACCACGACCCCAGGGGCATCGAGGAGCAACTTCGTCGCTTCCTCCGGTTCAAGTTCTCTCTCGAAGCTCGCGGTGATTGACAGCGAGTGACCAGTGAAGATTGGCACCCGCACGCAGGTGCCATCAACCAGAAGGTCTGGGATTTCAAGAATCTTCCGGCTTTCATCGCGAAGCTTCTTCTCTTCGCCCGTCTCGAAAGAACCATCGTCAACGATGGAGCCGGCGAGAGGGATGACGTTGTGCGCAATGGTCGCGGGGAACTTGAAACCTTCGTCAATCGGAAAAGCAGAACCGTCAAACGTAAGCACACGGATATCAATATCCTTGGTTGCCTCGAGTTCGTTGGCCAATTCGTCAACGCCCTCTCGTCCGGCGCCACTCACGGCTTGATACGTGGAGACAACCATTGCTCGAAGTCCCGCCGCGAGGTGCAAGGGCTTTAACACTGGCATTGCCGCCATGGTGGTGCAGTTGGGATTCGCCACAATCCCCTTGGGAATTGATCGCAAGGCGTGCTCGTTCACTTCAGGCACCACGAGCGGCACGTCAGGGTCCATACGCCACGCTGACGAATTGTCGATAACGATCGCTCCCGCGCTCGCAAGCCGCGGGGCGAGGACCTTCGACGACGTCGCTCCCGACGACGCCAAAGCGATATCAATGCCACTGAAGTCCGCGGTCGCCGCGTCCTCAATCTCGATTTGCTCACCGTTCCAGTCGAGGAACTGACCAGCGGAGCGTGACGAACCAAAGAAACGAATCTCATCGACGGGGAAATTGCGCTCGCGAAGAATGGCGCGCATCACGGTGCCGACCTGACCCGAAGCCCCAACAATTGCTACTCGCATACGAGAAGTCTAGGGCTAGGCAGCGTCGAGACCAAAAGCGGTGTGTAAGTAACGCACCGCGTCACTGACCTTCTCTGCTCGAAGGACGCAGGAGATCCGAATTGAACTCGTCGAAATCATCTCAATATTGATGCCGTGCTCAGACAGCGTCTCGAACATGAGCGCCGTCACGCCCGGATTGGACTTCATACCCGCTCCGACGATCGAGACTCGGCCAATGTTGTCGTCCGTCGTCACGTTCGCGGCGCCAATCTCGTCCTTCACGTGGTTACAGCACTCACCGGCCGCCTCGAGGTCCGTCTTCGCGACGGTGAACGAGATATCCGTTAGTCCGTTGGCGCCGGTGTTCTGGACGATCATGTCCACGTTGATGCCTCGATTGGCGAGTTCGCGAAAGAGCTTGGCGGCGATGCCCGGCTTGTCGGGTACACCGCCCACCGTCACCTTCGCTTCGGATTTGTCGTCAGTCACGGCCGATACGACGGCTTCTTCCATAGTGGGATCCTCCTCCACAATCCAGGTACCTGGTTCCCAGGTGAAACTTGAACGCACGTGCAATGGCACCCCGTGTCGCCGAGCAAACTCAACCGAACGCAGCATGAGGACGCGTCCACCGGTCGCCGCCATCTCCATCATCTCGTCAAAGGAGACCTTCGAGAGACGCTTCGCCTTTGCGACGACCCGAGGATCCGCTGAAAATACTCCGGTCACGTCGGTATAGATCTCGCAGACGTCGGCCTTCAGTGCCGCCGCAAGTGCCACCGCGGTGACATCGGATCCTCCTCGACCCAACGTCGTGATGTCCCTTTCGGTGGAAACCCCTTGGAAGCCAGCCACCACCGGCACGAGACCAGAGTCCAATGCCTCACGAATTCGATCCGGTCGCATTTCAAGGATCTTGGCGCGGGTGTGATCGGTGTCGGTGATGATGCCCGCTTGCGATCCGGTGAACGACGCCGATTCCACACCCCGAGCGCCGAGCGCCATGCTCACCAGAGCCATCGAGATTCTCTCACCAGCCGTCAATAACATGTCGAGCTCACGTGGTGGACGATTGGGTGAGACGTCATCAGCAAGATGGATGAGGTCGTCGGTAAATTTCCCCATTGCCGAGACGACGACAACGACATCATTCCCTGCTTCGCGAGTGCGTGCGACGTGATCAGCGACGGCACGAATACGTTCAGCATCACCAACTGAAGTTCCACCATACTTTTGCACTATCAGCGCCATGGTTCTCAAGATTAGTTGAGCCACCGGTCGCACTTCCTTCGGCCTACTAAAGTCGCACCCATGAGTACAACAAAACGACAACGTCAAAAAGCCGCTCGTCGCGCCAAAATGGAAGAGCTGCAACGCACGAGAAAGCGTCGAAAGAACCTGCAGCGAGGCGCGATTATCGCTGTCGTCGCAATTGTGGTGATCGTTACCGGCGCACTCCTCTTTTCTGGCAAGTCCACCACGCCGACGACGACAACCACGACGGCCTCGGCATCAGCAACGACGACGACCATCGCCACGACCAGCACGACGACCGCGAGTACCACGACGACGAGCACGAACACAACGACGACGGTTGCTTCGACGAGCACGGCGTCACCCGTCGCGGGATTCGCGACGATACCGGATCCGTCGCCTTCGGGAAAGTTTGGCGTTGCCCCAACCGTCGTCGTGCCAACAACGGCCGCGCCCGCCGCGCTCGAGGCATCTGACCTCATCAAGGGAACTGGTGCATCCGCCGTCAACGGCGAAACCCTCAAGGTGCAGTACGTGTTGGCGACGTACTCAACGCACAAGGTCGTCCAATCGTCCTGGACCAGTTCGCCGTTCAGTTTCGAACTCGGCGCCAACACGGTCATCCAAGGCTGGGAGAAGGGCATTGTCGGCATGCGAGTGGGCGGACGTCGCGAACTCATCATCCCACCTTCGCTCGGCTACGGCGATCAGTCACCTGGCTCGGGCATTGCCAAGAACGACACGTTGGTCTTCGTCGTCGACCTCTTAAGTATCAAAAAGTAGCGCCGCGATCGCCCGACATCGCGACGAAATCCTCCCAGTACGAACGAAAAGAGAATGTCATGAGCACAGAAGTACCCAATCCCGACGGCACCAGCGAAAAGCGGCAGAAGTTCGACGCAGCGCCGCCCATGATCATCGATTCATCGAAGTCCTACAGCGCGACGATGGTCACGTCACACGGCACCCTCGAGATCGTTCTTGATGCCCTCGGCGCGCCAAAAACAGTGAACAGTTTCGTCTATCTAGCCCGGTGGCACTACTACGACGGCGTGATCTTTCATCGCGTCATCCCCGGCTTCGTTTTGCAAGGCGGCGACCCCACGGGCACCGGTACCGGTGGTCCGGGTTACAAGTTCGAAGACGAACTGCCAAAGCCCGGTCGTTACGAAGTAGGAAGTCTCGCAATGGCAAACGCTGGTCCGAACACGAATGGCTCACAGTTCTTCGTTATCTCCGGGCCCGACGGCGTTCGACTTCCACCTCTCTACTCGCACTTTGGCAAAGTCGTCAAGGGTCTCGATGTCGTCGCCGCAATCAACGACGTGGGTTCGTCGTCCGGCAAGCCCCGCGAGCGCGTCGTGATTGAATCGGTCACGATCAGTGAGTCCTAAAGACTGGTCAATTCCGTGCCGCGGCTCACGGTGACGTCATCGGCATGCACCACGAGCCACTGTTGGTTTTCGTAACAGAGCACGCCACGTCGTCCTAGTACGACGAGAGCCGTCTCTTGATCCAGCAGCCGCCGAGTCCGCCCTAATTGGTCATCGCTCGACGGAGCACAAAACGCCACACCAGCGCACAGGCCGAGTCCCGTCGTCGGTGCCCCGCCACGCGGATCGATCATCACGTCGCCAAGCACTGAACTCACTGCACTAATCGCGACCATAAGTTTCGCCGAAGCAAGTGCCTCGCCAACAAGTGAATCGCGCCAAGCGGTCCTCGCGTGCAACGGCGATCCATCACAAAGAATCACGAGTGCGGCCTCGCGGATGCGCGTGGCGAAGTGGGGCTCGTTCGCCGACGGACGGTCACTCACCATCAATGCCTCGATGGCGAAGTCGCGGTCCTCGCAGGCCTGGACGACCCCCATCGCCGCTTCGGGTGCCCCCGTGAAGGCAGCCGCCGTAGGCAAGACGACGACGTCGCAACCGCGTGGCAACGACGAAAATGGGGTTTCGAGCAGTAATCCACTGAGTGCATCGAGGGATCCGACGGCGAAAATTGGTCCAGCCACTCATTGAGTCTTCCACTTCGGTCCGGCCCTTACTGGAAAGTAATGTTCGCTGCATGACCTTTAAAACAGTTGGCATACTCGGCTCGGGCATCATGGGAAGCGGCATCGCAGAAGTGGCCGCTGCCGCAGGCGCCACTGTCATCGTTCGCACTCGTTCGCAAGCCACCGCCGACGCGTTGCTCGCCGGGCTCGAGAAGTCGCTGGCAAAACAGGTCGAGAAGGAGAAACGTACCAAGGAGGACGCCGACGCGATACGAACTCGCGTGTCGGTCACCACATCAATTGGCGACCTGCATGACTGTGACCTCGTCATTGAATCGGTCGTCGAGGACATCACGGTCAAGCGCGCTTTGTTCAACGAACTCGATCGCTCAGTTCGACATGACGCGGTGCTCGCAACAAATACGTCGACCTTGTCGGTGATCGAACTGGCGATGGAGACGTCGCGTCCCGAACTCGTCTGCGGTGTCCACTTCTTTAATCCCGCTCCGGCGATGTCGTTGGTCGAGATCGTGCGACCTCTGTGCGCGAGTGACGAGACGATACAGTCCGTCATTGATTTCGCACAAGACTGCGGCAAGCAACCAGTCGAGGTGAAGGACCAAGCTGGCTTCGTCGTCAACGCATTGTTGTTCCCCTATCTCAATAACGCGATACGACTGCTCGAACAAGGTGTCGCAAGCAAGGACGGTATCGACGTCGCGATGAAGGGAGGATGCGGTTTCCCGATGGGTCCCTTTGCGCTCTTGGACCTGGTTGGTCTCGACACGTCGCTCGCGATTCTCGACGCCCTCTACGCGGAATTCGCCGATCCCAATTTCGCGCCAGTTCCCTTGCTGCGGCGCATGGTGAGCGCGGGACAGCTCGGGAGAAAATCAGGAATTGGCTTCTACGATTATCGTAAGTAAGAAGGCAAGAAAGCAGGCAGCGATGGCAGAGCACTCGAAGCCCTGGGTCATGAGGACCTACTCGGGTCACTCGACGGCCACCAAGTCCAACGAGCTCTATCGCAGCAACATCGCCAAGGGCCAAACGGGCCTCTCGATTGCCTTCGACCTGCCTACGCAAACGGGTTACGACCCCGATTCTCCTGACGCCCAAGGAGAGGTTGGCAAGGTTGGGGTGCCGATCGCGCACCTAGGTCACATGCGCGAGTTGCTCAACGGGATCGACCTGGGCGAGATGAATACTTCGATGACGATAAACGCGACTGCCGCATGGCTATGGGGTCTCTACCTCGCTCTCGCCGACGAGCGCGGCGTGCCACTTGGTCAGCTCCAAGGCACGACACAAAACGACATCGTCAAGGAGTATTTGAGCCGAGGCACGTACATCTACGCGCCCGAGCCGTCCAAGCGGCTCATCGTCGACATGATTGCCTACGGCATCAACCACGTACCGAAGTGGAATCCCATCAACGTGTGCAGCTATCACCTCCAAGAGGCCGGTGCGACGCCGGTACAAGAGATCGCCTACGCGCTCGCGACCGCGATCGACGTGCTTGATGCGGTGCGTGACTCGGGCAAGGTCGAGACATCGCAAATGCCACACGTCGTCGGTCGAATTTCATTCTTCGTCAACGGGGGCGTACGGTTCATCGAAGAGATCGCCAAGATGCGAACCTTCACCGCGATGTGGGACGAAATATGCCGCACGCGCTACGACGTGCAGGACCCTTCACTGCGGCGCTTTCGATACGGCGTCCAGGTCAACTCGCTTGGACTCACCGAGCAGCAGCCCGAGAACAACGTGCAGCGCATCGTCCTCGAGATGCTCGGCCTCACGCTGTCTGCGGACGCACGCGCACGCGCCATACAACTTCCCGCGTGGAACGAGGCGTTGGGACTTCCACGTCCCTGGGATCAGCAATGGAGTCTTCGCATGCAACAGGTGCTCGCCTTCGAGAGTGACCTCCTTGAGTATCCCGACATTTTCGCGGGGTCCCAAGTGATGGACGCCAAAGTCCACGAGCTCACTCTCGCCGCCCAGGGCGAACTCGACGAAGTGCTCGCACTTGGGGGCGCCTTCAGTGCAATCGAGGAACTCAAGAGCCGCCTGGTCGCGAGCCAAGCGCAACGTGTTGCTCGCATCGAATCGGGAGAGCAAATCGTCGTGGGGGTCAATAAGTTCATCGAGACCGCCGAGTCTCCTCTCACCAGCGGCTCGTCACTCGAAGCAATCATGACCGTTGATCCTGACGTCGAGCGTGAACTCATTGACGACGTGGCGAAATGGCGCGCCAATCGCGACGGAGCAGCCATTGCGAGCGCGCTCGAGGAATTGCACCGCGTGGCTCGCAGCGATGCGAAGGATGACAACATCATGGTGCCCACGATCGCCCTCGCCAAGGCGGGAGGCACGACGGGCGAGTGGGCCTTGGCATTGCGTGACGTCTTTGGCGAATATCGAGCACCAACGGGCGTACGAAGCGGCGTCAGTAGCCGCGGCGAACTCTTCGCTCCACTCGTCGAGCGTTCACGAGCAATCCGTGAACGTCGCGGGGCGCCACCTCGGCTGCTCGTAGCGAAGCCAGGACTCGACGGCCATTCCAACGGGGCCGAACAGATCGCCGTCGCAGCTCGCGACGCTGGTTTCGAAGTCATCTACCAAGGAATCCGACTCTCGCCCGAGGACATCGTCGCGGCTGCGCGAGACGAGGACGTCGACATCGTCGGCATATCGATTCTTTCAGGATCACATCTCGCTCTCGTTCCTCGCGTGGTCGATGGACTGCGCAACGCCGGCGTGGATGCGAAGGTCGTCGTGGGTGGCATTGTCCCCGACGACGACGCGACGCGACTTCGCTCGATGGGCGTCGCCGCGATTTACACGCCGAAGGACTTCTCGATGCGCGCGATCATGAGCGACCTCCTCGACATGGTCGAAAATTAAACTCGATACGGTCGACGCAATGCGTACGGTCCCGCGTTGAACCATCGACCCGAGAAACGCCAACTCGACAGGGGCTCGGACACGATGACCGATTGGGTCTTCAGCACTTCTTGCGCCGCGACGACCAGGGCTGCCATCTCGTCGGGCGAAAGTTGCGGACGAGGGGGCAGGCCGTAGCTCACAGAGGTACGTTCCCGTGCTTTCGCTTCGGCAGTTCTTCGCGCTTGCCGCGAAGCACGTCGAGCGACTTGGCGATGATGCGTCGCGTCTCAGCGGGATCGATCACATCATCGATGAATCCGCGCTCCGCCGCGATGTAGGGATTGGCGTAGCGCTCCTCGTATTCTTCGACGAGTTGCTTGCGCAGTGTCTCGGGATCATCGGAGTTGGCGAGATCGCGACGATGCACGATCTCCACGGCTCCCGAAGCTCCCATGACGGCAAGTTCGGCCGTGGGCCAGGCGAACGCGAGGTCGGCACCGATCGACTTGGAATTCATGACGACGTAGGCGCCACCGTAGGCCTTGCGCGTGATGACACAGATTCTCGGCACCGTCGCTTCACAGAACGCGTAGAGCAATTTTGCACCATGACGAATGATGCCGCCATACTCTTGGTCGACGCCGGGCATGAAGCCGGGCACGTCGACGAACGTGACGATTGGCACGTTGAAGGCATCGCACGTGCGAACGAACCGAGCAGCTTTCTCACTCGACTCGATATCGAGCACGCCTGCGAGAATCTGCGGTTGATTGGCGACGATGCCAATCGTGTGGCCGTCGATGCGCGCGAATCCACACGTGACCTGCTGGGCGTACGTGGCGTGCACCTCCATGTAGTCGCCACCGTCAATAACCGAAGCGATGACCTTCTTCATGTCGTAGGGCTGATTCGGTGACGTCGGGAGGATGTCCCGAAGGTCTTCGCACAGGCGCGTCGCGTCGTCGCCCGTCAAGATGCGTGGTGGTTCTTCCATGTTGTTCGAGGGGAGAAACGACAAGAGGTAACGAACTTCGTCGAGGACGCTCTTCTCGTCAGGCATCACGAAATTGGCGACGCCCGACTTCGTCGCGTGCGTCAGCGCCCCACCGAGCTCTTCGAGTGTGACGTCTTCACCCGTGACCGCCTTGACGACGTCGGGACCAGTGATGAACATGTGGCTGGTGTCTTTGACCATGAAGATGAAGTCAGTCAGTGCCGGTGAGTACACCGCACCACCCGCGCATGGTCCAAGAATCACCGAGATCTGGGGCACGACGCCCGAAGCGCGCGCGTTTCGATGAAAGATTCCTCCGTAGGCATTGAGACCGGCCACACCCTCTTGGATACGAGCGCCGGCCCCATCGTTGAGTCCAATAATCGGAAGACCCATCGTCGTCGCGAGGTCCATGATCTTGTGGATCTTCTCACCGTGTGTTTCGCCAAGCGCTCCACCAAAGACAGTGAAATCCTGTGAGTACACCGACACCTTGCGACCGTCGATCTTGCCGAAACCCGTGATGACGCCGTCGGTGTAGGGGCGATGATCCTCGAGACCCATGCCCGAGGCGACGTGGCGATTTAGCATGTCGAGCTCCTGGAACGAGTCCTCGTCAAGCAAATACTCGATTCGCTCACGCGCGGTCATTCGACCGTTCTCACGCTGTCGCGCAATTGCTTTTTCACCACCCGCCGCCCGGGCCTGTTCCTTGCGAGCTTCGAGCTCAGCCAACCGATCCGCCATTGTGTACTCCATACTGCCCAAGGCTATCCACCGGCGTTCTTGGGTGCGAAAGAGAATTGTGTCGTGCGTGCGAACCTTTGAGGAAACTGGCGTAGTTCGTTGGCTTTACCGAGAAGTAGGAATTTTTCGGCGCGCTGAGTTACTTCGGCGTAACGTCGCCTCTAACTCGGATCCTCAACGAGCTCGATCAGTGTGCCAAAGGAAGCCTTTGGATGAACGAACGCCACCATTGTTCCCCGCGAGCCGGGGCGCGGCGCCTCGTCGATCACTCGTCCCCCTGATGCCTTCACCGACTCGAGCGCGGCGGCGCAATCGTCGACTCGATAGCCCACGTGGTGGAGTCCCTCGCCTTTCTTCTCTAGGTACTTTCCCACCGGTGAATCTGGGCGCGTAGGTGTGAGCAGTTGAATGTAGGAGTCGGCGACTTTGATCAGCGCTTCGGATACCCCGTCGGATTCGACCACCTCGCGGTGCACCACCGTCGCTCCGAAGACGTCTTCGTACCAAGCAATCGCGGCGTCGAGATCATTGACGGCGATTGCCACGTGGTCAATTTCGGTCAAGAACGATGTCATGAGAACTCCTTGTCGTGTCGACGAAAGATTGTCAAACGCTTGGCTCCAACTTCGGCACGTAGTTCGGGGTTGGTGATACCGAGGCCCTCCTGTTCGGCGGCGCACAGGACGCCAATCTTTCCCTCGTGTCGATTGAGGTGCACTTCGTAGGTCGCTTCGCCGACTTGTTCGAGAGGGAACACCGCCGATAGTGGCGGCACCACCTTGCCGTCGATGATCGTCTGATTCGCCGCCCACGCCTCTCGATAATTGGAGAAGTGCGAGCCCTTAATCGTCTTCAATTTCATCCACAAATGTCGATTGTCGTATTCGACCATGTACCCGCTTGTCGCCGCGCACGTCACAATGGTTCCTCCACGCCTCGCGACGAAGACGCTGGCCCCCATGGTCGAGCGCCCGGGGTGTTCGAAGACGATGTCCGGATCCTCGCCCACCAATGCGCGAACGTCCCTTCCGAAGCGTCGCCACTCCGTCTCGTCTTGGGTGTGGGGGGTCTTCCAGAAGTTGTACTGCTTTTCTTCACGATTGATGACGAATTCGCAGCCCAATTCGTGCAACGTCTGTGCCTTGGCTGCACTCGACACGATGCCAATTGGCGTCGCGCCAGAATTCAGCACGTGCTGGACCGCGAAGGATC
>PLRK01000036.1 GCA_003163875.1 Acidimicrobiaceae bacterium | reverse complement strand
GCCACGACCGGCACTATCAAGTCGTGGCCTATTCAAGTGACCTAACCGACGCCCAGTGGAGCCTCCTCGAACCCTTACTTGCGCATCGCACTAAACGAGGCCCGAAGCACGGTGCCGACCTGCGCCACGTCGTGGACGCGATGCTCTACATCTCGCACACCGGGTGCCAATGGCGCTTCCTGCCTGAGGAGTTCGGACCGTGGACCAGAATCTGGTCCCAGTTTCGTCGGTGGTCGAGGAACGGAACGTGGACCGGTGTTCTTGTCGCGCTGCACGCCTCGTCGCGCATCGCCCTAGGTCGAAAAGACCCGCGACCTTCGATGGTGGTCATAGACACCCACCTTGCACGAGGAGCCTCCAATGGGGGCGCAACCTTCCACAACCAGGGCGGACCCTATGGTCGAACCAATGGTGCCAAGCGCATCGTCTGCGTGGACGTCACGGGCCTGCCGCTCTGCGTGCGCGTGGTGCCGGCTTCGACGTCCGAAGCCAGCGCCGTCGAACAGATACTCGACGACCTGGTCCTCACGGGTGCTGACGAACGGCTGGAACTCGTGCTCGTGGACCGCGGCACGGCGCGCTCTTCCGCCATGCGGTTGTCAGCGAAGTTCAACTACGAGGTTCGCCGAGTTGGGTGGGACGAGCCCCCACGCAACGAGCGCGGCGCCAAAGTCTTTCGCCCTNNATGCCTGGCGGGTTGAGGTTGCCCACGGCCACCTCGTGCGACGGCGACGCCTGGCGCGCTGCTTCGAGAACACCGTGACCTCAGCCACCGGATGGCTGCACGTCGCTTCCATCAGCGAGCTCCTTCGGGCGCTGTGCTGAACTCGTAGGTCTTGNNACAACCACGTTGAGCGGACGCGGTGGAGTCCTTCAGTCCGAGTGGACAGCACCTTCGTCGCTAAGCGCGACGGCGAAGACTCGCCACCCTCCGCGAACTCCGAGGTGGTCTCCGTTTGTCTTTTCGAAGTGCATTCCCGCCTTCTCCAAGACTCGCGCCGAAGCGAAGTTATTGGGATGACACGTCGCCGTTATCCGGCGTAGTTCCAGCTCGTCGAACCCGAAGACGATGAGTCGACGGGCAACTTCGGTGGCGTAGCCGTGTCCCCAGGATTCCCGCGACAGGACGTAGCCCAGTTCACCTGTCGACGCTTCCCCGGTGAGGTCGAGGTTGGCGACGCCGATCAGCTCATCGTCGAGAGTCGCGACGGCGAGGGTGAACGAAGTTCGAGGCTCTCGGGNNAACTCTCGAAGCGTGAGACGTTCGGTCCGAAGTTCCATACCCCTCATTGTGCCCCGAACTCACCTTCGCGCACGTTGCACGAATCAACTCAGTCGCGCACGGCGTCGTCGTACTCGGCCAATCGCTGAACCGGTGTATCGCCGCTATTCAGTGTTCCCCGCGACCCGCGTCACACCTCGTCCCCATACTGGGCGCAGTGGCCTCACGACCGACGATCCCGATCTTCTCGCACACGGGCGAAGTTCTCTCGCGCGCCGTCACGTTCCAGTTCGCCCTCGATCCGAACGCGCAACAGAGAATCCTTTTCGCCAAGTGTGCGGGCGCTCGCCGCTTCACGGTCAACCACCACCTGGCCCGGGTAAAAGCCAACCTGGACGCCCGATCGGCCGAGCGAGAAGTTCTCTCAGAAAGTGGTGAGACGTGCGAACCATCAACACTGTCCTTGTCCTGGTCGGGTTTCTCCTTCATCAACGAGTTCAATGCCTGGAAAAATGGGCAGTCCGTTGACTCACCCGTCAACGAAGATGGCAGTCGCGGCCTGGCTTGGCACCACGAACTGCCCGGCGACATTTTCGAATGCGCGAGCGTGGACGCGGCTCGGGCGCTCGAGAACTTCTCTGCGTCGAGGTGGGGCGAGCGCAGCGGTGCTGTTGTCGGGTTTCNNGTGACGCCGAGCTTTCGGCTGCGCAACCGCGCGACGCCAGGTAAGGCACCTTCGAGTCAACCCATCCGTTTCACCGATCCTTCGCACCTGCGACTGCCCAAGTTCGGACCGGTCAAGCTCCTCGGTCCCACGCGCAGGGTTCGCCGGATGATCGATGCCGGTCGGTTCCACGTCTACTCGGCGACACTGAAGCAACGCGCCGGACGTTGGACGATCTCACTGACCGGCGTCGCCGCTGAACTCCACCAAGCTGAGCGCAGCCGCACCAACCGTCACGCTGCTCCCGTCGGAGTCGACCGGGGGATCATCTCCCTCTGCGTCGCCGCTGACGCGAACGGCGTTCCCTTCGAGAGCTTCGAGGGGGTGACAACACTGAAGCAAGCGCTAGGCAAGCTCAAGGCGGCCAACCAGGCCCTGGTCAGAACCACACCGGGATCCAAGGGTCGCCAACGAGCGCGGGCCCGGCTCGCGAATACCCACCGCGAGGTCGTCAACACCAGGCGACACTTCGTCCACCAAGCCTCCGGGGCTCTGGTGGACCGATGCCAGATCCTGGTGATCGAGGACCTGAACGTCGCCGGAATGGTGAGGAACCGACACCTGGCGAGGTCGATCTCGGACGCCGCGATGGGCGATCTCTCCCGCCAGCTCCTCTACAAGGCCCGATGGCACGGGGTCGAGGTTCGAGTGGCTGACAGATTCTTCCCGAGTTCCAAGACGTGCTCGGGCTGTGGCGAGGTCAGAAATGACCTCGCCCTGTCAACTCGGATCTACTCGTGTGAGATCTGCGATTTGGTCATCGACCGCGACTTGAACGCGGCCGTCAACCTCGCCCGCTGGCAACCTAGAGAACACGCCGTGGTGACTCCGTTGGCTCCAACGCGCGCTGCGCTTCTCTCCACAGCCTGATCCCATTGGGATCTGCACCGCGAAGCACGCGGGAAGAGCCGATCGTCACCCGCACAACCGTCACGGCAACGTGATGAGGGCCCTGGGTCGGAACCGAGCACTCAGATGAACTTCGTCTGAGAAGTCGGACGGTGAGCAAGCACCGCTGAGTCACTTTGCTCAGTTGGTCAAGGCGAACCGGTGGGTCCAAATAGGACACACGCTGTAAGGCCGAGTCACCACCTTGATTCCACGAATGACTATCAAAGACTGCCCCATACGTCGAGGACGCCAAAGTGACGCATTGCGATTGGCAAACGCAAGCAACATTGATTCGAGCGCTCCAAGAAATTCTTCGCGGCTTCAAGTTCATTGTTCTTTCAAGATCGGGTACTCATTCGTCGTGCGCATATTGCGGACACGCAAATAGATCGCTCCCAATTTCATTGCCTGATGCGTAGCGAGACAGTCGAATGCCTTCAGTGATGGGCGACGCCGTACGATCACTGCTTCCTGAACAGAGTTCCCTTGTTCCATCCACGAGGCGACTTCAGCGACGAGTTCAATAGTAAGGACTGACCGAGAATGACACGATTGATCTCGCCCCATCGCGGGCCATCGAGTTGAGACGCGACCGATTGATTGCCAGTAGGTACAAAACGGAAGTACCCCTCGATATCCATGAGGTTCAGTGCGCAAACCTCTCGCGGAATAGAGGAATAGAAACGTCAATGTATTGGACGCCCAACTGTCAGTTTCATCGTAAAGTTCCCAACCGGCCAAATTGGTGCGAGAATACTGTAATGAGAGGACGCCTTCTGGGCTTGAGCATTGGGTTCGTCGTACCCGTCGCGTGCAGTGCCTTGCTATTGCCCCTGCGTTCACACGTCAGTTCAACGACCATCGCTCTCATTTTCGTCATACCCGTTGTCGCGATGGTCGTCTTCGGGGGACTGTTTACCGGCATCGCCACCACGATCGCGAGCGCGATCATCTTGGACTTCCTCTTTCTAAAGCCGTATGGCACCTTGAGTATCGGTACCACGCAAAACTGGGTAGCACTCTTCGTCTACGTGGTCGTCGTTCTCCTCGTCGCGCGAGTCGTCGCAAGTCTGAAGAGCGCGCGAATCGAAGCCCAAAAGGGCAGCGCCGCGATGCGTCGAGTGTTCGAACTTTCCGAACTGCTCGTCGAAGACCGTTCGGTCGACGACCTCTTGCGCACTATCGTGCAGGCAGTCCAGACTGTCTTCAATATTCCCGGCGTGTCGCTCCTTGTACTCGAAGAGCATCGACTCAAGGTCGCCGCTTCGGTGGGTGAAGCGTTGACACCGGACGAACTTCGCGAACTCGATCCGCAGTCTGGCGTGCCGATGCACATTCGATCCAACGCTGGTGCGACCAGCGGTCTTCGCACGGTGGCCCTCTCCGCGTCGAGTCGACCGATCGGCATACTCGTGCTTCGCGACGTGCCGATGTCGCCTACGGATCAGTCGGTGCTGGTGACCTTCGCCAACGACGCGGCCCTCGCACTTGAACGGGCCCAGCTACGAGAGTGGGCCCGAAGGTCGCAACTCCTCGAGGAGATCGACCGTCTGCGCCAATCACTGATGGGAGCTGTGAGCCACGATCTTCGAACGCCCCTCGCGACGATCAAAGTCGCCTCGTCCACGCTGTCGAACCGGGCGAACGTCCTTTCCCCCGAAGACGCCCACGAACTCCACGAACTCATCGAGATCGAAGCGGATCGACTCACCAGATTGGTCACCAATCTCCTCGACATGACGCGCATCGAAGCGGGCGTCTTGCGTATACAGCAGTCACCCTCCTCGGTGGAAGACTTAATCAAAGAAGCGGTCAGCGTGATGGGCTCGAGTTTCAAGGACCGAACGCTGCGCATCGACGTCCCGGCCACCCTCCCAGACGTCAGCATCGACCGACTCTTGATCATTCAAGTTCTCGTGAACCTGCTCGACAACGCCAATCGCCACTCACCAACGAAGGGTGTCATCAGCATCGTGGGCGAGGTCGCCACGAACAAAGTCACAATCGCCGTCGCCGATCAGGGCCCGGGCGTCGCACCCGGTGATCGCGAAGCGATCTTCAATCGGTTCGAGCAATTCAATACTGGTGGTCGTGCGGGACTCGGACTTACCATCGCGAAGACCTTCGTCGAGGCACACGGCGAGCGAATCTGGTGCGAGGACGCCGTAGGCGGCGGCGCGCGTTTCGTGGTGTCGCTCCCCATTACGTCCTCGCCACGAGCGGTGGCGTAACCGTGGCGCGCGTACTCGTCATCGACGACGACCGGTCGCTCCTTCGCGCCCTGCGGCTCGGACTTCAATCCGAGGGTCATGACGTCACCACCGTCGAGACTGGTGAGCAGGGTCTTTCACAAACCGCTCTCCTCGGCCCCGACGTCGTGGTGCTCGACATCGGGCTTCCCGACATCGACGGCTTGAGCGTGTCGAGGCGCATTCGCGAATGGAGTGACGTACCGATCATCATTCTCTCGGCGACCGGCGACGAAAACAAGAAAGTCGCCGCCCTCGACGGCGGAGCGAATGACTACGTCACCAAACCTTTCAGCATGGCCGAGCTCGAGGCGCGCATTCGCGCCGTCATTCGCACGCGCGCACCCGAACCATCCGAGGGCGACGCGATACTTCACTGCGGGACCTTGGAGTTGGACTTCATCCACCACGATGTTTCACGCGACGGCGAGGCGCTAACCCTCACCGCCAAGGAATTTGAGGTCTTGTCATTCCTGGCTCGACACGCCGGTAAGACGTGCACTCACCAGATGATTCTGAGTGCGGTATGGGGGGTCGGTTACGGCAACGAGGCACAATACATCCACGCCTACGTGCACCGACTTCGCCAGAAGCTCAATGATGAGGACGGCCAGCTCCTTCGCACGGTGCCTGGTGTTGGCTACAGCCTGGCGTGCGAGCAAGCGTCCAGCGCTACGTGAGTCGCGTGATCTCGACGGTGACGCCGAGCGCCCGGGACGCGGCCCCATGGTAAATACCCTTGAGCGGTGGCACGTCCCCGTAATCGCGACCCTTCGCGACGACGACGTGACTGAGACCGATGTCGTTGCCATTCGTCGGATCAAAACCCACCCACTCGCCACTGAAATACTCAACCCACGCGTGGCTCTGACCAACGACGGTCTCACCAAGGCCTGCGTCGACGGAAGGGTGCAGGTAGCCCGAAACGTAGCGAGCCGGCACACCTTGGCCTCGCAAGAACGCGATCATCAGGTGCGAAAGGTCTTGGCACACGCCACTCTTCTGTGACCAGGATTCGATAGCCGTCGTCGTCACGTGAGTCGAGCCTGGCACATAGGAGACTCGCTCACTCACCATCGTCGACACCAAGCCGACGAGGTCATCGATGTCGTCGCCCGCGACTCGACTCGCCAGCTCCTGGTGCAACTTCAACGGTAATTCGGTCCGCGACGTGCTCGAGAGATACTCGGCGTACGCATCGGTGATCTTCTCGTCTCGAAGATCACTCATCACGAGATCGGGTTTCTCGTGATCAATGGCCGTCACTTCCACGAGCGCCGTCGCGGTGACTTCGAGCTGACTATGCCGGTCGTGCAGGTCAAAGGCAGTGACGGCCGAACCGAAATAGTCGCGATAGGTCAGTTGTGATGCGTGAGGATTCGTCGATATCGTCGCTTCAAGAACGTCCTGGCGCGTTGAACTCAGCGGTGTCATTCGCGCTTCGTTGTAGGACGATTCAGCGAATCCGTCGTAGACGAAACCCGTGACGTGGCGAATGGAGAGACGCGACGTCGCACTCACGATTCACACGCCCCGTTCCGTCGCCCACGGCTCGGCGATGACCTGACGGAAGTACCTGGTGGTGATCTCATCATTGGCTGACGCGCAGGTCTGCTCGAGAAAATCGAGCAACTCTGGCAGTTCCGCAACCAGTGTGTGCGAATCGGAGTACTCGAGACGGTTTCGCGCTCGGCCAATCGTTCGTCGGGCGTTCGAGGTGTCGCCCACACGACTATGCGAATACGTGAGCTCCTCGAGTGAGTTGTCCGCCACGTTCAACGAGTGAAACACGGACCGAGGAAAAAGACGATCGAGGAGAAGAAACGACGCCAGAGATTCGGCGCTGGCACTCCCGTGGGACTCGCGCAGATAGGACTCCATGGCACCGGCGGCGCGCAGCAAGGTCAACCAATCTGGCGAGCTATGGAGGCCGACCAACTGGGCATCCAGAAGTCGACACGTCATGTCAATACGCTCGATGCTGCGGCCGAGCACCAAGAAGTGCCAGCCTTCGTCGTGGCTGATGGTGGCGTCACTGAGTCCGCTGAACTGCGCCGCGCGGTCCGACACGAAGCGAAAGTAACTCGCCGCGCCCACCTTTTGCGCGTCGATTTGGCGCACGGGCAGCTCGTCGTGGGTCCGGTTGATACACACCCACATTTCAGAGGAGATCACCTCTCGCGATCGACGAGCGTTCTCGTACGCTGCTCGAAGCGATCCGGCAATGGCGCTCGGACTATCGCGCGAGAACACGAGGCCGTCGAGCACGACGTCAGTCGTCGCAGGCTCGTCGTCCTCGAGGGTAACGCCCAAGATTGCGAACAGCGCCCGACAGGCCTGTTCGGCATCGCCGAAGGGGTCTTCCGCGATGCGGTGGATGTAGGCGTTGATGATGCGCGCCGTGCCGTCAGCTCGCTCAACGTAGCGTCCAATCCAATAGAGGGATTCCGCGACTCTCGACAAGAGACGCTGGTCGCTCATTGTTCCGCCTCACTGGGATGACGTGGGTCCACCTGGCGCATGATGGCATTCGCCGCGGGACGCGGGTGATACCCATTGGTGCGCATGGCGGGTGCATCTTCGAAAGTTTCGGGACTCGCGAGCACCCACGTGTCCTTTGATCCTCCACCCTGGCTCGAATTGACGACCAGCGCACCTTCTGGAAGGGCGACCCTCGTGAGCCCTCCGGGAAGCACCCACACGTCGCGACCATCATTGATCGCGAAGGGGCGAAGATCGACGTGGCGTGGCGCCAATTTCCCATCGACGTACGTGGGAAGCGTCGAGAGGGCGACCGGCCGTTGGGCGATGTACCCGCGTGGATTCGCTTCGACGTCTTTTCGCAGTGCGAGCAAGGTCTCTTCCTCAGCCTGGGGTCCAATCACGATCCCCTTGCCACCCGAACCGTCGACGGGTTTGACGACGAACTGACCCAAACGCCCAATGACGTCATTGAAGATCTCGGGATCGTCCAATCGGTAACTCTCGACGTTCTTGAGAATCGGTTCTTCGTTACGGTAGTAGCGAATGAGATCGGGGACGAAGGTGTAGATCAATTTGTCGTCCGCGACACCGTTACCGAGTGCGTTCGCGATCGTCACCGTGTTCGCCCGCGCCGCGTTGACGACCCCGGCGACACCAATGAGTGAATCGGGTCGAAAATGCACCGGGTCGAGCCACTCGTCGTCCACGCGACGATAGATGACGTGCACCGGTCGTTCGCCCTCGGTCGTTCGCAGCTGCACCCGGTTACCAACTGTCACGAGGTCGCTGCCCTCAACGAGCTCGACACCCATGAGCCGCGCGAGCAAGACGTGCTCGAAATAGGCGGCGTTGTGTACTCCTGGCGTGAGGACGACGACGGTCGGGTCACGGACCTCTTCGGGGGCCGAACGACGAAGTGCCGCGAGCAGGCGCTGGGGATATTCGTCGACGGGGTGCACCCGCTGATTGGAGAAAAGCGACCCGAAGCTCTGCGTCATGGCGCGTCGATTCTCAATCACGTAGGACACGCCTGAGGGGATGCGTAAATTGTCCTCGAGGACGCGGAAGTGGCCCTCCTCGTCACGAATCAAGTCGACGCCCGAGACGGTGATTCGGGGCGAATTTGAGGGCACGATGCCGACGGCTTCGCGGCAAAAGTGCTGGCTCGAGGTGATCAAATGGCGAGGGATGACCCCGTCGTCGAAGCACACGCCCTTTTGATAGACGTCACCGAGGAACGCCTCGAGGGCGAGCACGCGCTGTCGGATGCCGCTCGCGAGAGTGTCCCATTCGACCGCGCTGATGATCCGAGGGATGAGGTCCAGCGGGAAAGGACGCTCCTCGCCGTCGTGGGCAAACGTGACCCCGCGCTCGCGGAACGTGCGCCCGAGCTGGTCGAAGCGGTTCTGCAACTCGCCTTCGCCGTATCGGCCGATTTCGTCGACGACTTTGCGATAGATCGGTCGGGGTTTCCCAGGGGCGCTGAACACTTCATCCCAGGCGACCTTGGGATCAATCTCGACGTGCGACGGCCCCATGCCCAAAGTTACCTTTTCCAGTGTTTCTAGAGTATTTCGTGGTCCATCCCCCGCATCCCAGGCGTCCCCATCGCTCATCAACAAGGACGATACGAGGTGCCTCGCGTGAATCGCGAAACGTTTTCATCCACGCGGCGACGCGCAACGAACAAGAATAATGAACATGCTCATCGAATTTCTTCGTCGCCGTCCCGAGCCGCGACAGCGTGCGTTGACCACCGTCATCCTCCTCGCCGGCGCGGCAGGACTGCTCGTCACGAGTTATATCCACTGGCATCTTTGGCACGACGACGGTTACCGTCACATCCCGACGATTGGGTGGCTCTTCCTACTCCAAGCGATCAGTGGCGTCGTCATCGTGCTCTTGATCCTCGCGTTTCGAGAGCTGTGGACCGCGGTCATTGCGGCCGGCTTTGTCGCGTCAACGTTGGTCGGATTCTTGCTGTCAGTGACTCGCGGCTTCTTAGGATTCCGCGATTCGTGGTTCGCGCCGTTCGCGAAAGAGGCATTCGGCTTCGAAGTGGGTTCGATTCTCGTCTTCGTGCTCGCGGTCGCACTAATGCTTCGTACGTCAAAGCGCCACTAACCACCGTCAATCCTCGACGGCTCCCGACGCCACCATTGCACTCGTCGGAATGGGCGAACCGCCCGTTGGTTCCACCGTGATACCGAGAAGGGTGGGCTTTGAGCCCGACACCGTGAAGGTCACCTTGCGCGGGCTGGTTCCCATGATGGCAATCGAGATTGGCTTGCCGTTGATGACACCCCAGAGTTGATAGGTGTCGCCCACCGGCAGCGTCGGCAGATGCGAACTGATCAAGTACCCACGTCCATCAGGTACGAGCACGAATGAGGCCAGATCCGCCTGCGTCGAGCTCGCCATGTCGACCACCGTGTGACCAGGTGTCGCCAATGCGGCGCTCGTGGCGCTCTCGTTGACGAGTTGGTGCTGCAGATTGGACGCACGATTCGTTTGGTTCGCGAGACTCACCGCGAGCACCACGATCAGGGCCGCCGCCACCGCGCCGAGCGACGAGAACACGGTGCGCTGTGCAGGTCGTCGCACGTGGCGTCGCTGCGATGAGACGACCCGCGCACCGTTGTCGTAGGCGAGTACCGGCATGGGATGTGCCACATCGCCGTTGTCGTAGATCCGACTAGAAATGCTCGTCCACAGACCTTCGGGTAGCGGATCAACCGAGTTGCCCAACGCTCCCGCCACTTCGAGCAAACTATCGAGCTCGCTTCGACACTTCGGGCAGGTCGCGACGTGCTCTTCGATGACGAGTCGCTCGTGGTCGTCGACGGCATCTAGTGCGAGCGCTGCGAGCAGTTCGTAGGCTTCATCGTGCTTCATGTCTCTACTCCTTGGATTCCCGCTTCGTTCAGGACCGCGCGCATCCGTCGCATGCCACTGCGAATTCTGCTCTTGACGGTCCCTTCAGGTTGTTGCAAAATCTCGGCGACCTTCACGTAGGTGTGACCCTCGAAGTACGCGAGTTGGATGACTTGTCGCTCCTCGTCGGGCAATTCTTCTAGTGCTCGCGTCACCTGGTCCGCGAGCGCGATGTCCCACGCCTCATGTTGCATGTCGTAGCCAGAACGAGCGGTCTTGCTCGCGTCCTTGACTTCACGGTTGCGTCGTGCGTTGAGTGATCGGATGGCGTCGACCGCACGAGCGTGCGACTGAGCCAGGAGAAAGGAGCGAAGCGACCCTCGCGTCGGATCGAACCGATCAGGTTGGTTCCACAGCCGTAGGAACACCTCTTGGGTCACGTCTTCAGCCTCGACTGCACTGTTGAGGACCCTGCGGGCGAGTCCGAACACGGCGCCACCGTGGCGCCGATAGGCCTCGGCGAGGGCCACCTCGTCGTAGCGCCCGATCATCGTGACTAGTTGGGCGTCACTCGCCTCGCTGATGTCGTCCATACCCCTCTTATTCGTTGCCGGCGGGAAGGTCGGATGTCGTTTTTCTGGTCCGAGCGCAAAACCATGTCCTGCTGCAGGAGGTCACCGAAGCCAAGTCTTGCACCAAATGCGCCCGCCAAAGTTTTCGAAAAAATCCGCTCTCGGCGACATCCGTGTTTTCGGCGCCTCCGAATAGGTAGTGAACCTACCCAAGGAGGAGATGCAATGAATGTAGACCAGAGAGCACTCGCAGAGTTGCTCGAGGAGTCCCAGGACTTACAGGCGGACGCCATGCGTCCGACGCACGAGGCGCTCGACGAATTGGTTGAGGTGAACCGCGCGGCAAGTCCCTCGGAACCGAACGAGAACCTACAGTTTCACGAAGAGCACAAGCGAGGCGTGCTCTCGAGTTTGACGACGGCGCCACTGCTCGCCGCAGCGGGTGGCTTGACGTTGGTCGGCGCACTCGCGTCCGCGGCGTCGGCGTCTAGTTCCCAGGACATTCAAATCCTGCAGACCGCAGCGTCGATCGAGAACCTCGCCGTCGCGACGTACAAGACCGCGCTGACGTTGCCCTACATCGGCAGTTCCTCGGCGAACGCCGTCGTCAACAAGTTCGCGCGCGTGACGATGAACCAGCACGCCCAACACGCTGACGCGTTCAACGCGGCGGCGAAGGCACTCGGCGGCAAGGCGCAGACCAAGCCCGACCCGGCGTTCGTCCCGGTCGTGAACAAGGCGGTCGCGAGCCTCTCGGGGGCTAGCGCTGCCAAGGGGACGCTCGGCGTCGTGGGACTCGCCCTCGAGCTCGAGAACATCGCCGCGGAGACCTACGTGAAGGACACCACGTTGGTCGCGTCATCGGTGAACAAGGCGCTGTTCGCGAGCGTGATGGGTGTCGAAGCCCAACACGTGGCGGTGTTGCTCGCCGTCCAGGCGCTGCTTAACGCGGGCGCGCCGCAATTGATTTCCCTAGCACCTGGCACCGCGGGAATGCTTCCTGCGGCCGCCGGCAGTGTCGGATTCCCGAATGCCTTCTACAAGACCAACACCGCAGCACCGGCCACACAAGGAGCAGTCAAGTGAAAAAGAAGAATCTGAACAACGTCGGTTTCCAAGGGACCGAGAGCGAATTACTCGCGATGACGCGCGAACTCGACGACATGCACCACGACGTGGGCATGCCGGCGATGTGGGAAGGCGTGTCGAACATGATCGACAACTTGAGTGACAACACCCAAGCGCGTTCGACCAGTCGACGCACGTTCCTGCTCGGGGTCGGAGGCGCGGTCGCGGGTGGTGCCATCTTGAGCGCGGGGCTCAGCCCCTTGCTCGCAGGAGCGGCCACCTTGCAAAAGCCAGCGACATCGTCGGTGCTCACCTCGAAGACCTTCCCCCCGGCCGGTCTGAAGGGCGACCTGGCGGTGGCGGCGGTGGCGGCGAGTTTGGAGAACCTCGCGGTGTACGCGTACAACGCGGGTCTCAAAGCCGCCACCGCTGGAAAGCTCGGCACCGTCCCCCCGGCGGTCGGTACTTTCGTCACCACGGCCCTCGCCCAGCACACCCAACACGCCGAGGCGTGGAACGCGGTGCTCGCATCGAATGGAAAGGCCAAGGTGACCGAGGTGAATCCCACGCTGGCACCGACGGTCAACGCGGACTTCGCCAAGGTGACCGACGTGGCCCAACTCGCCGAGCTCGCACTCACGCTCGAGACGATTGCGGCGGAGACCTACCAAGCCGAGACGTCCAAATTGATGAGCAAGGCCGCAATTGGGTTGTCCGCGTCGATTCAGCCAGTGGAGATGCAGCACATCGCGATTCTGTACTACGTGCTCGGCGAATACCCGGGCATCCAGACCTCCGGCGGCGCTACTCTGGCGTTCAGTCCCATCAATCAGGCGGTCTAAATGCGTTCACTCATCAACAGCAGGGTGGCAGTCGTGGTGCTGAGCGCCACCCTGCTGTTGGCGGGTGGTGCGATAAGCATCACCCAGAACGCTGGCGCCAGCAGCATGGCAACCAAGAGCGTCACCATCACCATCCACAACTTCATGTTCATGCCCATGAAGATCACGGTCACTCCGGGCGAAACCATCAAGGTCACCAACAAGGACCAGGTCGCGCACACGCTCACGGCGACCGACGGAAAGTTCAACACCGGTAACGTCAACCCCGGCAAGACCAAAACCTTCAAGGCCCCTACCAAGCCCGGTACCTACGACTACATATGCAGCATCCACCAGTACATGACGGGCGAAATCGTCGTCAAATAAATAACTGGGCAATCGAGGTGAGACAATGATTGGGCCATCAAGCACTGTCGTCGTTCTGCGGCGCGGCGAATCAAGACCTCAATGGTGAAAAGCTTCGTGCTTCCGTGAACGTTGACGGCGCACTGCCCCATTAACTGCTGCGATCCGCACGCCGAACACGAGAATCGAGACGGCGCAGTCGCGGCCTTGGCACTCAATGGATTCCGTCGTGCGCGTGCGCCACGTACGCGACCGCACACCTAAGTTGTGAGCAATTCGTCGATGCGACCCAGTCGTCGCTGAAGGGTACGTCGTGAACTCTCAGGAACCAAGGGTGGCCATCGTGACGGGAGGGTCCGGGGGCATTGGCGAAGTCGTCGCCGCCCGACTGGCCCAGGAGGGTCAGCAGGTCGTCGTCCACTACGCGAACAACCATGATCGCGCCCAGCACGTCGTAGCACGGATCGAAGAGAGTGGCGGCACTGCAATCGCCTTAAGTGGCGACGTCGCGGACGAGAGGCACATGCGTGAGCTCTTTGACCGCGCCGAGGAGCGCTTTGGTGGTATCGACGTCGTGGTGCACACCGCGGGAACCCTGATTAATTCGCTACTCGCTGACCTCGATCTCAACGAACTCGACCGTGTGCTTCGAACCAACGTGCGTGGGACCTTCGTGGTCGACCAACTCGCTGCTCAACGACTTCGTGATGGCGGCGCCATCATTAACTTTTCCACGTCGGTGATCAGACGCTCCGTTCCGACGTACGCGGCCTACGCGGCATCGAAAGGCGCCGTCGACGTCATCACCATGATCCTCGCCAAGGAATTGCGCGGGAGGAACATCACGGTCAATACCGTTGCACCCGGACCCACCGCTACCTCAATGTTTCTCGACGGCAAGGAAAAGTCGACCATCGATCTGGCGGCACGTGCCTCGGCGATGGGTCGCCTCGGTGAGCCCGACGATATCGCCGAGATCGTTACCTTCCTCGCGGGACCCTCACGCTGGATAAACGGGCAGGTCCTCTACGCGGATGGCGGACTCATCTAGAGCGTGCAGTCGTCGACGTCAAGGGACATCGGCACAATCGCGAGCATCGAGGCTTCGGCGTGTCCACGCTCGAGAGCGGCAATCCTCTACGTCAATGAGGTACAACTCCGATGAACCTAATTTCAATGCCAGAAACCACGTGTCGTAACGTCGCCGCTTCCCTGTATCGTCAAATGGCGATGACTGAAATACCAGAATCTCACCGCGACCTTCTCCAGAGCGACGTCGCGACGCTCGCCACGATTGGACCTGACGGCCGGCCCCAACTCTCCGAGGTGTGGTTCATTTACGATGATGCGGGCTCTCTTCTCGTGTCGCTCAACACCAGTCGCCAGAAGACCAAAAACCTGCAGACGCGCCCGCAGTGTTGTCTCTTCATTCTCGATCTCGCGAAGCCGAGTCGCTATCTGGAATTGCGAGGTGACGCCGTGGTCACGCCAGATATGAATTTCGTCCTCGTCGACAAGGTCCGGCAAAAATATGGTGCCGACGTGCGAATGCACGACGGCCCGGACGACTTGCGAGTTGTGGTGACGATCTCTGTGGCGAAAGTCAACGCGATCAACGTCGGAGCCTAAAAGCATCGCTTCCCACGACTCGAACTGACGAGTCTGAGTTGCAACCCACTCGATTCGAACTACGTCGAATGATCCACAGTGACGACATGGTCGTCGCACACAAGAATCCACCGCGTCTACGTTGCTTATCTGGCGACCCTCAACGTTCAGTGGAGCCCTTTGAGCTTGAGAACCGCAAGCGCTGCCGCCATCGAAGCTGGGACGACAAACGCACCGTAACGACTTGCGATCCCAATTGACGGCGACGCGCCCGCCTTTCGCGCCGTTCGCAACCACAACAGCCATGCCAAGGACCCAGTGACGAAGAGGTTCGGTCCGAGATTAAGTCCCACGAGAAGTGCAAACGGATGCAGCGGAGGGCGGGCGGCCACGAGCGATGCAACGGGCAAGTTGTTGAACAAAACTGAACCCAACGCCGCCAACGCACCGGTGGGCCATGTCCCGAGATGCGAGAGCAACACCGAGGGACCTGACCACGTCCGCCCTATGGTCCCGAAAATGACGGCGACACCAAAGAGACCGACGAGAATCGGCGCGCCGAGCACTTCAACGATGGAATCGATGCGCGTCTTTCGTACGACCAATCGATTCACGGTCGCGGCCACCCCCACGCCCGCCACCCAAGGAGCGGGCGAACGAAGGCTCAACATCAATACGGTGGCGACAATAACTACCACCAGACCAACGCCGATAATTGGACGAACAGATTGTTCGTCCGCTCTCACGACCACTTTCAGTTCTCGTCGCGACATCATCGCGACCACGATCGCGGTCACCAAGGCAGCAGCAAGCGCGGGAGCCCACATGTCACTCAAAAAGACCGCACCACGCACTGGCGAAGTGCCAAAGACGATCAAGTTGGTCAGATTAGAGCCTGGAAGAAACAACGAACCGGCATTCGAAAGGAGCAAACAACCGTAGAGCAGCGGTGCTTCGCCCCCTCCTCGACTTCTCGCGGTGTAGATCAATACCGGCGTCAGGAAAGCAACAGATGTGTCCAAGTTGAGCAGTGCGGTCACGCTCACGATGATTGCGGCCGCTCCAAGAAAAAGCACGAAACCGTTGGAGGAAATCCTTCCGAGTTGGTGACCCGCCCACGCAAAGAGCCGATCCTCGTCGGCCATCAAACCAATGAGTAGCAACCCGGTGACAAGTACGAAAGGTGGCCAATCTTGTGATGATGCTGCGCGTGCATCCGAAGCATTCAACTGAAACGCCGCAATAAGACTCACGATGCCCACGAACGCGAGTCCCAATGACGAATATCGACCCCATCGAGTTCGAAGCCGCTTTGCGTCAGACGAGAGAGTCACACTATTGAGTCAGTGAACGAAAGAATCGACGTCAGTGTTTCCGACGTGGCAACACATCGAAGATTGGGCAGCGGATTTCCATCGTCACGAATTTACCTGACGTCACATTGTGACAAAAGAACGCCCTTCATTCCCTCGACGTCCGCTTCGTAAATGTGGGCTGATTTTACGATGAGGGTAAGGTGACCAATTTCGATGGCGAGTGATTCCGCGACTTGTTCCTGCACATAGGCAAGTTCCACGAGGTTCGCAAAACCTTTCGTGCCAAAATCGATGCTGTGTGCATACACAACGAGATTGAGTCGATCGTTTTGAACATAAAAATCGAGCAAACTGACACACGGTATGTACGTCGTGTCGGTGAGTGGTTGAAAAGTGGTGATTGTGGCACTTCGAGATGACGCATCATCTCGAAGTCGCTCGATCACCCACGCAATCTGATCAATGCCCTGATGATCGTAGTTATAGAGACGAGTTGCGTAACTGTCCGCGCCACCGAGTTCACGAACTTGTGCTGGTTGAGTGAAATTCGCACGCATCCATTGCAAACGCATTGGATCCGCTAATTGATCGATGAGTTTGTCCTGATTACGTGGATTGCTCACCCGGAGCGTTGTCAGGATAAGTTCACGAATTGCCAGACCATCGTACGTTCCGACCTGTCCGTCCTTGACAATCTTCTCGGCAACGTCGAGCCAGGCTTCACCAATCGTGCGCGTCGAAATTTCCCTCGCGGAGTCGACGTGGCCCAGAATCTCCTGGGCGTAGGAATCCTTCACGCCTAAAGTCTAAATCGAACTCTTGACGGCAAGTTCGCCTTACCGACGTGTCAACAACGCAAGCCGTCCGGACTGACGGGAGCACTGACAATGGCGGGCAAGGCATTTGAAGTATCACGCAGGATTGACGCACCGGCGGCTTCCATTTTTGCCATCTTGGCAAGTCCGCAACGCCACCAAGAATTCGACGGTTCCGACATGCTCCGAGGAGTCGACGTCGACAGTCCCATCTCGGGCGTCGGCGACACCTTCATCATGAAGATGCATCGCCTTGGCGACGACTACCTCATGCTCAACTACGTGGTGGAGTTCGAGCCGGATCGACGAATTTTTTGGGAGCCAGCGCCCGGAGACTCTTCTCGGACCCCCGGGAATGATCCAACGAAAGTCGGCATCCCCGCCGGTTACCGTTGGGGCTACATTCTCGCTCCGGACGGTGACGACGCCACCGTCGTCACCGAGGTCTTTGACTACAGCCCGTTGGCGGACGAACTTCTCTCTGGTGGCGCGACGTGGATAAATGGAAAGAATACGGTCCTTGAGTCGATGGCGGCGAGCCTCGCCAAGCTCGACGAAATCTGTACCGAGTAAGGGAACAGCAACAGTTCTTGCACCGATTACGAGAAGAATCTTGAAAGCGCCAACTCGGACTTAGAAGCACCTGCGGTCTGGACTAAGTCCCAACTTGCCGACCTTAATCAAAACAACGCGATTCATCGGATCGCTCTGCACGGGCGGGGATTGTTCGAGGTGATTGGACGCGAAACGTGAGCGTCCGCCCGCAGAACGCTGATACTGCGTAATGTCTTTTTGTATTCCACGATCGGAGGTCTCATGAAGTCCAGGGCGTTGTTTGCCGAGCTACTAGGTACCGCTGTTCTCGTCTTCTTCGGCGTCGGCACTGCGACGCTCAGCTTCGGCTTCAAAATTGCTGGGGCGAGTACCTCGGCTGGTGTTATCGCCACCGCCCTCGCGTTCGGACTCGTCTTAATGGCTCTCGTCTATGCGATTGGCCCGATCTCGGGCTGTCACGTGAACCCGGCCGTGACCATTGGCTTCCTCTTCTCTCGACGAATCTCCCTCGTTGATGCAATCGGGTATTGGATCGCGCAAGTGGTGGGCGGAATCGCGGGCGCGGCCGCTCTGTACGGAATCTTCCATTGGGTTCCCAGTTATTCGAAGACCACCCAAGGCCTCGGCACCGACGGCTACGGTAGTCACTCGATCATCGGCTTGAATGGTGACGGCGCGTTCGTAGTGGAAGTCATACTCACGTTCATCTTCGTCTTCACGATTCTTGCCGTCACGCGCCGCGCGTCAAACGCCATGGTCGCTGGCCTCGTGATTGGTCTCTCCCTGGTGCTGGTCCACATAATTGGCATTCCGCTCGACGGCACCTCAGTGAATCCCGCCCGCAGCTTGGGCCCAGCACTTATGGTCCGCGGAGCAGCACTCAGCCAATTGTGGGTCTTCAT
This sequence comes from Acidimicrobiaceae bacterium, assembly GCA_003163875.1. Lineage (GTDB taxonomy): Bacteria > Actinomycetota > Acidimicrobiia > Acidimicrobiales > RAAP-2 > RAAP-2. The sequence continues at coordinate 1,771 of PLRK01000036.1, read as the reverse complement.
TGTCGCGCCACTTTTGGGTGGCATCGTCGCCGCGCTGGTCTACCTTGGCCTTTACCCGTCGGGTGAACTCGAGGCGAACATCGCACCGGCGCGCGAAGAGCAGACAACGTGAATCCTTACATCGTCGGCGGAATCATTCGCTCGCACATTGTTCGCCGAACTTCGACGGGTTGATGCTTGGGTACGTCGGGCTCGATTCCGATCAATGCTGAGCGGTGAGCTAATTGGTCCACCCAAGACGAAATCGTTCATTTTGTGAGGAATATACATAAGTCTCCGCCTTATGGCACTTGGCCTCTAGGGTACGCATCTGACGATTATTAACTCGGAAAGTTGGGATTTTTAACTCGAAATGCTCCAAACCTCTTATAGCATTCGGCGTTTGATGGAGTACCGTTCGGCGTTTGGTGGAGTTTTGAGTTGATTTAGGCCGGAAATAAGCCCGCTGGGGCGATTTAGGTTTGGGGCTTCCGGCAGTGGCGGAGCGTCACAAAACAAGAGTACGACGACAAGGGCGCAGAAGCGCAGGGGTGAAGCGGTGAGGATCGTCGCCGTTCTTGGGGAAGCAGAGGTAGCGCTGACGCTCGACACCTCGGCGGGTCTTCGTCTTGCCATCACGGCGCACGCGGCTGCTCGGATGTAGTTCGCAGCGCTCGGGTAGAGCTATCGGCGCTGGTTGGGGAGCATATTGTGCCACGATCGGAACCCGGAAGGAGTGAACGTCGGCTCCATTGAGTGGTTGGCATTGGTAGCGCTGGTAGGAGATATCGCCGCTTTTGCGTTCCGTTGCGACGAATGAAGCTCGATGCGTGGCCTGGGCGTGCGCACGCAACGAGTTTCAATGCGCCCGCTACCTTGACCAAGCCGTTCTCCCTAAATCGAGGAAATTGAGATAATTACAGCCTAAATCAACTCAAAACTCCACCAAACGCCGAACGGNNCCGAACGGAGAAACAAGTCACTTCCCTTCGAAGCCCTTGGTAGTTTGTCCTTCGAGTTCAAAGACGCAATTACAACAAGATTGATCGTTGCGTTGCGAATGACGTTTCCTTTGATGAGTCCGACAAACTGCTGCAAACCTACGTTCGAACTTGTGGTTCCAACGCTGATCGCTTTCACTGGTGACCTAAAGAAGAAGTGGTGCGAGAGAACAACGGAGGCTTACGTTGCCTTTGACCAGATAGATCTCAATCACAATCGAGGAAGAGGGAATAGATAAATAATTTAGAAATGTTGCATTGAACGAATCAGTGGTTGCTCACTACCATCACTGATAATAATTTCTTCCCTCTAACCAGCCAAAGTGAGACGACATGCTTCATGCGCGATTCCATTTCCACTTCCACGAAGGCAGCGCACAGGTTTCGACGCCGTCGAATGGACTTTCGTCGCTCACCGTGGCGTTGCGCAACTCCACAATTGGAGTTGCGCACACACGACTTAATTCGATGACGCGTCGCCCTTCGCGGTGGCGTCATGACGTGCGAGCCGCGGCGATTGGCGTGTTGGTGAGCTTGTTGGTCGTCGGATCCGCTGCTCTCATCAGTTCGCCGTCCGGTGTCGCGCGAACGAACGTCGCGCCAGCGTCGACGAGTGCTTCGACCTCTTTGTCGCATGCTCCGATTGGCTTGCAACGAGCGGTCCTCAGCACACCGTCTATCGCTCGAACGTTGCACGAGACAAAAGCAAGTGGGCTTCAGGTCAGTTACTCCGCTCACGCGCTGCGCTTGAGCGCGGGCCACCAGAGTGCCACGGTGGGTGTCGCGACCTT
>PLRK01000087.1 GCA_003163875.1 Acidimicrobiaceae bacterium | reverse complement strand
GAGTCGTACTGGCGATACACCCACGCCGGATCAATGAGGAGTTCAAGTAGTTCCTCGTTTTTCGATGCACCGCCCGCATCGATGATTGGCTCATTGGCACGCACTGCGTCGAGTGTCGACGGGCGCGTCCTTGGTCGATCGTAGAGTGGGGCTTCGTCGGCGAGGGACTTGGCGGGTACCTCGCCCAAAATCTCTCCATCGAATCCTCGACGAACCCTCAACATGCCAACGGCGTTGCCGTGTTCGTCGATGCTGGGCTCTACAACATGACCAACAATGCTCGCACGCACCTCCCACTTCGCACACAGACGAGCGACGTCGTCCCAGTTCTGTGGTGTGATGATAGCGAGCATGCGCTCTTGGCTTTCGGAGGTCATGATCTCGAAGGGCTGCATCCCCGCTTCACGGAGCGGCACCGCAGTGATGTCCACGTCCATGCCCACTCCGCCGCGCGCTGCGGTTTCACACGTGGCGCAAATGAGTCCGGCCCCGCCGAGGTCTTGAATTCCGAGCACGAGTCCTTGGTCGAGTAATTCGAGACACGCTTCGATAAGACGTTTTTCTTCGTAGGGATCGCCCACTTGCACGCTCGGACGCTTCGCGTCGTCGAGTGATTCGGCGCCGTCCTCACCGCTGAAACCAGCCGACGCGAGCACCGAGACCCCGCCAATCCCGTCACGACCGGTCGACGAACCGAGCAACACCACGAGATTCCCGACGCCCGAGGCGACACCCAACACCAGACGCTCGCGAGGAAGCGCACCACAACAGAGCACGTTGACGAGCGGATTGGACGCGTAACACTCGTCAAAAGTCAACTCGCCACCGATCGTGGGGACCCCCACTGAATTGCCGTAACCAGAAATGCCGGCGACGACCCCTTCGACGAGCCACCTCTGACGGGCGTCCTCAAGTTCACCGAAGAACAAAGGATCCATGAGCGCGAGCGGACGAGCGCCCATGGTGAAGACGTCGCGAAGGATCCCCCCTACGCCGGTCGCCGCACCTTGATAGGGCTCAATCGCCGAAGGGTGGTTGTGGCTCTCGATACGAATCGCGACCGCGATGCCGTCACCCGCGTCGATGACCCCGGCGTTCTCCCCTGGTCCGACGAGCACGTGTGCACCCTCACTGGGTAGGCGCCTCAGGTGGATTCTCGACGACTTGTATGAACAATGCTCACTCCACATCACGCCGTAGAGCGCGAGTTCGAGTGCGTTGGGATCACGACCGAGCACCGAGACAATCTGACGCAGTTCGTCATCACTGAGTCCGAGCGCGCGATGTAAGGGCTCAGGGGCTGGCGTCACTCTTCCAAACTACCTGGCACGTGGTGTCGTTCTGCTCGTGTCGTGATCGAGCGCGCGACGCGCGCGCCACGTAAAGCGCGCGAGTGTCGTCGCCGCGACGAAGGTCGCGATGTTGATGCACAGCTCGATGATTCCATTCGAACCTTTCAGCCAGATTCCGTGTTCGAGGTCAAAGAGAACGTCCATTCCCCCGAGGTAGAAACCCGAGCCAGCCCCCAGCAAAAGAAACAACACGGCGAGCGACGAACCCCGACGTAGCGCCCACGCTGACAGCAGCAAGAAGCTCACGATGAAACCGTCGGCGAGTGGGAAGGCTTGTTCGAAATTCATGTAGACCCTCGTGTTTTCTGACGCCACGAGAGAGCGATGCGCGAACCACAGGACCCAATACGCCACGATCATCAACGCGAGCAGGTAACAGATCTTTATAAGTCGTCGAATCGATGGCGTCATCGACGACGAACTAGCGGGCGCCCACCGGAGCGCGCACGAAGCCTTCGAGAAGAATTCGGCCATCGTCACTTCCCAGCAATGTCGACATCGCACGCTCGGGGTGGGGCATGAGACCTACGACGTTACCCTCGACGTTGCACACACCGGCGATGTCGCCGCGCGAACCATTCGGGTTTTCCTTATAACGAAGCACGATCTGGTCGTGCGCCTCAAGTGACGCGAACGTCGCGTCGTCACAGGTGTACGCCCCAGAGAAGTGGTTGATTGGCACGACGAGTTCCTGGCCCTTCGTAGCCCCCCTCGTCAGCACCGACGACGTCGATTGGACGATGAGGGTCGTGGGCTGACAAAGAAACGTCAGCCCAATGTTCTTCTGCAACGCGCCCGGTAGCAATCCCGCTTCGGTGAGCACCTGGAAACCGTTACAAATCCCCAAAACGGCACCCCCCGAGGAGGCAAAGGCTGCGACCGCCTCCATGACGGGCGAGAACCGGGCGAGGGCACCGGGGCGAAGATAATCACCGTGCGCGAACCCACCGGGAAGGATCACACCGTCAAATCCCTCGACATCGGTGCTCGTGTGCCAAATGAATTCGGCGTCGACACCCAGGGACTGCACCGCGACGAGCGCGTCGTATTCACAATTCGAACCGGGGAACACAACAACGCCAATCGTCACGACGACCTACCCTTTGGCGCCACTGCGGGCAGAGGCGTTTTCAATCACGGGATTGGACAAAAGACGCTCGGCGAGCGCGGCGGCCTTTTCGAGGGCGGCGGACTCGCTCTCAGCGTCAATGTCCATTCGAAACGACTTGCCCGCACGCATGTGCGAGACGCCGACAAATCCGAGCGCCGGCAAGGCGCGCTCAATAGTGGCACCCTCAGGATCGGCAATCCCTTCACGCAAGGTGACGTCGACAATAACGGGGTAGTTCACGTCTACTCACCGTACCAGTCAGCGAGTGCATGTCTGGTCACTCGTTCGTAGCACTCGACGTAACGACGCGACGTGATGTCAACGATCTCCTGAGGAACTGATGGTGGAGGTGGCGTGCGATCCCAACCTTGATTCGAGAGCCAATCACGAAAGGGCTGTTTATCGAACGACGGTGGCGTCTCGCCAGAACGCACGAGGTCCGCGGGCCAGATCCTCGACGAGTCCGGCGTCACGACCTCGTCGCAGACAACGAGCTCGCCGTCCAAGTAGCCAAGTTCGAATTTCGTATCCGCGAGCACGAGACCCGCTTCTGCGAGAACGTCCGCCGCTGTCGAGAACAGTGCCAGACAGATCGACATGGCGTGGTCCAAAACGTCAGCGCCGACGACGCCCCGAGCGGTCTCCAGATCGATATAGACGTCGTGTCCCGACGTTGCCTTCGTCGACGGAGTGAACAGCGGCGCCGCAAAAGCGTCAGTGAGTTTCATCCCTGATGGGATGCCCATTCCACTGATGGTGCCCCGTGCCTCGTATTCCTCGAATGCCTGACCCGCGAGCCGACCACGCACGATGAATTCCAGTGCCAACATCTCGCAACGTCGAACGAGCATGCTACGCCCGTGCCATTCGGCGCGTTCCAAAAAGCCAGGTACGGTCACTTCGATGATCTTTGGATCACACGACACCAGCGAGTGTGCGACGTCAATCGCCGACTCGGTCAACCAATAGTTCGTCAAGCCCGTAAGGACCCGACCCTTCTGAGGTATTGGCTCATTCATGACGATGTCAAAAGCACTCAGTCGATCCGTCGCCACCATCAAGAGGTGCTGGTCGTCAATCTCGTAGAGATCGCGCACTTTTCCCGAATAGACGTGGCGTAATTCGCCGGTCACCTCGCCCACGTCAACGCCTCCAAGAATCGACCACGATGCGCGAGTAGGCGTTGCGCATCGAAACACCTCTCGAGTGCGTCATTGCTCAAGGTGACGGCGGGGTCATCGTTCACGACGTCACGGAAATTACGTCGCTCCTCGATGGCGGTTCGTGCGCACGCTTGCACGATCCGGTACGCATCATCGCGCGACATGCCCGAATCTACCAGTGCGAGCAGCACCGACTGTGAGAACACGAGTCCGAGCGACGTCGTCGTCAAGTTTTCGAGCGCTCGTTCGGGGTATAACACGAGTCCGCTCGCCAGTCCGGTCGCCTTGCGCAACATGTAGACGCACAATTGCAGCGCGTCGGGCAATACGACGCGCTCGACGCTCGAGTGTGAGATATCTCGCTCGTGCCACAGCGCCACGTCCTCCAGTCCGGCGACGAGATAACCGCGAAGGATCCTGCTGAGGCCGCATAACCTCTCCGATAACACCGGGTTTCGCTTGTGTGGCATCGCGGAGGAACCTTTTTGCCCCACGCCGAAGGGTTCTTCCGCCTCACCGACTTCACTTCGGGCCAACAGTCGGACCTCGAGGGCGAACTGCTCCATGGAGGTACCGAGCGCCGCTAGGGCGTAGAGGACTTCCGCGTGTCGATCCCGTGCAATCACTTGGGTCGCAGGCACCGGCACCAATCCGAGAGTGGCACAGACGTACGCCTCGACCGAAGGGTCGATGTTGGAATAGGTCCCTACGGCTCCGGAAAGTTTCCCGACGGCGATGGCGCTGCGCGCATGTTGAGCGCGTTCAATGTCGCGTTGTACTTGGAGAGCGAAGAGGGAAAATTTCGCTCCGTAGGTCGTGGGTTCAGCGTGCATCCCGTGTGTGCGGCCCGTGATCGGCCAGTCAATGGTCTCGAACGCCCGAGTGGTGAGAGCGTCACGATACGCGAGCGCTTCTTTGATGACGATGTCCATGGCGCGACTCAACGTATGACACAACGCCGTGTCAACGACATCGGAGGACGTCAGGCCATAATGAATCCACGCACCCTCCGGAAGTCCGATGCGTGACTGCACCACGTCGACGAATGCGGCTGTGTCGTGGTTGGTGACCAATTCACGAGCGTCGACGTCAGCGACGAACTGCGCATCGATGACCGGGCGCCGAGTTCGCAAGACCGCCACGTCATTCGCCGGCAACACGCCCTCCTTCGCGAGGGCTTCGGCGGCGAGCAATTCAACTTCGAGCATCGTGTCGAAACGATTCTCATCACTGAACAGCGCGGCAACGTCTGGGGGGGAGTACCTCGGAATCATGTCACTCCTCTAGATCACGGCAAGGGCAATGTCGCGACGCATCACCCTTCCTTCAAAGGTTACGAGCGCTGCCGCGTCGTAGGCGCGATTCCTCGCGAGCGCCATCGACGATCCGACGCCCGTGACGGCGAGGACGCGTCCACCCGCGGTCACGAAGCGGCCATCAGCGTCGCGACGAGTACCGGCGTGAAAGACGGTGACACCCTCGCGGTGTTGGGCGAGCTGGCCGTCAGTGCCGAGTCCGTGAATGAGGTCGCCGTGACGAGCAGACGCCGGATAGCCGTGCGAAGCGAGGACGACCGTCACCGCGAAATCGCTGGTCGAAGGGGTTGTCGTAAGGGCGCCCGCTCCCACGCCGTAGAGCAGGTCAAAGAGTGCCGAGCCGTAGAGCGGCGCAAGGACCTCGGTCTCGGGGTCACCAAATCGGACGTTGTACTCGAGCAATTTAGGCCCGTCGGGTGTGAGCATGATGCCCGCGTAGAGCACGCCACGAAAGTCGATGCCACGCGTCGTGAGTTCTCGCAATGTCGGTGCGATGATCATACCCATCAACTCGTCCTCGAGCACCGCATCGACCCGCAACATGGGCGCGTACGCACCCATCCCACCAGTGTTGGGACCCTCGTCCGCGTCACCCACTCGCTTGAAGTCCTGGGCGGCGGCGAGCGCCACGGCCTTGGTGCCGTCACATAAGACGGTGAGCGAACACTCTTCTCCCTTGAGCCCCTCTTCGATCACGACGGTCGAACCGGCGCCGGCGAACACGACACCGCGCAGCTTGTCCTCGACGTCACGACGCGCTTCGTCGAAATCGTCGGTGACGAGCACACCCTTTCCGGCGGCGAGACCGTCGGTCTTGATCACGTAGGGCGCTTGCATCGTCTCGAGAAACGCAATCGCGAGTGCCTCGTCGCGAAACGCGCCGTAGTGCGCGCTCGGCACGCCCGCCGCCGCGAGGAACTCCTTCATGTACGCCTTGGAACCTTCCAGCTGCGCACCGTCGCTCCCCGGACCGACGACCACCTTTCCCTGCGCACGAAGTCGATCGGCGAGACCACCAACGAGGGGCTCCTCTGGTCCGACGACGAACAAGTCGGCGTCTAACTCAGTCGCGGGGGCATCGACGCACGTGAATCCATGCGCCGCAATACCAGGGTTACCCGGCGTGACGATCACGTCTCCGCTTCTCGAAAGGGCCCACGCCAACGCGTGCTCACGAGCGCCCGAGCCTATGACGACGCTGCGGCTCACGACGGGCGAACAAACTGCTCTCGGCCTGGACCGACCCCCACGACCGAGATCGGTACGCCGATGGCGTCTTCCAGGAACTTGACATAACTTTTTGCCTTGTCAGGCAATTGGTCGTAGCTGGTAAAGGAGGTGAGGTCACTCTTCCAGCCCGGTAGCACTTCGTAGATAGGCGTCACGTCGTGGAGTACGGACTGGTGATAGGGCGGATAGTCATACTGCACGCCTCCGGCGTCATAACCAACGCACACCTTGATCTCATCGAGCGTGTCGAGGACGTCAAGCTTCGTGAGGGCGATTTCACTGAGGGAATTGAGCCGCGCCGCTTGACGAGCCATCACCACGTCAAACCAGCCCACCCGCCGCCTTCGCCCCGTATTGGTGCCAAATTCGTGTCCGCGCTCCACCAAGAGTTCGGCCATGTCGCCGTCGAGTTCGGTCGGGAACGGACCAGCGCCGACTCGCGTGACGTACGCCTTCGCGATGCCCACGATCCCCGTCAAATCTCGAGGGCCGAGACCCGATCCGGTGCACGCACCACCCGCCACCGGATTCGACGACGTCACGAAGGGGTACGTACCGTGGTCGAGATCAAGGAAGGTCGCCTGGGCCCCTTCGAGGAGGATTCGATCACCACGGTCGAGCGCGTCGTGGACAATCGCAACCGTGTCAGCGATCATTGGCGCAATTCGCGGCGCCATCTCGTCGAGATACTTCGCTTTGATGTCCTTCGCACTGATCGAAGGACGGTTATAGATCTTGTTCAACACGAGATTCTTTTCGTGCAGGACAACGTCGAGTTTCTCGCTGAATATCTTCGCGTCGAGTAGGTCCTGCACGCGAAGCCCGACCCGCGACGATTTGTCAGCGTAGGCGGGACCGATGCCGCGCTTCGTGGTACCAAGCGCATTCCTTCCGAGGAATCGTTCCGTCAATCGATCCAACTCTTGGTGATAGGGCATGATCAGATGCGCATTGCCCGAGACGACGAGTCGCGACACGTCAATGCCTTTGGCGATCAGTGAGTCGAGTTCGGCCAGCAATACCGCCGGGTCGACCACCACGCCGTTACCAATGACCGGCGTGATGTGCTCGTAGAGCACACCCGAAGGCACCAGTTGGAGGGCGAACGCCTCACCATTGACGACGATTCGGTGACCGGCGTTATGCCCACCTTGGTAGCGAACCACCATATCCATGTCACGAGCCAGGAGGTCGGTGAGTTTCCCTTTTCCTTCGTCACCCCATTGGGTGCCGACGACTACGGTTGCGGGCACTGGACTCCCTCGAGACGGCCTCGTTGCCCACTTAGCCTATCCGACGACTAACGATCCACCTTTAGTGGAACGAGAACACGCCGTCAATCTCGTCGACGTTGATGGTGTCACCTTCCTTGAACACACCTTCGAGCACGGCGAGCGCCAACGGGTCCTCGAGGCGACGCTGAATGACGCGCTTCAAGGGTCGCGCGCCGTAGTCGCGGTCGTAACCCTCACGGGCGATCGCCGCGGTCGCCGCGGGGCTGACGTCAAGCGCGAGTCGACGCTGCGCCAAGCGTTGGCGTAAGTGACCAAGTTGGATCCCCACGATGATCGAAAGATCATCCTCGTCGAGGTGACGGAACCTAATGATGTCGTCGATGCGGTTGATGAATTCTGGCCGGAAGAAATCCGAAGGATCGCCGGCGAGATTGCTCGTCATGATGAACACCACGTTCGTGAAGTCGACCGTGCGCCCCTGGCCGTCGGTCAAGCGACCGTCGTCGAGCACTTGGAGTAGCAAGTTATAGACGTCGGGATGCGCCTTTTCAATCTCGTCCATCAAGATCACTGCGTAAGGACGGCGGCGTACCGCTTCGGTGAGTTGGCCACCTTCTTCGTAGCCTACGTAACCCGGAGGCGCGCCCACCAGGCGGCTCACCGAGAACTTCTCCATGTATTCGCTCATGTCGAGGCGCACCATAGCCTTGTCGTCATCGAAGAGAAACTCCGCTAATGCTCGAGCCAGTTCGGTCTTACCCACACCCGTAGGACCAAGGAACAAGAATGAGCCGATCGGGCGATTCGAATCCGACAACCCCGCTCGCGAACGGCGAATGGCGTTGGCGACGGCGCTGACCGCTTCGTCTTGACCAACGATGCGCGAGTGCAGCAGAGTTTCCATTCGCACGAGTTTGTCGGCTTCGCCCTCCAGCAGTTTGGTAATTGGCACGCCGGTCCAACGACTGACCACCTCGGCGATGTCCTCGGCGTCGACTTCCTCTTTCAAGAATGCTCCGTTGGCTTGGAGGACGTCTAATTCACTCGTGGCGTCGCTG
>PLRK01000085.1 GCA_003163875.1 Acidimicrobiaceae bacterium | reverse complement strand
CGTAGCTCAGCGGATAGAGCACCGGCCTCCGGAGCCGGTGGCGCAGGTTCGAGTCCTGCCGGGGGCACTCGACAACACAAAATGCACGAATTAGTCCCCCGGTCTGCTTCGACTCCGTCGTGCCGTTCTGGAATCTGTCGTGCTTCGAGGGAGCAACCCTGTTCAATCCATTCGCCGTCGTCAAGTGGCAACACTCGCGCGCAGACGACATCCGACAAAACATTTCCACTTGCCTAGGGAATGATGACCATCCGCACGGTGTCCGTCGCGGCGGCACCACTGTCATTGGATCCGGCCATAACGACAATCGTGTCGCCACTCTTCGCCACATTCGTTGTTCTGAGTCGAGCAATCGCGACATCTACGAGATCGTCCATGGACGTGGCGTCGGAAATCACGACGTCGGTGACGCCCCATGAACTGTGCAACTGACGGGCCGTCTTTTCAAAAGGTGTGATGGCAAGAATCGGCATGGGAGGACGAAAACGCGAGATGGCCCGAGCAGTCATACCCGACCTCGTGCACGCCACGATGGCGGCAGCGTCTTCGTCCATGGCGGCTCGCCACGCGGCGCCCGTGATAGCGGCCGTCACTCGCGTGGCGGGCGGTGCGTGACTGGCAATTTCTTGCACCCCGAGCGAAGAGCCCCAATCTTTGTAAGGAAAGGATTCTTCGGCCCGTCGAATGATGCGGTCCATTGTTTCAACAACTCCGACGGGATCGTCGCCAATCGCTGTTTCGGCACTCAGCATGACGGCGCTCGCTCCGTCAAAAATTGCGTTGGCGACGTCGGTCACTTCAGCTCGCGTGGGAACTTGCGAATGCGTCATCGATTCCAACATCTGGGTCGCAACCACCACGGGGCGGGCGTAGCGAATTCCCTGTCGAACAATCTCCTTTTGCAGATGGGGAATGTCCTCAATGGGCATGCGAACACCGAGGTCACCGCGAGCCACCATGATGGCGTCGGCCACGCCGACAATCTCATCAAGGTTTTCAACACCTTCGGCCGTTTCAATCTTCGCCATAATCATGATGTCTTCGCGCGAGAGCACACTGCGAACAGAAACGACATCGAAAGCCGAACGCACAAACGACGTCGCCAGAATCTCGAATTCCTCACTGCGTAAAGCTTCAAGGCGATCACGGTCGTCGTCGGTGGGCAAACGGTCGTGAAGAATTGACGACGGTAATGAAAGCCCCGGCTTTCCCATCACCGATCCTCCTGATGACACCACTGCCGTCGCGGGCAAACCCGCTTTGATGATGTCCAGTGATACGCCGCCGTCACCGATGTGAATTTTGTCGCCGATTGAAAGGTGCTTCAAGATTCCCTTGCGCTCGACGAAAATCTGCGCTGCAGTCGACGTTTCGTCGAATCCTTCCTGCAGGGCCAGCTCGTCGCCGACGTTAAGTACTACTGGCAATGAACCGAATGATCCGGCGCGAATCTTTGGTCCGGGAATGTCAACCATGATGGCAATGGAGGGAGCAAGTTTTCGAATTCTTCGTAGTCGCTCAATGCACGAAGCAATGTCACCGTGGGCAAAGGACAGTCGAAGGACGTCGACCCCCGCGGCCAGCAACTCCTTGATGACGTTGTCATCATCTGAGGCGGGTCCAATGGTGGCAACTATTTTCGTGCGACGCACGCTCATCCCTTCAACGTTTCAATAAAGCCTAGGTGAAAGGGTTTAGGGTGTCTCGCCAAACATCTGAGGTTGCTCTTGGAGAGCGTCCATCGAAAGATTTCGTACGGGCACGACAACGTCAGCGCCATCAATATCGACAACCCGCAGCGTCATTGCGTAGCTCGCGGCGAGCTCGGGTGAACGAATGACGTCACGTGAAAGCCCCTCGCGCACCAACGAACCGTCACTCAACAAAACCAGTCGATCAGCGAATTGCCCCGCCAGCGTGAGGTCGTGCAGCGTCGCCACGACGGTGAGGCCACATTCGTTGACCTCTTTCTTCAACAACTCGAGCAGCTCCATTTGGTGGCGAAGGTCGAGTCCCGTCGTGGGTTCATCGAGCACCATCACCATCGTCGACTGCGCGAGCGCTCGCGCGAGCACCATGCGTTGACGTTCACCACCCGAAAGGGTGACGACGTCGCGATGAGAGAATCGGTCCAGCGAGAGTCGCTCGAGTACGTCGTCGACGGCGCGTTCGTCGCCCGCGCTGGGTGCTCGCAACACGCCGTGAAAGGCCACGCGACCCAGCGCCACGTAATCGCGCACCGTCATACCGGCGGGAACCTGCGGATGTTGAGCGACGACTGACACCAGCCGGGCGCGCTCACGTTCATTGAGGTCAGCTATCGATTGCCCCGAGATCGTGACCGAGCCGCTGGCCATAGGCCGAAGTCCGGCGATCGTCTCGACGAGCGTGGTCTTTCCCGCGCCGTTGGGACCAATGATCGTGCACCAGGTGCCGGGCTCGATGTCGAGCGTGACGTCCGAGATCAACGTCGTCGAGCCCGCCTTGACGCTGAGGTGGGTGACTTCGACTGAACTCATCGCACACTCGCACGTCGCACGCTGAGAATCACGACGAAGAACGGCGCGCCGATGACGGCCGTGACGACCCCGAGGGGCAACTCCGACGGCGCCAAGATGGTGCGGGCGATCGTGTCACAAAAAACGAGGAACGCCGCGCCAAAAGCCACTGAGATCGGCAGGATCCTCCGATACGACGTGCCTACGAGTAGTCGCACGATATGAGGAACGATGATACCTACGAAACCAATAAGACCCACCGCCGACACAATCGCGGCGGTACCCAACGACGACGCGGCGATGACGATAAAGCGCACTTGACGAACACGAACCCCCAACGAACGCGACTCGTCTTCGCCGACGCTCATCGCGTCAAGTGCCCTGCCCGAAAGAACACAGATCAGTGTGCACGCCGCTACGTACGGCAGTACCAACAGGACTGAGTTCCAGTCCGCACTCGCGAGCGAACCGAGCAGCCATATATATACACGTGCGATCGAGTTGGATGACGATTGTTGTTGCAGATACGTCTGCACGCTCGTGAGTAGGGCCGAAATCGCCACACCGGCGAGGATGAGCGTGGCGGCGCTCGAGCGAAGTCCGCGTCCGCCAATCAACCACGTCGCGATCACCGCCAACAGCGCCCCGACGAACGCGAGCAGCGGTGTCCACGCGGGCGTCGACACGCCCGAGCTCACGTCGATGATGGCGATAGTCGCGCCCAGTCCCGCCCCCGCTGCCACACCCAACAAATACGGGTCGGCGAGCGGGTTGCGAAAGACACCTTGATAGGCGCCACCCGCGACCGCCAGCATGGCGCCCGCCAGTAGACCCAGCACCATGCGTGGTGCGCGTAACTGCCAGATGATCGTCGACTGTAAGTTCGTGAGCGTGCTGTGGCCAATACCAACGTGGCTCAGGGCGTCGCCCACCACTCGCCACGTGCCAATCGAGGTGGGACCGATCACCAACCCGCACACCATCGCGACGACTAAACCCACCAGCGTGCAACCCGTCACGACGGCGACGCGTCGCGAAGAGGGCGGGTTCGCGCTCACCCGATCTAGTTCCAGACCTTCTGGTCGCTCAGCAC
>PLRK01000134.1 GCA_003163875.1 Acidimicrobiaceae bacterium | reverse complement strand
TAAATACATGACACCACTCTACCGCGACCGGGTAGAAACCATCAAGAGGCTCATGCCCCATGCCTGCATAGGAGTGGACGTGATCGTGGGTTTCCCCGGCGAGAGCGACGTGGAGTTCGACGCGTCACTCGAAGTGATAAGTGAGGCGAATTTCGACTCGGCCTATACCTTCATCTTCTCACCGCGTGAGGGAACGCGCGCTGCTCTCATGAATGACGAGTTCATTCGTGACGACGTCATCAAGGAGCGATTCGCCCGTTTGAAGCACGTGCTCGATCGCTCCGCGCTTCAGAAGCACGAGGCCCGGGTTGGGCGCGTTGAGGAAGTACTCGTGGAGGGACCGTCTCGACGTAACGTCGCGATGTGGTCGGGAAGAACGCGACAAGGAAAGTTGATTCACTTTCCCGCGACTGACGCCAATGTGCGAGCAGGCTCGCTCGTCGATGTACGCGTTAACCACGGCGCGCCGTATTTCTTGCTCGGTGACCTGGTGAGCGTGCTTCGCGCCCCGCGTCACAAGGTTCGCATTCCACTGCTCATCTCGTGAAGGACAACGGCGGCACGGCCGTCGCGTTGGTGGGTACGACGGCGTCCGGCAAGTCGGCGCTGGCCCATCGCTTCAGTCGCGAGCACCCGGGTGTGGAGATTGTCGCCGTCGACGCCATGACGGTCTATTGCGGCATGGACATTGGAACCGCCAAGCCGAGCGCTCGCGAGAGGTCGGAGGTTTCCTATCACTTGCTTGATCTCGTCGAGCCGAGCGAGGACTTCACCTTGTTCGAATACCAACGCTGCGCGCGAGACGCAACGAGAGAAATTTGGCGCCGGGGAGGGGCCGCGTTCTATGTAGGCGGCACGGGCCTGCACGCTCGCGCCATCTTGGACGATTTGGACATCCCGCGCCAGTATCCCCAAGTGCGTGCTGACGTGGAGGAGAGGGCTCGCGTCAATCTTGCAGCGACCTACGAACAACTGGTTCGCCTCGACCCTCTCGCGGCGAGTCGGATGGAGCCAACGAACGAACGTCGCATCGTTCGCGCCCTCGAGGTGACGATGGGAAGTGGACGACCTTTCTCCTCGTACGGTCCGGGACTTGGACACTACGGAGAATCGAGGGTTCGCCAAGTGGGCTTGCGCGTCGAAGTCGAAGAGATTGATCGACGTATCGAGCGGCGATTTCGATCATGGATGGACGAAGGGCTTCTGAATGAAGTGGCATCGCTCGTCGCGGACGACCGTACCCTCAGTCGAAGCGCCCGTCAGGCAGTGGGGTACCGCGAACTCTTGCGCCACGTCGAACAGGGCGAGGACCTCGAAATCTGCGTGAACGACGCGATAACCCAGAGTCGCCGACTCGCTCGACGTCAGCGATCCTGGTTCCTTCGCGACCCGCGCATCGAATGGTTTGACGACCCCGATGAAGCCGCCACGCGCATTGGCAACATACTGAACGGTCCTGACGGCTTCGTGCGAGACTAGGGAATAATGACACTTCGATCACTCCAAAAATGGCACGGCGCGGGTAATGACTTCTTGATCGATGTCGTCGACGAACCGTCGATTCCGTGGTGGAACGCGCCCCGTGCGAGGGCGGTGTGCCACCGCGCCTTTGGCGTGGGCGCCGACGGACTGCTCGTAGCTTCAATAGGCGAACGAGTGTCGATGGTCTTGTACAACGCGGACGGTTCAATCGCTGAGATGTCGGGCAACGGCATACGTTGCCTCGCGGCAGCAGTGCGTCGACGTACGAACGGCGCGTGGGACGACGTACTCGTCGAAACCGACGCGGGCTCACGGGCAGTGAGTCTTCGAATGCAAAGTGACGACGCTGGCTTCGCCAGCGTGTCGATGGGCGTCGTCGCGTTCCTCGATCCTCTCGAAGGAGCCCTTGGCGTCGCCAACGTTGGTAACCCTCACGTGGTGGTACTCGATGACGCGACGTGGACACCAGCCCGGTGCGAACAGATAGCGGAGGGATTCACTGCGAAGGTGGGTGGCGCGAACGTCGAGTTCGTCACCGTGATTGACGAGACCCGAGTGCGAATTCGTGTGATTGAGCGCGGTGTTGGCTGGACTCTTGCGTGCGGTACCGGGTCAGTCGCGACGGCGGCGATCTGTCACCGTGAGGGTCTCACGAACCAAGAGGTCACCGTCGAGAACCCTGGGGGAGACCTGATGGTGAAAATTGACCCCGAGAGTGCTTCGTTGGCGGGGCCGGTGCAGTTTGTGGCAGACGTGGAGTGGCTCGAAGCTTGACGTACATACCAAGTACCCTCATCGATCGCACGTTTCGCGAGAAAATCGTTCTCGTGGGCGTGCAATTTCCCGGAGTGACGCCCGATGAATTAGAGCGCCAACTCGATGAGTTAGCGCTGCTCGTCGACACCGCCGGAGCGGACGTAGTGGCTCGAGTGGTTCAGCGTCGCGACGCGCCAGACCCCGCGACGTTCCTGGGCTCGGGCAAGGTGGACGAGTTACGCGATATCTGTCTCGCCGTTGATTCCGACACCGTCGTGTTTGAGCACAATCTTTCGCCCGCGCAGCAGCGCAACTTGGAAAAGATACTTGGGCGTACGGCGATTGATCGGACGGCAGTGATCCTTGACATATTTGCCCAAAATGCCCGCACGCCGGAGGGAAAGGCGCAAGTAGAGCTGGCGCTCCTGCAGTATCGACTGCCCCGACTTCGACGAGCCGGGGGATCGCTCAGCCAGCAGGCGGGTGGTATTGGTACGAGGGGACCTGGTGAGACGCAGTTGGAAGTTGACCGACGTCGACTGGTCCATCGGATGCACCATATTCGCAATGAGCTCAAGGAGATCGATCGAACACGGGGCGTGCAGCGCCAGGGCCGAGACCGTGGTCGTCATCGTGAAGTCACGTTGGTGGGTTACACGAACGCGGGGAAGTCATCGATGCTCAACGCCATCACGGACGCCGACGTTGTGGCCGAGAACCGGCTTTTCGTTACCCTCGATCCACGAACACGCCAACGTCAGCTTCCAGGTGGCGAGACCGTCCTGTTCACTGACACCGTTGGGTTCATTTCGAATTTGCCACATGAGCTCGTTGAGGCCTTCATGAGCACGTTGAAGTCCGTCCAGCTCGCCGACCTGCTCGTCCACGTCGTCGACGGCGCCAGTGATGATGCCGAACTACAGATCAGTGCGGTACGCGATGTACTCAAAGAGATTGGCGCCGACCACGTTCCTGAACTCTTGGTGTTCAATAAAGCCGACGTACCTGGATCGCGTGCACGCGATCTCACCAAGTTGCACGAAGGCAGCGTGTTCGTTTCGGCGTTGACTGGCGAGAACCTCGACGCAGTGGTAGAGACGATTGGCGACCGGCTTCGAACGAATGACCGCGTCATCACGCTCTACCTTCCACTCGACCGGGGTGATTTGGTGGCGGCAGCGCACCGCGAGGGAGAGGTACTCGATACTTCCATCACTGATGATGCGGTGGTATTGCGCGTGGTACTTGACGAGATTGGAGCGTCTCGTTTCGACCAGTGGAGGGTCTCCGCATGAGTTTTGTACCACCGCCGTACCCCTACGAACGCCTCGACGGATTGAAGAAGTTGGCCCAGCGCCACGAGGGCGGTGCGATTGATTGTTCGATCGGAACGCCAATCGACCCTCCTTTCGCGGGCGCGATGGAGGTACTCGCGAAGGGCGAGGGAGCTCGCGGGTATCCGGCGTCGATTGGATCGCCCGACTTCCGTTACGCCGCCGCCCACTGGATGGAGCGGCGTTTCGAGGTCACACTCGACATCGATCAAGTAGCGGCGTGCGTCGGGACTAAGGAGTTTGTGGCGTCGCTCGCCCAGTACTTACATCTGCGTTCCCCTGATCGCGATGTTGTCCTGTTCCCCGAGATCAGTTACCCGACCTACGCCATGGGCGCCACGCTCGCGGGCTTGCGCGCGGTGCCGGTGCCAATGCACTACGGTCAACTTGACCTTGCGGCAATTGCCGCGAACGACGTCGAGCGTGCTCTCGTCTTGTGGTCCAATTCACCTTCGAACCCCACCGGAGGTCTCGACGATCTCGAGGCGGTGGCATCATGGGGTCGCTCCCACGACGTACTCGTCGCGAGTGACGAGTGCTACGCCGAGTTCACGTGGAAGGGTCGCCCACGTTCAATCCTTGAGCACGGCCATGACGGCGTGCTCGCGCTCCACTCGATTTCGAAGCGGTCGAACTTGGCCGGGGTTCGCGCGGGCTTTTACGCGGGTGATCCTGAAATTGTGGCGTTCCTTCGCCTCGTTCGCCAGCACGCGGGACTGATGGTGCCTGGTCCGGTGCAAGCGGCCGTAAGTCGTGCCTACGGCGATGACGTGCACGTCGACGAGCAGCGTGAACGATATCGCCGTCGCTTAGTGATGCTGAGCGGCGCGCTGAGTGGTTACGGAATTGAGGCACCGTTCCCCGATGGAGCGTTTTATTTATGGTGCTCCATGGAGGGAGTTGACGGATGGCAACTGGCCGAGTTGATCGCGGAACAATCGGGCATCGTGTCGAGTCCCGGCGAACTCTACGGCGACGCGGGGGCGAAATTCGTTCGAATTGCTGTCGTGCAGCCAGATGAACAGCTCGCGTTATGTGCGTCGAGGTTCTCGTCGCACACATAGTCCTCGATACGATTGATTCATGAGCGACTTGGAATCTCGAATACTCGCGTGGTACGAGCACATTGGCGAGATGACGCCCGACAATGGCGAGGCACGGCGCGACGTCGAACTCGTCATCACGAAACTCGATGATGGCGACATACGAGTTGCCGAAGTTCTTGACACTGGGGATGTGTTGGTGCACGAGTGGATTAAAAAAGCCATACTTCTGTTGTTTCGTCTCCACGGCCTCGAGAAGGTTGAGGCTGGTCCGTTCGAATACCTTGACAAACTCGAACTCAAGCATGATTACGCCCGTCGGGGTGTCCGCGTTGTGCCTGGGGCGTCTGCGCGTCGAGGAAGCTATTTGAGCCCTGGCGTCATACTCATGCCGAGTTACGTCAACATCGGCGCGTGGGTGGGACCGGGATCGATGGTCGATACGTGGGCGACCGTCGGTAGTTGCGCGCAAATTGGTGCCAATGTACATCTGGCCGGTGGCGTTGGTATTGGAGGTGTGCTCGAACCCGCGAACGCCGTACCCGTCGTGATCGAGGACGGCGCCTTTATTGGTAGTCGCTGCATGATCGTCGAAGGGGCACGAGTAGGAAAGGGTTCGGTGCTTGGAGCGGGAACGATACTCAATCCCTCAATACCCGTCATCGATGCGCAAACTGGTGAAGAGGTATCACGAGGTTACGTGCCTGACTACAGCGTCGCGGTGAGCGCGAGTCGGCGTCGTGAGTATCCGGGTGGAGAGTTTTTCCTTCCTTGCGTCTTGATCATCAAGCGTCTCGATGAGGGGGAGCGCCATGACAAGGCCGCTCTCAACGCCACCCTTCGCGATCACGGCGTCTCAACATGAGTCGTCTTGAGGAAACGTTCGAACTTGTTCGCATCGATTCGACCAGTCATAATGAAGCGGTACTTGCCCGCCTCGTCGAAGCTCGGCTTCGCGAGAATCCACTACTCGAGGTGGAGCGCATAGGCGACAACGTCGTTGCTCGCACCACTGGTCACCACGCGACACGACTGCTCGTGGCTGGTCATTTGGACACCGTGCCGGGTGATGTATCACTCGCACGTATCGATGGGGACACCCTTCACGGCGTTGGTTCGTGTGACATGAAAGGATCGTTGGCCGTGATGCTCGAACTCGCGTCGCAAACATCCCCACGCTCGGTCGAGGTCACGTGGGTCTTTTATTCCCGTGAGGAGATTGCTCGAAACGAATCCGGTTTGTTGGAGATTGCTGAATTGCGACCCGATTTATTGAAGGTTGATGCTGCCATATTGGCTGAGCCAACATCCGGGGCCGTGGAAGCTGGTTGCCAGGGAACCCTGCGGATTGGAATTACGATGCGGGGACGACGAGCTCATAGTGCGCGTCCTTTCACTGGGGTGAACGCCATCCATCGCTTGGCCGCACTCGTCGACCACGTCGCGAAGTATGAACCTCGCACGGTTGAGATTGATGGCGTGTCGTTCACTGAACAATTACAGACTGTCGCGATTGAAGGAGGTGTGGCTGCCAATGTGGTGCCCGATATCGCTCGATGTACGTTGAATCACCGTGTCGCGCCCGACCGGAGTCAAGCAGAAGCGGTTGCGTGGCTCGTTACGTATCTCGATGGCTTTATAGAGAGCCACGACATCGTAGAGGTTCTTGATTGGGCACCTTCGGCAGCTCCTGAGCTATCAAATCCGCGCCTTGCCTCATTGGTGGCGTTCACCAACGCTGCGCCGCGCGGAAAACTTGGTTGGACTGATGTCGCAACGTTTGCACAACTTGGTATCGCCGCCACGAATTTTGGAGCCGGCGATCCACTCCTCGCACACCGCAGCGACGAACGAATCACGCGATATGAACTTGATGAATTCGCCGACGTCCTTCGTCGGTGGCTCGAATAGGACGTCACATGGTCGGTGAAGATTTCGTATGCGCAGTGGAGTACTGCCACTAAATAGCGACGTCGTGACAAAAGGGTGAATTGCGCAGGGCGAGAACTTTCCTTCGATCGGCATCGTTCGAGACGATGAGATTCTCTACATGTTCATGGTGTCGAGCGAAGTCATATGACAACTCATCGAGTGCGAGCACGACGTAATTAAACTATTACTTCATTCTCTTGACGCGAAGTGACATGTGGAGCTCAGAGTGAAGAAATTGTGTGCGCACAAGTTGTTCGACAAGTAGTCTGCAAATCGTGTCCCTTCAGGGGGAATAAAGGAGGCCACTCGTTATGGCACATCGCATTAAAGCTCTGGTTGCGTTCACTACGGTACTAAGTGCCGTATCGTTCGGTGTGACGATTGGTGCGGTGCCCGCGTCGGCGTCGCCATCATCGACCTACGTCGCCACCACGGGCACCAATATTGCGAACACTTGCGCATCCCCATCGAGGCCGTGTCTCACAATTTCATACGCCTTGACCCAAACGCCCACGGGCGGGACCGTGTCGGTTGCGGCGGGCACCTACGCCGAGCAGGTGACCATCACGAAAAACGTCACAATTGTGGGTGCCGGCAGTTCCAAGACAATCATTGAGCCCTCGACGCTCCCACTCTCCGACACAGACACCGATGGCGGATCGGCGCTGTACTACATTGTCGACGTCGCGCCAGGTGTCAAGTCCGCGAACCTTGAGAACCTCAGCGTGAATGGTTCGGCGGCGTCTGGCCAATTCACGAGCTGCGCCTTGGACTATGTGGGCGTGTATTACCACGACGCCAGTGGTGTGCTGAGCAACGATCTGGTGACCAATATCGAACTACCGACGGGACTCTTCGGTTGCCAAGACGGATTGGGTATCTACGTCGCGACCGATACCACGAGTGCGACGCCGTCGAACGTATCGATGCAGAGCGTGACCGTGAACAACNNTGAACAACTATGACAAGAACGGGATTACGTGCGACGACGTCGGCACTGTTTGTGACATTTCGACATCCACCATCACCGGCATCGGCCCTACTCCGCTGATCGCACAAAACGGAGTTCAAGCCTGGGGCTCGTCGTTGTCGCTGGTTGGAAGCTCTATCACTGCGAACAATTACACGAATCCGAACTACCCGAGTTATTACACTGACGCAACTGGTGTCTTGATTTTGAACGCAGGAAGCGTCTCGGTATTGAACAACGTCGTGAGCGCGAACAACGGCAATATTGACGCCCAAGAAGTTGCGGATTACGGCCTGCTTGCCCCGGAAGGTCCTTGGATCTTCGAAGGGAACCAGATTACCAACGCAGCTGAGGGAAGCATTCCCTTCGGTGATGGCGTCGGTGACGGGATTGACATTGACAGCACGCCTGGCAACGTCACCGTTAGTTCGAACGTTGTGACCGGTAATCCGGAATTCGGTATCGGTCTCTTCGGTGCTAGTCAGACAAGTGTCAATTCCAACCAAGTATCAGGCAATGGCTACGGCATCTACGTCGGTGGGCCG
Source organism: Acidimicrobiaceae bacterium (assembly GCA_003163875.1). Taxonomy (GTDB): domain Bacteria; phylum Actinomycetota; class Acidimicrobiia; order Acidimicrobiales; family RAAP-2; genus RAAP-2. Next base: position 75,040 of record PLRK01000134.1, on the reverse strand, counting down.
GGATCGGCGAACGCCTACTATGGCGTCGCGTCAGCGCTCAACAGCACGAAGAACTCCATCGAGGCGAATTCTTCAAACAGGAACATTGTTGGCATCTACGTTGACACTGAGGCGTCGGCGAATACGTTGCTTCTCAATACGGCCTTAAGTAATTCGCGAACTGACGTCGTCGATTCGACGACGGGCAGGGGAACGGCTGGCACATCTGACACATGGCTTCTTACGTCGTGCTCGACGTCAACGCCGAATGGCATTTGTCCTTTCGCATTCCACTTACCGTTGACGTTGGCGCCGGTCAACTTACTGCAGTCGTTGCTAAATCAGTTAGGGACCCTTTTCCACTAAAGCCAAGGACTCGCACACTCGGGCGCGGCGACAATCGCTGCGCCCGAGTTTTGTGCGTGATGCGTCAAGTCAAGAAGGACAGACGGGTCTCGGGCTCAATAACTTCGTAGGACGGAAATGACTCGACCGTAAATGACGACGTCATTGGCATCAAACTCCATTGGTTCAAGAGTTTGATTTTCCGGCTTGAGGACGACGCGCGCACCTTGAGGGAAGAAACGTTTCACGGTGGCTTCGTCGCCTGGAATGCCGGCAACGACAATCTCACCAGTTCCGGCGGTCTGTTGTCGCTGCACGACGAGATAGTCGCCCGGCAAAATCCCGGCGTCAATCATCGAATCACCACGGACCTGAAGGACGAAACTCTCGCCTCGCCCGCAGAATTGTTCTGGAATCGACATCAATTCATGCGCGACCTCCGAAGCGAGAACGCCCGTACCGGCTGCGACGTCGCCAACGAAGGGAATGTAACGAATATGCTGATCAGGCGCTGGATTATCGACGTCGAGCCTCACGGTAAGCGTGCGAGGTTGTTGAGGATTCTTTTCGATGTAACCGGCATTCTTGAGGACGTCAATGTGGTTCGCCACCGTCGCGGGCGACTTCAAACCTACGTGATCGCCAATCTCGCGGATTGTCGGAGGAAAGTTCCGCTCCCGTTGGCACGTGATGATGAATTCAAGAATCTGACGTCTCATTGGGGTGAGTACTTCGGCCATGGCAATCCTCCGTTAACGAACAGTTGTTCGTACTATAGGCGTAAACGAGCCAGAAGACAAACATCTGTTCGTAATTGCAACGCGATCCACGGTTCGAGATCTTGCCGTAAACCACTGAAATCGGCTGGTTGCGATTGACCAGGAGCTTTATTTGCGCTGTGGATACGGAGTTGTGACGACCGTTGGGATGGCAAATGAGGAGCCGCAATGACGCTTGACAATATTTCATTACCAATCGGGCAATGTTGGGAGGATTTCACTGTTGTACTCGATGCCGGGATGTCGCGAGTGCTGCTGTATGGTCCGCCGGGAACCGGAAAGACCTTTGCCGCGTTGCATTTTGGTGTCCTCGGTGCGGCGGAACGTCTTGTGTGTACCGAAGATCTCACGACGGGAGAAATCACTGGAACCTGGATGCCCGCAGGCGAAGGTAAATGGGAATGGCGTGAGGGACCTGCCATTCGTGCCTGGCGCGAAGACGATGGCCAGGGAGGGCGGCTCGTCGTTGATGAGGTCGATCGAGCCTCGGGCGACGCACTGAGCACTCTGCTCGCCGTCACTGATTCGCCTGAATCAGCACGTTGGCGCAACCCTCAGACTGGCGAATGGGTGGGGCCCGGTCCCTCGTTCAGTGTCATCATGACCTCAAACGCAGAGGACATTGACGACATCCCGTTTGCTCTTCGTGATCGCTTTCCTGTTTCGATTCGAATTGATCGTCCTCATCCTTCATCCTTAGAACTTCTCAGCCCCGAACTCCGTGGTGCCGCGCTCGCGGGTTCACTGGACGCACAGCGACGAATTTCACTTCGCAGCTTTTACGCATTCGATCACCTCCGCCGTCATTGCGGTGACGAGCGGAGTGCTCGTTTGGTCTTTGGCGCGTCTCGTTGGCGCGATGTGCTTGACGCGCTCACGATTGGAGAACTTCGTTGACGTCCTTAGCGTATCCCGAACTGGTCGTTGGCCGTCGCGATGGATTCGAACAAGGGCTATGGCGCATTGAGTTAGGGACGTCACGGCGTGGTGACGCAAGTTGCAATCTCACCGAACGAATCCTTCGAGTCCCTCTCGGTTCGGACTCGACAGCGCGGATCGTACGGGCACACGAACTAATGCACGTGCGCGTGAGTCCTCATTCCCACTGGTCCTCGTTGCACGCTGGAATCTCCGCTCGTTCGCTTGAATGCGCCGAAGAATTCCGCGTCAACACGTTATTAACACGCATCGGATTTGACACTCATCTCCTACGTGACGGCTCGGAGAGGGCCGGCGCGCGTCACATCGCAGAAGCTGGAGACTGGTCCGAGGCGCTTCGGTTTTTCTTCGCCGTCCTCGGTACAGGGGCAGAGCGTGAGTTCCTCTCGGGCCTTCGTAAGGCTCAACCAACGTGGGGCGCGCCACTTCGAGCGCTGCGCCGACGGGCTCTAAAAATTGTCAGCACCATGAGCGTTGGCCAAATTGGCGACACCTTTCTCGATGTCAATGACGTGCCTTTGGGTTACGAGAACGTCACAGTGACGATCGCCAAATTGCTTGATCGTGCAAGTCAAACCCAAGTCCCCATTGGCCCGGAGGCTTTGGCGAAGTTTCGAAGGTCTCTTGAACCCGGCGCTCGGCGTGCTCCTTCGGGAGTGTTCGCAACCCTCGAGTTCCAACCATTGCCCGCAACCGTTCGCCTCGCGCCTCGCGCGACGTGGCAACGGTCACGACCGGCGGTGAGCGGTACGGTGATGCGTTATCCAAGTCGGCTGTTGAGCGATGAATGTCAGCGGGCCTTCGCGTCACGTCGAACCTGTCGAGGCGGTGTTGTCGTGATTGATCAGTCGGGTTCGATGGATATTGATCCCAGTCAAATTGATTCGCTCCTGCGTCAATCACCGGGTGCTCTGGTGGTGGGTTACAGCCATGAGCCGGGCGATCTCGCGAAGAAAGCGAATGCGTGGATCTTGGCTCGCGATGGTCTGATCGCCACCTCATTTCCATCAGGCCACGTTGGCAATGGCGTCGATGGGCCGATCCTGCGCTGGGCGTTGTCGCGGGCGAAAGGTCGTGAGCCAGTGGTGTGGGTAACCGACGGTCAGGTGACCGACTCCAACGATCATCCCAACGACGCGCTCAGCATTGAATGCGCGCAATTGGTCCGTCGTTACAAAATCCGACTCGTCCGTGACCTCGCCGCTGCCAGCACCGCATTGGCACGTCACAGGCCCCTCGTACACTCTGATTTCGGCAGAGTGGGTCGTAAATTGCTGGAAATTCAGGGAAATTTGGCGCAAACGGTTCCTTGAAAAACACTTGCAACGAACACTTGTTCGCCATAAGATTACGAACAAGTGTTCGATTAAGTCGGGAGTCGAAATGGCCGCAGTTGAAATCATCGAAGAGTCTGCATTCAGTGCGATCGAGGCGTCGCCCTACTTGCGCCTGGTCTCGGTTGAGACGACACCTCGCGAACTTCGAAACGGCCCTACCCTCGCTCAGCGTCGAGCGTCGAGAGCGCGAATGCTCCAGCGTCGACGTCGCACGTTGGTTGCTTGTGCCCTTGTCGCTGGACTCGTCATTCTCTCCTGGCCTGGTCTGGCGTTTGGAGGCACGACGAATACTGGACTGCCGACAGATCTGGCCAATAGTTCCGTGCTCGCTTCAGGCATGATCTACGTGGTGCAGCCCGGCGACACGGTGTCGTCAATCGCTGCAATGGTGAATCCAGTCGACCCAAAGATTGTGCGTGCGGAACTCGTCCATGAGCTTGGTTCGCCCTACGTGGTACCAGGTGAGCACGTCCTTATTCCTTAGGATTTCAAGGATTCGGGTGTATCGTGAGAAGCGTGCGCTGCCCGTTCTGTGCTGCAGATGACGACCGCGTCGTCGATTCTCGGCTCGCCGAAGATGGCGTGGCAATCCGTCGACGCCGCGAATGCTCTGCCTGCAACCAACGATTCACGACCTACGAGCGGATTGAAGAGGTTCCGTTTTTCGTTGTCAAACGTTCCGGGGACCGCGAACCGTTCACGAGGGTCAAGATTCTCGCCGGTGTCCGATCAGCGTGTAAGAACCGTCCGGTTGACGAAGTGGCCCTAGAGGCTCTGGCCATACAAATTGAAGAATCGATGCGCCTTTTGAACCGGGACGTGACCAGCGAAGAGATTGGCAGGGCGACGCTGGACGCTCTCATCGACGTTGACGACGTCGCGTACGTTCGATTTGCCTCGGTGTACAAGGGATTTGAGGATACTGAGGACTTTGCGCGCGAGATCGGCATGCTCGTGAAAACCACCGCTCCCAAACTTCGGAGCTAAACGTGCGAATCGCAAGGATACGGGCCAATTCGGCCATGGCGATTTACGCACATCCCGACGACGCTGACGTGGCAGCGGGGGGATTGCTTGCCCAATGGGCCAGCGAAGGTTGTGCGGTGCATCTTGTCGTGGTCTGCGATGGGGCCAAAGGCAGCCACGTCCCTCAAGTCGACGTGGCGTCGTTGCGCGACATCCGTCGAGCTGAATTGCAACATGCGGCGGACCTGCTTGGGGCGACCAGCGTGCACTGTCTCGATCGTGCCGATGGGGGAGTCACCAACGATGAAGCACTCCGTTCGACGTTGGTTGGCCTGATTCGAGAGTTCCGACCCGACGTTGTCCTCGGACCCGATCCAACGGCGACGTTTTTTGGCGGCGTGTACGTGAATCATCGCGATCATCGAGAGACGGGTTGGGCCTTGCTGGACGCCGTCGCGCCCGCTGCGGCGATGCCCTTGTATTTTCCCGAAAAGGGCGAAGCGCATCAGGTTCGACAATTGTTGTTGAGTGGGACCCATGAACCCGACGTCGTGATCGACGTCTCGAGCACGATCGACATCAAGCTCAAGGCCGTGCTCGCACATTCCTCGCAGATGGCGGGCGACTCCGAAGGCATTCGCGACGTCGTGCTCGGACGCGCCGAACAGGCCGGTCGCCCGGTGGGCGTTGCCTTCGGCGAGGTGTTTCGAAGTGTCGAACTCGATTTCTGAACCAAGTGTCGACGATGCGCCGATCTTGCACGTGGACCTTGACGCGTTCTTCGCATCGGTAGAGATTCTCGACGACCCGAGCTTGCGCGGTAAGCCCGTATGCGTTGGCGGCATGGCGGAGCGCGGTGTCATCGCGAGCGCGAGTTACGAAGCACGTCGTTTCGGGGTCCGTAGCGCGATGCCAAGCATGGTCGCCCGTCGACTCTGCCCCAATCTGATTATCCTGCCCGGTCGATTCGATCGCTACGAGGTGTACTCTCGAAAATTCCACGACATCATCGCGGACCTCACGCCCGATTTCGAACCTCTTGGTTTGGACGAAGTGTTCTGCGATCTGCGCAGCTTGCGCCGACTTCGTGTGCAGCCTCTCGTGGCTGCGGCGCAGTTACGACAACGAATTAACGACGAATTGCAACTTCGATCCGGCATAGGACTCGGGCGCAACAAACTCTTCGCCAAGCTCGCGTCCAAAGAGTCCAAACCGCGCATCGTGGACGGTGAACTCGTCGAGGGGCCGGGCGTGGTGTGGGTGAGTCCCGGACTCGAAGCCCGCTGGCTCGAACAATTGCCGGTACGCGCGTTATGGGGCGTGGGACCCGCAACCGCCGCCAAGTTACGAAAGTTGGGGCTCAACTGGGTCCGCGACCTCGCGAAAGTCGATCGAGAAACCCTCGCCCGTCACGTCGGTAGTTCCCTCGCGGCTTCACTCGCGGCGTACGCGCACGGGGAGGACTATCGCGAAGTCGTGGTCGATCGTGAAGTGAAGTCGGTGGGCCACGACCAGACCTTCGCCCGTTCACTCGAGGGGAGCAGTGAGCTCATCGAAGCCGCGAAAACCCACGCCGGAGTCGTCGCTCGGGCTCTTCGCGATCAGGGCCGCGTCGCGAGGACAATTACCGTGGTGCTCCGCTTCGACGACCTCACCAGCATCTCTCGTTCCCAGACGTTGCCCTTCGGGCTCGACGACGAGGTCGCCATTCTCGCCATCGCCGAAGCACTCATTGAATCGGTCGACCTTCCTCAATCGGTTCGCTTGCTTGGAATCCACGCGTCCTCGCTCTTGGGCCGTGGTGACAACCACGTGCAACTGAGCTTCGCTCTTCACCCCGAGACCTCGAAGTCGCGCGAACGAGCACAGGACCTGAGTCTCGAGCGTCAGATTGGTCATGAGGCGCTGCGCGACGCGGTCGACGAAGTTCGGCGACGCTTTGGGCGCACGTCACTCGGCACCGCGGCTGAGTTGAAGGATGAGGGCGTCGATATCGCCACCCAGCGCGGCCGACACGCTTTCGGACCCGAACGCACCGATCCTTAAGCCGCGACAGTGACGAGCGTCCCAATTGGCGTAGAAGGCCACACGGTCTTGGCGCTCGCGAACGGCATTTCCACGCAACCCAGACTTTGCGGCCAACCGTAGGTCTCACGGATGAAACCGTGGAGCGCTTCGCCGCCGTTGAAGTAGGAGATCCAAGGAATGCCCGGGTCCGAGTAGTGCGAACCGTCCGGATTCGTGCCTGTCATCGTCTGAGTTGTGTAGCGCAGATACACCGGAAACGTTCCGAGCGACGTTGGTGCGACCGAGATGCCCGTGTTCACGAGCGTGTGGAACGTGGGCACACCAGCGACGTAGAGCGTCAACGTTTCGGGTTGGGCCTCGCTCACCTCGACGTAGTTGTACGAATTAGGGTCGATGACCCTGTTGGCGGCGGCGTTCACGAGGTCGTTCCACGTGGTCGGATCCGCGATACCAGTCGTGGGCAGTTGGTTCTGGCTTTGAAACGCCATGAGCGCACCGGTCACGAGCACGTTGGCGACACCGACACGCCACTGCGAACTCAGCGCCGCGGGTAGCTGAGGGTACGACCACGAATACGTGCCCGCCACTTCCTCGCTAGGGTCCGATTGTGGTTGCGAAGGCGTGAAGGCGAGTGGCAGGTACCCTGTCTCTGCGAGGAGCTGCTCCTCCCACGCAACGTTCGTTGCGACATTGGTCGTCAATGCTCGAAGGCCCTCAAAGTGACACGTCGCGTGGCACACCATCGTCGTTGGTGTCTCAATGGTGTAGCGAACTTGTGGTCGCAATCGCGACGTCGCGACCGCTTGCACTTCGCGTGGACCAATCTGTTGCCACGTGGTCTTCAGCGAGGGACGCAGGATGAGACGCGGGAGTTCTGCGACGTTGATACTCGCGTTGAATTGAAGTCGGACGATGGGCATCGTCGAAGAGAGCGACGAGGGGACCGAACTCGAGATCCTTACGGGTATCGCGGCGTTGGCCAGTGAGGTTAATGAGACCGCGAGAAGCCCACCTAGCCCGAGTACAATGGCACTAGCGCGAAGTCTCATGCATTCAGGTTATTGCCCCCGGCTTGGATTGAGCGTCCATGCGGTGACGTACGATGAAGGAGCTTGACGTGAGCACATTGAAGACCGTCGCGATCGTGATCGCGGTCATTGTGGTGGTGATCATCCTTTTCTCTATCATTGGCTTCGTCGTGTCGCTTGTTCGCATCTTGTTGGAATTGGCGATTCTCGCGGGTGTTGGTTACGTGGTGTATCTCGTAGTGCGAAAGCGGCCCAGCAAGCCCGAGTAGGCTGGAGCATCCTGGCGGCGTGGCCGAGTGGTTAGGCAGGGGCCTGCAAAGCCCCGTACTCCGGTTCGAATCCGGACGCCGCCTCCATTGTGAGTTTCGTTGCAGCTCTCGCAGAACTGCTTCCTATCGTGGAACGATTTCGATGTTCGGGGGAATGGCATCGTTTCGTTTTTTCTTGTTCTCGTCGTCACTCGATTGCGTAGGACAATCACCATGGCAAGGAGACACTCACCACGAGAGGAATGGTGGGGCGTGGGCGCGAACAACCCGATTGGCGCGATGCTGACTTCGACTGCGTCGCGGCTCGTTCCGTCAATTGCTCAACAATCGACGGCAGTGATTCGCAAACCCGCTCGGGTAGAGTGGTGCCAAGTGAGCGTAGAAAGAAGACAGTCATGGCCGGCTCTGATCATTCGCTCGTCAAGTCCATGGCAATCGACGCTTCGGAAATAAGGTCGTGGCTCATCGACATGGATGGTGTACTGGTACGAGAAGAGCATCCGATTGAGGGTGCGAACCGCTTCCTCGATCTTCTTCGAAAATCAGACACGCCGTTTCTGGTCTTGACCAATAATTCGATGTTCACACGACGAGACCTCAGCGCTCGCTTGAAACACAGCGGTCTCGACGTGCCCGAGGATCGAATGTGGACGTCGGCGCTCGCGACTGCCGGGTTTCTCGCGGCACAGCGTCCCAAAGGTTCGGCGTTCGTCATTGGCGAAGTGGGGCTGACGACCGCGTTGCACGAAGTGGGTTATACCCTCACGGAGAACAATCCCGATTACGTGGTCGTCGGTGAGACGCGCAATTACAGCTTTGAGAGCATCACCAAGGCCGTGCGCTTAGTGAGCAATGGCTCGAGGTTCATCGCGACCAATCCCGATCCCACGGGCCCGAGTGTCGATGGTCCCTTGCCAGCGACGGGTGCGGTGACCGCACTCATTAGCCGAGCGACCGGCAAGATTCCCTATTTCATCGGAAAGCCCAATCCTCTGATGATTCGCTCCGCACTACGTGAGTTGAGCGCTCACTCGGAGACAACGGCGATGGTCGGGGACCGCATGGACACCGACGTCGTCGCGGGACTCGAAGCCGGTCTGCACACCATCCTCGTGCTGTCGGGCGTCTCGGATGCTGACGCGGCGACGCGCTATCCCTATAAGCCGTCGCGTATCGCAGCGTCAGTCGATGAACTCGCCGACGAGATCGAAAAAAGTCTCAGCGAAAACTAGTTGTTACGGTAGTGACGACGTCGCTTGTTCGATGTCGCTAACGCCGAAGGTGCCCACCCCGCGTCGGCGGCGTTGACGTTGGTGCCCGGGGGCACTAGCTCGTCAATACGATCGAGCAGCGCAGCCTCGAGCACCACGTCTGCCGCGGAGAGCTGTGATTCGAGTTGCTCCATCGTGCGCGGACCAATGATCGCCGCCGAAATCGCAGGATGCTCGAGGACGAACGCAATTGACATATCGATCAAGGACAGCCCCGCCTCGCTCGCGACGCCAGCGAGTTCCGTGACCAGTTCGAGTTTGTGCTGATTGCTCGGAAGGCTGAGATCGTAACGCGCGGGCAGTCGCGCCGCGCGTGCGCTCGAGTTGTCCTTACCGACACCGAAGCGACCTGACAACCATCCTCCGGCGAGCGGGCTCCAGGGGATGACCCCCATGCCGTAGGCGAGACACGTCGGTAAGACGTCGCGCTCGATACCTCGAACGAGCAACGAGTAAGGAGGTTGTTCGGTGCGAAAGCGCTCACGACCACGGCGTTCCGCGACCCACTGGGCTTCGACGATTTGCTCGGCGGGAAACGTTGAACTCCCGATGTTGCGAACCTTGCCCGCGTGGACGAGGTCGCTGAGGGCGCCGAGTGTCTCGTCAATGTCGACGCTTTCGTCGGGACGGTGGATTTGATAGAGGTCGATATAGTCAGTCCCAAGACGACGCAAACTGTTCTCGCATTCGGCGATGATCCAACGACGTGAATTACCCATCGCGTTGGGATCGTCACCCATCTGGGCGTGGACCTTCGTCGCGACCACGACCTTTGAGCGATCGATGCTGGCGATCGCCTTTCCGACGATGACTTCGGACTCGCCCTGGGAATAGACGTCGGCGGTGTCGATGAAGTTGATACCCGCATCGAGAGCGCGATGGATGATCCGGATCGAATCATCGTGATCAGGATTGCCCCACGCGCCAAACATCATGGCGCCGAGGCATAGAGGACTAACCTTGATGCCGGTTCGACCGAGAGTGTGCAGTTTCATACGCCCACCCTATGGCGCGATCATCAATCTTCGCCTAGGCAGCGACGGTTACGAGCGTTCCGAGCGGCGTGTGGGGCCAGACGATCGCCGCGTGCGCGAAGGTCATTTCCACGCACCCGAGACTCTGCGGATAGCCGTAGGCCCCGCGGATGAAACCGTGCAGGGCGTCGCCACCATTGAAATACGAGACCCAAGGGATGCCCTTGTCGTGGTAGGGCTTGCCGTCAGGTTCCTTCCCCGACATCGTGGTCACGGTGTAGCGAAGGTACACGGGGAACGTACCGCTTTGCGTGGGGGCGACGCTGAGCCCAGTATTGACGGCGGTGCTGAAAAATGCGTAATTGTCGATGTAGAGCGTCAACGTCTCGGGCTGGGTCTGGGAGACGTACACGTAGGTGTAGGGGTTTGGATCGATCTGGTGCTTGCGAGCGGCGCTCACGATGCTCTCCCACGTGGTGCTATCCATTTGACCCGTGGTCGCGAGCCCGTGGACGTCTTGAAAGCGCATGAGCGCACCCTTCAAGACCACGTTATTGGTACCGACGCTCCACTGGGCTTGGAGTGCTTGGGGCAGATTGGGATAGCGCCAAACAAAGTTGCCCGCCTCGATGGTCGTCGGACTCACTGGCAATGTTGTTGTCGTCGTTGGCCCGAGTGTCGTCGTGGTTGTCGAGCCCGGTACGGTCGTCGTCGTTGAGATTGGGAGCGTCGTGGTCGTCGTTGGAGTGCTCGAACCGCGTGGCACGAAGGCGACGGGAAGATAACGCAAATTCGCAAGGATCTGGTCCTCGAGGCGAACAGTGAAGGGGACGGCGCGAGCCGCCTTTGCGGCGCCCGCTTGGGCGAGAGGGCTTATCACGAGCGATCCGAGGGTTGTAATTCCCGCCAGCGCGCAGTAAAGAATGGAACGTTGGACGATGCGCACCTCGCAAGTTTACACGGGTGCGATTTTGCCCAAAACCGCCACAACGCCGTGTTCGATGTCATTTTCATGACGATGTGTAACGCGCAGCGCTCGAAGTGACGTCCGTAGGGCGACTTTCGAGCGAAGATGGTGAAGGGGGCTACACCATCTTCGCTCGCGACCGGGAGCAGAATAATGAGAGGTTCTTGGGTCTCTCGGTCAATTCGCTCAAACCATGTCGGATGTTGCCGTGAGGCGAAACGAGCATGGGCGCACTCGAATCACGGCGCGAAGGGGAAGGGACATCACGACGATGGCTCGTCGCTCGAAGTATCGGGTTCCTCGGTGGTTCCGCCCCTTAGCCCCGCCTTGGAGAACGCTTCGGACATCGCGTTCGACGAGCCGAACGACGGATACGAGTCATAGAAGGTGTGCACGAGGTTCGATCCCTCGACGGCCTCAGAGAAGTGTGCCCCAGACCGATTCTTGGGTCCACCGTGGTGTTTCGACGATGAATCGTGCACTCCGTCGCGATCCTCTGCAGGTTGAATGTACCGAGGCGCCGCACTGGCGTTGGCGTCGTCACTTGACGGCGGGAGGGGAGTCTCGCTCACGTCACAGCTCCTTGATAGATGAATATCACCAAGGATCTGGAGCGATGAACGTGACTCTACACGTCATCGGGTCCAATAGCAAATGTATTTTCCGCGATGCGTACGGGAACGCTCACGCCTTGCTCATCAGGTGTGACCCGTCGGATACTTTGGAGAAGCGCCGCGATGTGACACGCGGCTGCGAAGGTGGATCTGTGGCGAAAAAGTACCTTCGAGTGCCTGAGCTCATGTTGGGCTTCGACACCGAAACAACGGGGCTTGACGTCGCGAGTGAGCGAGCGATTTCGTACGGGTTCTGCGCGTATCACTACGGCAAGCTCGTTTGGAGTGAACAATTCTTCGTCATTCCGGATCGTCCCATTGCTGCGGGTGCCCAAAAAGTACATGGCCTGAGTGTCGAGGACCTCGAAGCGAAGCGCTCGAGTGACACTGTACTGAGCGTGAAGGGGGGTCTCGTTCGAGCCGTCGACATCCTTCGTCGCTACCAACAGCGAGGGGCGTTTATCGTTGGCGCCAACGTCGTTCGCTTTGATCTTGAGATGCTTCGCAGAAGTTATGAATCGGTGTTCGCCAAATCGCTCGCCGATGATTCACTCGATCTGTCACTGCTACAGATCATTGACGTCGTTGAACATGATCTTGTGATTGAACCGAGTCGCGAACATCGCCCGCGGAGAGGACTCAGCACGTTGTGCTCGCACTATCACGTTGACTTAGGGGGTCACGACGCGTTGAGCGACGCACGAGCGAGCGTTGAGGTCTTCATGGAACAGGTCATTCGAAACAACGCTGGTCAAATGCCCCTCGATCTCGTTGCGGGGGAGCCCGTTATTGTGTCGACGCGCGAGCGTCTGTAATCATTGCCCGATTACGAAGAAAAACGTGAGGGTGGTAGGGTGGAAGCCTTAGGGGCCGTTGGCGCAGTCTGGTAGCGCACTTGCATGACACGCAAGGGGTCACAGGTTCAAGTCCTGTACGGCCCACCAAATGATTCTTGATTTTTCTGTAAAAGTTTGAGACGGATGTCTCACTTTGGCCTCGGGACACGTGTCGCACTTCTCGGCCCGGCCTCGGTAGATCTGTCGCATATTTTTGAAAAGCTCACCACTCGCGTCCCAGTTGCCTCGAATGCATAGATTGGTCTCTCTTAAGACCGTCCTGTGCGAAAGCGTTCCCAATTCATTTCGGTATTGGCTGTGTGAATAGATTCAGCGTGATGGTCTGCGATGCCGTGTCGTCTACGCCATTGGCCGAGATTGTCAAGGTTTCTGTGCCTTTTTGCAGCGCAGTGAGGGGCAATCGCAAACGGTAGGTCTTCTCAGTCGTCGACGTCTTTGTGTGCCAAACAACGAAGGTTCGTGAACCACGAGTTAGCGTGATGGTCGCTGTCGAGGGAAAACTAGACGCGAGGTGCAGTGAAATCACCGTCGTTTTATCAATGTTGAGCTTGCGAGCCACACTTGCCGTCAACACGAGTGCTTGAGCTACCGCGCTGTTCGAAGTGAGTAACGCGTAGTCGGTTGCGTGGAGCGTCAAAATGTGCACTGACCCAGAGCTGTCCCGGTACCAACCGTCGGACCAGCCTGACGGCAACGTTGGCGGATCAGGTATCACTGGGATCGCCGTCCATGTGGTCCCATTATGTGAGTACGCCGGCACAAAATCCTCTGGTGCGTTCGGGAACGTTAGATCCACAGGTTGGGCGAATGAAGTAATCGCTTTGCCGCCCGAAGACGTGACGTCGAGGGTGACCGCGACGGTGCCGGCAGTAAAGGAGAACCCAGTCGATGAAGCTGTGCCCACTGGCGACAAACTCACAATTCCTGACTTTGACACGGCTCCCTTGGGCACGTACACGGTGACCGAAAGCAAGCCCGTTCCGAGGGTAAGCGTCGACGATGACGTTGGCTTCACCGGTGTCGTCACCGTTGATGTCGTGACTAGTGACGCTGGTGCCGCGGTTTCCGAAGGCGCATCAACAACCGTGATTGACTGCGTGACCGAGGCTTCGAGATATTGCGTATTTCCTGGCATTGTTGCGGTCACAATGCACGTGCCGACGTTTAAGAAATCAACGATTGAACTTGAAACGTTGCAAGTGTTCGGCGTTGACGTCGCGTAAATCGAATAGACGATTGCGTTGCCTGTTGAGCCACCACCCGCAGTTGGGGTGTACGTGGTTCCAACGTATGGACTTGTCGCAGTACTTGAAAAAGTCACCGGACTCTGGGCGAACGCAATACTCTGAAATGTGAAGTCACTGGCATTGTTGTTCGTGTCCACCAGGACGCCACCAACCAAATTACGCTCGTACGCACTTTGCGCGGTGACGTTGGTCCCCGAGGGAACAGGGACGCCGGCACCCGCGATAGCGCTCGAGGGGGCACCGACCTGTCCCACCTTGTCACTGATCGTCCCGTCGGGGGAGATGATTTCAAATCCACCGGGGTTCGCCAAAGAAGATGGTCCAATGAAATCGGTTGGAATGAGCGGCAACATCGAGAAGTACGGTCCAGCTACAGTCACTGTCGCTCCAGGAGCAAGCGATTCGACTGGTAATGGTTCAAGCACCGCTGACGTAGATCCAGGAACAAAGATTCCGACTTCCCACCCATATAACTGAATTGGTGTTGATGTCGTGTTCTGCGCACTAACGAACCAGTCGCCTCGTCCGTCTGGTCCGTAGAGTCGGAATGCGCTGATTTCAAGCTGGTGTACAGCGCTATGCACCGTCAATACGATGGGTTGGGTCTCCACGGTCCCATTCGCGTTTGTCGCTTGGACGCTGAATTGCCACGTCCCCACTGAGGTCGGTGACCCAGCGAGCACGCCCGACGCCGATAGCGTCAAGCCGTCGGGCAACGTGTCGCCACTCGCGAGAGCAAACGTCGCGTTCGGGTCAGTTGTTGTAAAGCCATAGGAGTATGACGTGTTGACCGTCAGCGCCGTGGGCGGCGAACTCGTGATGAAGTTGAGGGGTGCAACGTCAATGAGGATGTCACCAAAACCACCATTACCAAAGCCTTGTCCCCCGATCGTGTAGGGGATGTCGAACACGAGATCATTCGGTACGTTGGTGTCCAGCAAGGAAAGTGGCGGCGTCCCCGCCAGTGTCGCGGTCCCATCACCGTTATCAGTCCACGTAATCCAACTGGGCACCTCACTCGGACTGAACGGGTCCACCGACATGGCGCTCGGATAGCCAGCAGTCTGAATCGTAAAAGTATTCGATTGGCCCGCGATCCAGGTGGCTTGGCCATCAGAGGTACCACTGGCCTCTTCGTCGACGACGAAGTTCAATGATTGCGTGGCCGTGCCTTCAACGTTGGTCATCGAGAGCGTCACGGGGTAGATACCGCCCGTGCCATCGGTGGGATTGCCTGACAAGTCTCCCGAACCGTCACCGTTGTCACTGAAAGTGACTCCGTCGGGTAATACACCCGACAGACTCAACGTCGGCGACGGGTAGCCAGCGGAGTAGAGAGTCACACCTCCTGGGTCACCCACGACGAGCGTCGGCGTCGTGTCGCCTCGATCGGGCGAGGAGCAACTACCAGAGCCTGAACCCACAAACGACGGGGCTTCGTCGACGACGATGGTGAGGTTCTGTTCGGCGGAACCGTACGCATTCGTAGCGGTGACCTGCGTGGAATAATTTCCGCCCGAACATACGTCAGGTGAACCGCTAATGCTCCCGGTACCATTGCCGCTGTCTAGGAACGACAATCCCGACGGCAATCCCGTCACCGAAAGCGACGATGGACTCGTCGATGAACTGATAACGGAAAATGATGCGCCCGAACTCCCTACTAAAAACGTCGCCGAAGGACTTGACGTGATCGTCGGCAATGGGCCAACACTGATGGTCATCGATTGTGTCGTCGTGCCAGCCGTCGAACTTGCTTCCAGCGTCACGGGATAGACAAGTGAAGTCGTATCCGTAGGCGTTCCAGAAAAGGTTCCCGTGCCGTCGCCGTTGTCGACAAACGTAATCCCTGGAGGCGGCGAGCCAATCAATGTCAAGGTCGGCACCGGATAACCGCTGGACGTCACACTAAAAGTACCGGCAACGCCTTCGGCGAATGTCACGTTCGAAGAGCTCGAGATTGACGGGGTGACATCGACCTCAATGGTGAGCGTCGTATCAATGGGATCGAGGTAGTTTTCGATGCTCGTGCTCTCGATCGCCACCGTCGAGATTCCGCCTGGTCCGGTCGGCGTTCCCGAAATCGTTGCCGTTCCTAATCCAGGATCATTAAAAGACAAGCCTGCGGGAAGTGAACCGTCGAGGCTGTATCTCGCCGTCGCGATACCGCTGGAGGTGATCTCAAAGGTGCTATTGGTACCTTCTTGAAATAGTGCGGTTGACGCGCTCGTGATGATTGGTGGCCCGTTCACTACGAGCTGAACGAAGCCAATGCCTGTTGGACCCGAACTTGGGGTAGAAGTGATTTGCAAGGCGTAATATCCGCCGGCGTTCGTTGTGGGAGTCCCCGTGATCGTTGCTGTTCCATCGCCGTTGTCGGTGAACGTGATACCCGAAGGTAGCGTTCCGATCTCGGTGATCGGTGCGCTTGAGTCACTGGAAGTGATCGTCACTGAAGGTCCGCTTTGATCTGCAGTAAAGGTACCGGTGTAAAGCTCCAGACCAGTCGACGGATCGAGTACTTGTTCGCTCACCTCGGAACCAGAAACCGTAATTGACGGACCTCCAGTTGGTGATGCGACAACAGTCAAATCTTGTGTGACCGAACCATTGCTGTTGGTCGCTTCGATGGTGACGTCGGCGGTCGTGATTCCGGTGGGAGTTCCAAAGATGGTCGCCGTGCCATCACCATTGTCGTGGAAGAACAATCCATTCGGTAAGGTTCCCTCCAACGACAGACTTGCGGCGGGCGTTCCCGAGGTGACGACGGTGAAGCTACTCGCGGAGTTCGTGACGAAACTGGCGCTCGACGGACTCGAAAACTCCGGGAGCGACCCGACGGTGATGGTCAATAATTGCGTGGTCGTGCCCGCCGCATTCGTTGCCGACACTCTGAGGTGATACACACCTTGGGCCGTGGGCGTTCCAAAATAAATCAGGCTCTGGCTGTTGTCGAAGTTGCTGATGTCGGGATCACTTAGGCCCGGCACCGTGTCTCCTGAGACCGTCACCGTCGGCACAGGATAACCCGATGCCGTGATGTCGAAGTTCGCGGGCGTGCCGACGGGAAGCGCTTGTGTCGACGACGTTGAAAACGTTGGCGCTGTGTCGACATTGAAGGTAAAGGACTGCGTGACAGTTCCTTCATTTGGTCCCGTGCCATTGGTCGCTTTCAAGGTCAGAGGGTACGATCCACCTTCGTTGATTGACGGATCCCCGGTGATCGTTGCGGTGCCGTTGTGATTGTCATCGAAGCCAAGGCCGCTCGGCAACGTACCCGACGAAATGCTAATTGACGCCGTTGGATTGGCAGGCGCGCTAATCGTGAAATTGCCGGTCGACCCCACGATGAACGTGGCTGAATTTGCGGAAGTGAAACCAGGTTGCGCGTTGAATTGGATGGCGACGTAAGGATTAAGTGTCACGGAGTCGCCTTCACCGTCGCCTACCGTGATTTGCACGGGTTCTTGGACCTGATACGTCTTCGACGTCACTTGATAGGTATGTGTCGCCGTAAAAGACCATCCGGCTCCCGAACAATTACTCGGATTCTGGGTGAAGCTGATGTTGGACGACGTGTCATCTTGCCCTGAGGCCGTGTCGTTGGGAGTGGCATCACCCCAATTCACCGACACTTGTGGATTGTCGTAGGCGCCCGACACGCTGTTGATGCATCCAGTGATCGCCAATGATTGGCCGTTCTGGATCGGACCAAACACACCCGCGCCAACATTGCCAATCGACGACGTCAGCGATACCGTCGGATTGGAACCGGCAACGACGACGTCCTGATCGGACTGGTTGACATGGTCGTACTGGTCAGTTGTTATCAGACGCACGTGATAGGTGCCGGGCATTGGCCACGTGAAGTTTGTTGATTGACTCGTCACCACCTCGACCGGGTTGCCGTGGAACGCCGGGTCTTCAGTGCACACGCCTAGTTCATCACACGTCGTTACGTCCGCCTCGTTGACAGGCAAGGTCGCCGAGTTGTAATCGCTCGAGCCGTAACACACCGGCACGCCTTGGACCTCGTGAACAGGGTGTGCGGGGTCGTAGGGGCATCGTGTTTCAATCTCCCACTTATAGGTTGTCGAAGCGCCAAGCGAGCTCGTTTCGGGATCGGTGAACGTGACCGAGTCACCGGCGTCTAAGCCGCCGCCGTTGGAAACATATTGGCTCGCGGGATTGCCGTAGTGATTGACGATGTTCTGAAGAGCTTGAGTTCCAGTGTCAGGCTTCAGACTTATCCGATAGCGGATGTCGGTTGGCTGGACATCGACGTGGCCGTCCGACGCATGATACGTCTGTACTTCGGTGAGCCCACCATTGCTCGTNNTTGACAGTCGGTGCCGGTCGCGGGAGCGCACATATCGCCAATGTCATCACCACCGAGGTCCGCCGAGCCCGGGCCCGACACGGTAAGGAATTGCGTTCCATCGATGAAAGCAATACGAGGAATACCGGCCCAGTCAAAATAGTGAATTTCGCCCGAGGGCACCCAGCCAGAGAGTCCCGCCAGTTGGTCATCAGGGCCGACTTGTTGGTAGGACTGACCGTTGTAATAAGCGATATTAACTTCCGGTGCGCCCTCAATACCTTGGCTGAGTCCAAGGGGCCACGTCGCGATATCGACTGTCGATTGATCCTGGGTGCTGACAATGTTTTGGCTCGCGTCGGCCCGACTTACTTCAAATTGGCTTCCGTCATTTGGTGCAGACGTCACGACATGGCCCGCAGTCCCAATCGTCGGCGAGGGCAAGTCGAGTTGGCTTTCAAAATCGGTTAGAACTGTCGCGAAACCGGCACCGCTCGTCGAAGCAAGAGCATCCTCGACTGCTTGATTTGCATTGTTGATGTTGTTTTGCAGTTGCGTTGGCAAATTTATTTCCGCTGCGATCTGAATCGCTGCTTGCACGAGTACTGCGACGGCAATGCCCGCGATGAAGAACGGACCAGTAAGCACTTCTGCGCCCAAGCTCGCAACGGCGCTTCCCGTGTCAATACCGGCGTCCGTTGCGTCTGCGGCTGCTTCGCTGGCGCCCTCGGCGACCTCGGTGGAAACTTCCGGGCCACCTTCGTCTGCGGCCTGCTGTGCAGCGAGGTCGCGAAGAAGCTTTTGCTGATTAAGGAACTGTTTAGCATTTGCCAGGTCTTCCTTCTCAGCCAATTCGCGGGCAAATGGTTTGACCAAGGTTGCGGCCTCAAGGAGCGTGTTGAATTGGCCGGTGGCAGAAAGTCCCTCGGGTACCGCGCCAAGCAATATCGCGGACCACGAAGCTTGTGACTCGGAGATTTTTTCTTGGACCAACGTCTCGAACGACGAACCACCGAGCGCAGAATTGAGATGCAGGGTTTGATCGGCATCGTACATGCCGTATTCAACGAATTCTTCAAACGAAGGCGGCGATGGACCGGCGAACAGCGTGCTTAAACCCCCGCCACACGCGGGATCATTGGCCGCACGAAAACTGAACAATGTCGTATTTGGTGGTACGTACGTGCACTGATTGTTGTTCCATTTCGTGTATTCATTTTGGGCATCTTGTGCGGCGAGGACGTTGAATCCCGACACGACTTGCTGCAACCAGTCGTAGGCACCCTGCTCGTCAGTCGTAAGTGTCGTACCCGCGGCGTGAGCTTGGACTATCTGCTGGAGCAGAGCGAAGATGATGCCGGCAATGTCCACTTGAATCCCGGAAATGTCGTTGCCGTTCGCTGAAGAGAGTCGCGGGTCACCAGGATCCATTCCGTGGCTATAGGCGTACATGTCGTAGGCGTCGTTCTCGATTGCCTCAACGCCACAGATTTCTTGGTCGGTGAAAATTTGTGAAGGGTCGCTGACAACCTGAGGGAAGTTGATGATGGGATCTTCAACCGTCGTGATGTCGCAACTGGCGGGAATGTAGTGAGCGCTGGACGCAGCTCCTGCGACAACGTTCCCCGCTGTTAGTGCACCGGCGATCAAAGTGGCACAAAGCAGAGTTCCGAAGAGTCCTCGCGGAAAACCTGCACTGGGCCAGCGTTGCTTCATTCGCCAACTTGTTTCATTCGCCAACCCGGTGGCCGCGGTTCTCCAACACCAGAAGTCGCCGACAAGCATCGGTTGTGTCGCATGGCCCTTAATTTCCTCCAGCGGCCTACAGCGCGGTTCGTCAAAGTTGGTCGCCGCCGCAGTTCACGACCATGAAAAACACAATGTAGCGGACAAAAAGTATGATGTACAGAGTAATTTTTGGAATCGAATTCGCAATCTTGCTCAACTCAACACCGGTGGAACCTTTCTCATGTCAAGTAATTGCCTAGATTTTGTCGGAGCCGTGAATTGCGCTTACTCGCCTAGGCGAGCGGATCAAAGTACAAAACAAGACGAGTAATCGAAAGACGTCAGCGTCCTCGATTTTGTAACGAGTGCTGAGTTCAAGGTGGCTGCCCGAGGCGAGCGTCGCGAACTGCAATCGCGTTACTGAGAGAGCAGCGATACTAGGGCCATGAATCCTGCAAGCGCGACGTTTCCCAATCAACCCGCCAAGTACTTAGGCACGCCACTCATCCGACCCGAGAACGTCGTACGTCACCTCCTTGACACTCCGGATCTGATCGTCCCCCAAGGAGTGATCATCGGCTATAGCAATCGTCTTCATCCTTTACTCGAAGCACGCGGATTTCACAACGTTCATGGCTACTCCTCACCATGGCGCTCGATGTGGCTGCCTAAAGGTTCAGACCAACCAGCGGTGGGCGTGGTAGAGGGGTTCGGATTCGGAGCGCCGGGCGCCGCCATCGTCATTGAAGAGTTGGTCGCGCTTGGCGCGCGAAGATTTATCAATCTTGGTCTCGCGGGCGCATTGCCAAGCGACGTCGATTTTGGCGACGTGGTGCTCTGTACCAGTGCAATTCGCGACGAGGGCGTCTCGCACCACTACGCGCCCTCGACTCGCCACACTTATCCCTCTAAAAATCTCACTGACGAACTTCGCCAATCACTGTTGAATCGAGGTATTGCATTCAGCGAAGGAATGACGTGGACGCTCGACGCAATTTATCAAGAGACCCTCGAAGAAGCGCTTACCTATCGTGACGAAGGCGTCATTACTGTTGAGATGGAAGCGGCGGCACTCTTCACCATCGCCGAGGTGCGAGGCGTTGAGATTGCGTCGTTGTTCACCATTAGTGACCACCTGTTGTCGGCTTCAGAGTGGCGCCCAGCACCAGACAAAAACCTCTTAATCCACGGATTGGCGCGAGGGCTCGACGCATCTCTGGGAGTGCTGTCGCCTGGGCAGAGTTTTGAGGCGGCACCGGCTTTAGATGGCGACGTCGATGCAAAAGGACACTTCGGATAGTTTCGACTTAAGCACCAGATATCGGTGATCAGCATCCAGTGGATGATCCCGTAGGTGGCGTGCCCTTATGACGTGGGCTACTGCCACGGTGAACGGACCAAACTTCTCCAAGGCACTTTGGCCTGCGTTGGTTCTTCCTTGCGTAGGGATTGTCAGCTGCCATGCACGCGTTCGGAGATGAATTTTCGCTCGATCTCATTATCGGCCAGCTCATATGCGCGAGCTCTGGCAGTTTCGGCCTCCTCTCCTCGACCGAGCTGGTCGAGGAGATACGCCTTTGCAGCTGGTAAGTAGTGGTAGCGGTCGAGGCGTCCGTCGGATTCCAGAGATTCAATCACCTCAAGTGCGACCTCGGAACCAGAGATGTTAGATAGTGCGACCGCTCGATTGAGTTCAACGACGGGACTAGGCCAGATTCGTAGGAGTTCGTCGTAGAGACGAACAATTTTGGACCAGTCGACGTCGGCATAGGTCGGCGCTGTCGTGTGAAGTAAGGCTATGCCCGCCTGCAAGCAATAGCGACCTGGTGGTTCCGCGCGACCGCTCGTCGCGACGAGGCCGCTGGCTTCGTAAATCTTTTCATGATCCCATAAGGATCGATCTTGTTCGGAAATACGCAACGCGCGTCCATCGACATCGAGCCGAGATTCTCGGCGCGCATCATTCACCAGCACGAGGGCTAGGAGCCCCGCGACTTCGCGCTCCGATGGTGCCATTTCGTGGAGTAGTCGGGCAAGACGAATCGCTTCGACGACAACTTCGTTGCGAACGAGCGTCTCTCCGGAGGGGGCGGTATGCCCCATGGTGAAGAGCAAGTAGATCACACCCAAAACTGCATCGAGTCGCGCAGGGACATCAGGTCCTCGTGGCACGATGAACGGAATGCGAGCGATCGCAATCTTTTTCTTGGCGCGAGTCAAGCGAGCAGCCATCGTCGTCTGCGACACGAGGAAGCATCGAGCGATGTCGACAGTGTCCATGCCGCATACGAGTCGAAGCGTGAGTGCCATCTGGGCATCTGCGGAGAGCGACGGGTGACAGCACATGAAAATGAGCCGCAGTGTGTCGTCGCCAACCAACTCTTTTTCGACTTGAACTTTTCTTGGCATTTCTGGTGGGTCCTCGTCTAGGAAAGAATCGGGCTCGACTAGCAATTGCACTTTGGCGCGGTACGTCGTTGCTCGTCGAATCAAGTCAATGGCTCGCCGTTTGGCCGCCGTAGTGAGCCAGGCGCCTGGGTTTTTCGGCACGCCGTCGCGAACCCACGATGTCAAAGCTTCAGTGAAGGCGTCTTGGACTGCCTCTTCGGCGACATCGAGGTCGCGGACGGCGCGAAGCGTTGCTGCCACGACACGAGTCCATTCGCTGCGGTGGGCGTCGGCCACGGCGAGTCGCGCTTCATCTTCCGTCACGGCTACGAGGTCGACCTCACGAAGAAGCCTTCGACGGGACGAACTTCGACGCCGCCGCCTTGTTTGATGATTGGGTTGCGCCGTGCTGTTGCAAGCGCGGCGTCGAGATCGGGCTCTTCGATGACGTAGAAGCCGAGGACGACTTCCTTCGCTTCAATAAATGGCCCGTCGGTTATACCGCTTGTCCGGATGGAAGTCGCGGTCTCGTAGGACTCAAGTGCGAACGCGGCGATCATGGTCCCTCCCTCCTGGAGCTTCACCGAATGGCGAGCGTGTTCTTCGTACTCGGCTCCGTTAAGGTCTGGACTGATATCGCCCTTGTCGGCGTAAAGCAGAACTGCGTATTGCGTCATATTTCATGCCCCTCGCTACTGTGATGACACTCTGTCACGTTCCTACGTCGAACGAAAAATACAAAATCGACATATTTCCGAAACCGATTTCATAGACCCGTCGCTCGGGCGATTCTCTCGGACCGTCCTCAAGGAACTTCGTGGTGTTGACGTGGGCTTCTGCTGGGCGACGTAGATTTTGTCGACGTGCGGCTTTGATGGAGAACGGCGTTCCGTGTTGCAGATGGCGTCCTTCGAACCACCAATTGCGTGTTGCGTTCCATGAGAAAAACGGAAGAACTCGATCATCGAAGCCACGTGACTTGGAATCCGCGACCCAATTTGATTGCTTCGCTTCTCCTACGTTTCGGGCGAAATAATGTTGAATTTCGGGGGTGTTTCAATCCCTATGGTGCCTTGTTGTTTCGAAGTTGGCCCTGCTAGAGTTCTGCGATAGTCAGGTTGACTTAAAAGTTGCCTAAGGGTTCTTTCTGTGTCGCTCAAGTGACGCGAAGGTGATCTTTCAGGTGAGAAGTGAGCGATTTCAATTAAGGGAGGACGTTGCCTATGAAGCATCGTTTGAATAGGGCAGTGGTATTAGCCGCTGCTGGAGCACTGGCCATGACAGCGATACCGCTGTCGGCTGCATCTGTATCGAGTGCATCGGCGAAGCCGACGTACACGATCGCTGCGCAGTTTGTTCTGTCTGGTGGTGCAGCTGGTCTTGGAATTCCTGAGTTGCAGGGTGTCAAACTCGCTGTGTCCCTCTGGAACGCCAATCCGAAGCGCACGTTCAACGTGAAGCTTGTTACCGGAGACGACCAGTGCGACCCGACGATTGCGCCTTCGGTCGCGACCGAGATCAACTCGAACAAGAACGTCGTTGCGGTAATTGGACCGTCTTGCTCCGGTGCAACCGTGGCGTCACTACCGATTTATGGACCGTCCGACATGCCGGTTATAAGTCCTTCAGCGACTCGAGTCTCACTGACTCTGCCTGACCCCACGGCATCGCCGCCCGTGACGACGCCGGTCAACGCGCAATACAAGGACTTCTTCCGTGACGTCGCCAACGACGGTGTTCAGGGACCGGCCGATGGAAACTACCTCGCGAAGACCTTGAACGAAAAGAACATCGAAGTGATCAATGACGCGAGTTCATACGGTGCGGGACTCGCCTCGCAGGTTGCGGCGCAAGCTACGGCAGACGGCGCGACGGTTACGACCGCGACGCTACCAAGCACACCAGCTTGCGGTAACGGAGGCAGCGGAACCAGCGACCAGATCACGATTCCTTCAGGTGTACAGGCGGTCTTCTATGGCGGTTACTACTGTGACTTCGCGCAGTTGACCGACATTGTTCGTACGGCTGGCTACAAGGGCGTCTTGATGAGTGGTGACGGTTCCGACGAGCCTCAGTACATGGAGGACCTTTCGAAGCTCTCTGACGGAGCTGGGACTCTGGTTACGTGTGCGTGCTCCGAGGTCAGCAGTGCGACTGCCGCTGGCAAGACGTTCAACGTTGGCTTCCAGAAGCAATTCAAAACGGTTCCGGGTGCGTATGCGCCAGAGTCGTACGACGCCGCCAACATGGTGCTGACCGCGATTTCCAAGCTTCACAAGGTAACGCGCAGCGCCATCACCGCGGAGTTGAAGAAGCTTACGTACGTGGGAATTTCAAAGACGATCAAGTTCGCGCCGTCCGGTGACGTTCAGGCCAAGAACATTTACGTCTATAAGGTTGTAGTCAACAACACCCCGACGGGCTTCTCGTCAAGTCTGAACCAGATTGCGGTAACTACTCCGTAGTTTCCCTGGGATTTTTGAACCCGGTTGTGAGGACGGTCGCTCGAAGTGAGCGACCGTCCTCACATATGGGGCTAGATTCAGCAGCGACTTGGGCGCGGACAAGAAGGAGCGAATGTTTAATTATTTGATACAAGGCATCTTCGCCGGGCTGATTTTCTCACTCCTCGCCCTCGGCTACACCTTGGTCTACGGAGTTCTGCGACTGATCAACTTCGCTCACAGCGAAGTACTGATGACCGGCGGATTTGCTGGTTACTTTTACCTGCACTACACCATTGGTCAGCATCTCGTAAGTGGCAACATTGGCGAGACACTGTTCTATATAGTCACGGGCGTCCTCATCAGTGGCGTTGCCGGCACTGTTGTCGCGGTCGCGATTGAGCGCTTCGCCTATCGACCGCTTCGTCGTCGCAACGCGCCGAAGTTGGCCTATCTGATTTCCGCGATTGGTGCATCGTATTTTTTGCTCAATCTCGCGGGAAAGGAGTTCGGCCGCTACCCAACGGCAACGTCCCAGCCGTTCGACAATCACGTCGTGTTCACCTTGTGGGGCGGTCAGATTTCAATGTACGACTTCGTCATCTTGGCCGCGTCGATTGTACTTTTGGTCACCATCGACTGGATCGTTTCTCGCACCAAGATGGGTCGAGCGATTCGCGCGGTCGCGCAAGATGTAGAGACCGCTTCCTTGATGGGCGTAAATGTGAACCGCACGATTGCCAGCACATTCGCCCTTGGCGGATTCATGGGCGGCGTAGCCGGCTTCTTCGTCGCGATTAATCAAGGCGTCGCGTACGACATGGGCTTTAAGCCCGCTCTCTTTGCCTTTACTGCGGCCGTCCTCGGTGGCATCGGGAACGTACGAGGTGCCATGATCGGTGGCGTCGTGCTGGGCATCGTGATGTTCACGCCTATCTACTGGCTTGGGCAACCTTGGCTCGAAGAGGTCATCGCCTTCTCCGTGTTAGTGCTTATTCTCCTGTTTCGTCCCACTGGCTTATTGGGCGAACGACTCGGGAGGTCTGCGTGAGCAGTTTGATGGCTCGAATGAAGAACATGTACACGACGTTGAACGCTGCCGATGCGCGACGTATTTGCACAGCGGTCGCGGGTGGACTGGTCCTGGCGCTGATGACCGGTCCGGATGGATCAATCACGTCGCCTCTCTATGGCGTGCGCGAGTCGTTTCTCACGACGCACGTCATTGGCTATATCATCTTCGGCCTCGCGTTAGGCGTGTTGATGACGTTCCGCGCGAAGACGAAGGATGGCACGTGGCGTCGAGTGCGCACCACGCCACGAAAGACCTTCGTTCAAATGCTCGCGGCGTCGCGAAACGCACTTCGCACTGCAGCGCTCTCGCTGACGGCCCTCGTGAGTGTCGTGGTCGCACTGCTGTTCGCGGATTTCTCCGGACCGCCCGCGCCGCACAAGATGTCCTGGCACGAGATTTTCCATCAATTCCTCTTTACCCGGACCTATGGATATCTACTCCTCGTTCTTGCACTGTGGTTCGCGATTGCGAACCAGCTCTTCCAACTGAGCGACAAGCGACTTCGATCGTTTCCTAAACCCGCATTGATTCTTGGTGGACTGGTCGTCACGCTCTTTCTTGCGTTATGCGCCGATCCATTCCTACCTGCTCGATTCTCACTCAACGCACTTTCGCCCGCGTCAAAGCATTCAATGTTTCATCACTGGACGACGTACTTCTGGCTCGTGTTGGGCGCGGCCATTATCATCCCTTGGGTATTCAAGCGGCGACCAACGGGAGAGCGACGTTCGTCGCGTCAGATGGTCGCGCTCACCACTTCACCGTCGATGCGATTCCTCACGTACCTCATCGCGGGCTTTGTGGTACTTGAAGCACCCAAATACCTTTCGACCTACTGGCAAATCACGCTCTATCAGCAGATTGGCGTGTTCTGTCTCCTCGCAATTGGCCTCAATATTGTCGTCGGGTTCGCTGGTTTGCTAGACCTCGGCTACGTCGCGTTCTACGCCATCGGGGCCTACACCACGGCCTACTTCTCCGGGTCATTGCCGGTGCAACCACCGTTCCACCTCAACCCGTTCCTGACGATCCCGTGCGCCATCATTGTGGCGATGCTGGCGGGCGTGCTACTAGGACTTCCGACACTACGGCTGCGTGGAGACTATTTAGCGATCGTGACGCTTGGCTTTGGCGAAATCATCTACGTGCTCGCCAACGACTGGGTTCGATTGACGGGCGGGTCGATTGGCACTGGCTTGGTTTCCAACTTCAGTATCCATTTGCTGGGCATCAATTATGTATGGAATGAATCGAACCCGCTGTCTTACTACTATCTGCTCATCGCGATACTGCTCCCAGCGATTTTCCTCTTCGATTTCCTCAATAATTCCAGGGTGGGCCGTTCATGGGCCGCTATTCGCGAAGACGAGGTTGCGGCGGCGTCGCTCGGCATCAACGCCCTCAAGTACAAGGTGATGGCGTTCGCGATGGGCGCTTCCACGGCCGGCG
The DNA here is from genome assembly GCA_003163875.1 of Acidimicrobiaceae bacterium. Classification (GTDB taxonomy): domain Bacteria; phylum Actinomycetota; class Acidimicrobiia; order Acidimicrobiales; family RAAP-2; genus RAAP-2. The sequence goes on along the minus strand of PLRK01000134.1, from coordinate 48,038 downwards.
CCGCGGGCGTCTTTACAGCGGTCAAAGTCGGCACGCTCTTTCCCAATTCGTTCGTGTTGCAACTGTCGATCACGATTTTGGTGCTGGTCATCTTTGGCGGTATGGGATCGATCGTGGGCGTCTTGTGCGGCGCGATTATTCTCCAGTGGGTGCCGTCGTACTTGAACTTCCACGCGTACTTGGGCTTCCAAGAGTCCGATCTCTACCTCTATATAGGCGCACTGTTAATAGTGATGATGATTTTCCGCCCTCAAGGCATCATCCCATCGCGTCGTCGCCTTCGTGAGTTCAACGACGCCGAAGAAGGTCTTGGCAGCGCCGACCCACTCGGGGCTATTAATCAGGAGACGCCCACGTGAGCGATCCGATCTTTGAGGTGACCGACGTGACGCTGCGCTTTGGCGGCGTGACGAGCCTGAACGACGTGACGCTGCAGCAGGCGCGCGGGGAAATACTGAGTGTTATCGGACCCAACGGAGCCGGTAAGACGTCGCTGTTTAATTGTCTGACCGGGGTCTACCAACCCCAGGAGGGGACAATCTCGTTCTACCCGGAATCGGGCGACCAGCCGTTCTCGATCGTGGGGCGGCCACCGCATCGAGTGGCGCGCGCGGGCGTCGCGCGCACGTTCCAGACCAGTCGTATGTTCAATGCCCTGACGACGTTTGAGAATGTGAAGATCGGCGTCGAGTCACGACAAAAAACGGGACCGATTGGAGCGATGCTCAAACTGCCGCGCACACGCCACGAAGAGCGCCTCTCGGACGAGCGCACCCGAGAGCTGTTGGAGTTCGTGAGTCTGACGCATCGAACGAACACCTTGGCCGACTCGCTTCCCTACGGTGATCGACGTCGTCTCGAGATTGCCCGCGCGCTGGGTACCAGCCCTAAGGTGCTGCTCCTCGACGAGCCCGCGGCGGGAACAAACCCGTCGGAGAAGATTGCGCTTGCCGAACTCATAAGTCGCATCAACTCAGAACTGGGCATCTCCATATTGCTCATTGAGCACGACATGAAGTTGGTAATGTCCGTCGCCCAGCGGATCATTGTGTTGAACTTCGGCGGGATAATCGCCCAAGGTACTCCGCGCGAAATTCAAGAAGACCCCAAGGTCATCGAGGCGTATCTCGGCTCAGCCGACCCGGTGGAGTCGTAATGGCGACGCCCATCCTTGCCGTTGAACATGTGCAGGTGCGTTATGGTTCGGTTCCCGCGATTCATGACCTCACCTTGCACGTCGACCAGGGTGAGATTGTCACCGTGCTCGGCGCGAACGGTGCGGGCAAGACGACGACGCTCCGCATGATCTCGGGCCTGCACCGTCCCTATTCAGGCAAGGTGTTCTACGAGGGCGAGGAAATTCAAGGGCGGCCCGCCCACGAACTCGTCGGTCTCGGTCTAGGCCATGTTCCCGAGGGTCGGCGGATCTTTGGCACCATGACCGTGCGTGAGAACTTGGAGATGGGGGCGTTCGGCCGTCGCGGAAACTTCAGCGCGGATTTCGATCACGTGTACGGTCTCTTTCCAGTTCTTGGCGAGCGCCAAAAGCAACTCGGGGGTACCTTGTCAGGCGGCGAGCAGCAGATGCTCGCAATCGGGCGAGCGTTGATGGCCAAGCCCAGGTTGTTGCTTCTTGACGAACCGAGCCTGGGACTTGCACCGCTCATTATTGCTTCGATCTTCGTGATAATTGATCGCATTCGCTCCGAGGGTGTGACGGTACTCCTGGTCGAGCAAAATGCGAACCAGGCGTTGCGCATTGCTGATAGGGGATACGTTCTCGAGAGCGGCGAGGTGCGTCACGAGGATTCGGCGACCGCACTGCTGGGCGACGATCGAATCCGTCGGGCGTATCTCGGCGGCGAGGACTGAGCACATTCGTATCGTTGCGTTGGAACGCAACGGAATCGAACAGCAGGGTCGATGACCTGAGGTGAAGGTCACTGAGGCGTTCGCTCGCGCACTATCACCACCGGATTCCAACGAGTCGTCCGAGTTCGTTTTCATGGCCATCATTTGATTTTGGACCCCGAGGGTTCAATGACGACGTGACGCGCTGAAGGTTCGTAGGTACAGTGGCGTGATGATTTTGCGTGTGGCTACCCCCTTCGACGCAGCGAATGTGCGCGAAATCTATCGACCATACGTCGAGTCCTCCGCAATTTCCTTCGAGATCGAGGTGCCGACGGTCCACGACATCGCAACGCGGATCGCGTCGGTGCTGCCTACTCATCCCTGGCTCGTCGCCGAAGACGGGCGTGACATTCTTGGCTACGCGTACGCTCACTCGTTCGCCTCGAGGGCGGCGTACCGATGGTCCGTCGAGACGAGCATCTACGTCCGTTCGCACTCGCACGGCCAAGGCGTGGGCAAGAATCTCTACCAAGCACTGTTTGCCATCCTTCGGGTGCAAGGTTTTAGGGAAGCGTTCGCCGGAATTGCCTTGCCAAATCCCCGAAGTGTTCGTCTCCACGCAACGTTTGGATTTGAGCCGGTGGCGCTCTACGAACGAGTGGGATGGAAGTTGGGCAACTGGCACGACGTGCAGTGGTGGCAAAAGCCACTCCGCGAAGCGGGCAATGCTGAACCAACCGAGGCAATTCCAATGAGTGAACTTGAGAACTCACTCGTAGCGTCATTACTTGTATCGTGACCCGAGAGTAATGGTGAACGTTCCCAACGGCGTCAAGGCGCCGACGAGCGTCACAAAGAGCACTGCCGCAAGGAGAAGACTCTTGCTACGGTGCGCGGTGCTTCACTGGCCTGTCGTCATGAGGGTCTTTCTCGTTGCCAAAGTAGACGACACCGACAGGCGCATTCGTGGGTGACGTGACGACGGGAGGCGACGACAAATCCACCTTCGCCGAATCCGTCGCGTTAATCTCCATTCCTGCGCTGACGGTTCCACCAGTGCCGAGAGCGATGGGTGCGCTCGCCTTCTCATTTTCGAGGTCGTGGGATTCATCGCGTCCCGCGAATCGATTCCAAAGGAATTGCAATGATTGATCGGCGAGATCGGCTTCTGATTGTCCGACGCGAGATTGAGGGGTGTCGCTCACGGTGTTCTCCTTGGTAGATGAGAATCACCGAGGTTCTTGAGCGATATGTCCACCGTACACGTCGAGGGACTTGTGCGCAACCAACTTATGTTTCGTTCGGGCGTCGCCGGGACGTTCGCTTCGAGGGCGGCACGAGATACGCTCGCGACGATTCGTGCACATGCATTGAGAGGCCCGAACTCGGCTAGTGGAGCTTCGAGGAATTGAGTTTCGCGGCTGCTCGAATGAGGGCTTTCAGCGCTCGTTCGTTTATCTTGTCGCCTTCGGCGAAGTCAATGGCCCGTCGGACGTTGCCGTCGAGGCTGGAATTGAACAATCCGGCCGGGTCCTCGAGAAACGCGCCCTTGGCGAAGGTCAATTTCACTTTCTCCTTGTAGGTTTCGCCGGTGCAGATGATGCCGTCGTGTGACCACACCGGCACGTTCCATTTCCATTCCTCGACAACGTCGGCGTCGGCAAGCTTGATGAGGGCGCGAAGTTTGGCGAGCGTTTCTCCCCGCCAACCGGGTAATTCCTTGATCCGGGCACTGATCTTCTGCGCTGGCGTCTCACCCTTGGTGGGAGATTTGTTCATGAACCCAAAATACTCGCCGTTCCACGCAAGGGACGAACGCGTTGGAGTGCTGCGAAGTTGAGGAATCCCACCCCAGAAATACCTGCTCTACGTTCAGGTTTTCGACGTCATCACGCGCCTAAAGCTCGCTCTCCCAAGGATGATGTTCGAGGACATCCTTTAGCGCGCGAAGGAACGCGGCGGCGTACGCACCGTCGAAGGCCCGGTGGTCCCAACTGAGCACCAGCATTCCCATTGAATGGATCGCGATCGACTCCGTGCCATATTCGTCGGTCACGACCACCGTTTTTCTCGAGACTCCGTCGGTCGAAAGGATCGCGACCTGAGGTTGGTTGATTACAGGAGCCACCATGAATGTTCCAAAGGGCCCCGAATTGGAGATGGTGAAGGTTCCGCCGCTGAGCTCGTCGGGACGCAGTTTCGAGCTGCGCGCTCTGGACGCCAAGTCAGAGATTTCACGGGCAATGGCACCGAGTCGCTTGTCCTCTGTGTGACGAATCACAGGAGCGAGAAGACCTTCGTAGTTAAGGTCGACTGCAATATTCAAGTCGATGTGGCCGTGTAACGAGAGTCCGCCCTCGACGACCGACGCGTTCATATGAGGGAATTGCCCAAGGACTTCAACCAGCGCTCGGGCGATGAAAGGAAGGTAGGTCAGTGTGAAACCTTCATCGCGGCGCCACTTCTCTTGCACGCTGCGTCGAACGGCTTCGATCCGCTCGTAGTCGACCTCGATCGCCGTCATCACGTGCGGTGATGTCGCCTTGGAAATCACCATCCGTTCCCCGGTGATCTTTCGAGTCTTGTTGAAGGGAACAAAATTGGAACCTTCAGGTGCGGGCAACGGCGCGAGTCGTGCAACTGACGGCTGGCTCGCCGTTGTCGCTGTGGGCGCGGTGGCGTGGCGATGTTCAGGGGAGAAGGCAATTTTTTCGGCGTCTTGACGGGTGACGCGACCTTCGGGGCCAGTTCCAGTGACGAGTTTCGCGTCGGAGCCAAGTTCGTTCATTAGTCGACGAACGATTGGTGACGTGACGAGTTTTGAGATTTCGCTCGGCAAAGGCTCCCGGGCCGGACTCGCAGACTGAGCCAGCACTGTCGTGAGTGTTGGCGCCGAGGACCGAGCTGCGGCTGGGACTGGGGCGGGCTCGACAGCGACTGGTGCAGGTGCCGGGGCGGGTGCGGCGATTGGGGGTGCTTCTGCCAACGGTGTCGAAGCGCCAGGTGCACTGGGGGCGCCATCGTCGATTTCGGCAACAACCGCGCCCACGTCGACGGTCTGGCCCGAATTGATCAGGATCTTTGTGATCACTCCCGAAAGTGGGGAAGGAACCTCCGCGTCGACCTTCTCAGTCGATACCTCGAAGAGTGCCTCACCCGAGGCGACTGAACTTCCGATGTCCTTGAACCACTGAGTGATGGTGCCTTGAGCGATTGTTTCGCCAAGTTCGGGCATTCGAATCTCGGTCATTGGCGACCTCCTCGTGTGGGTTCAGTTCTCATCGGGTCCTCGGATCCGCCAGGCTCGCGTCGAGTCCGTAGTTCTTGATGGCGGCGTCGACGGCGTCGGGCTTGACCTCGCCCAAAGCAGCAAGTCCGCTCAAGACCGCCACGACCACGTGCGCCTCGTCCGTCTCGAAGAATCGTCGAAGCGCTTCACGTGTGTCGGAGCGTCCAAAACCGTCCGTGCCCAGAGTGATGAATGGTCGAGGAACGCTCGACGTTTTCTTCGGGGTTTCGTGGATCGTCAAAGGAGGGATGAATCGGCTGATTTGATCGGGGATCGCTTTCATGAAATCACTGACGGCGATCACTGGGCCAGGGGCGTTCGCCAACAACGTGGTTACCGGAGCGACGAGTGGCTCGTCAAGCGGGTGAAGTCGGTTCACGCGCTCTACCGAAAGGGCGTCTTCGCGCAGTCGCTTGTAACTCGTCGCGCTCCACAGTTCGACACCAACGCCGTACTGCTCGGCGAGGACGGTTTGCGCGGTGCGTGCGGCACCCTGCGCCGAACCCGAGAACAAAATTGTCGCGACGGCTTCGGTGCCTTCGGGTGCCGAAGCCCACTTGTACAAACCAGTCATGATGTCGTCGTCGCTGACGTCGGAAGGTCGCGCGGGCATCTCGTAGTTCTCGTTATAGAGCGTCAAGTAATAGAAGACTGACTCGCCGGCGCCGGCAACGCCGTGCGCGTCGACGCCACCGTACATACGCTTGAGACCTTGACGAATAACCGCAGCCACTTCGTACGCGTAGGCGAGGTCGTAGGCTTGGCACGTTGGAACGGTTGACGCGAGTAGGAGACTGTGGCCATCTTGATGCTGAAGACCTTCACCGAGCAGCGTTGTGCGCCCCGCCGTTGCCCCGAGAAGGAACCCGCGAGCCTGTGCATCGGCGGCGGCCCAGATGAGATCGCCCACACGTTGGAATCCGAACATCGAATAGAACGTGAAGAACGGGACCATTGGTACCCCACGCGTGGCGTACGCGGTGCCGGCGGCGGTGAAACTCGCCATGGAACCCGCCTCGGTGATGCCCTCTTCCAGGAGTTGACCGCTCTGGGATTCGGTGTAACTGAGTAGCAACGACGCGTCAACGGACTCGTAACGCTGACCCTCGGAAGCGTAGATGCCGAACTCACGAAAAAGCGCGTCCATACCGAACGTGCGCGCTTCATCGGGGATGATTGGCACGACGCGCGGCCCAAAAACCTCGCTGCGGGCAAGCGTGCGCAAGAGGCGCGTGAAACTCATTGTCGTCGACACTTCGGCGCCCTTGGATCCCGCGTCAAATTCTTGAAGTGCGTCATCACCAGGGAGTACGAGTGAGCGGCGCACGGCGGTCGATCGAACGGGCAACGGACCGCCGAGCAGTGCACGTCGTTCTTGGAGGTATTGGTACTCCGGCGAGTCCTCCGAGGGTCGATAGTAGGGAGGATCATCGAGTTCGAGCATCTCGGCACTGATGACGTCTTCGAGGTGCAAGCGGGTGCGAAGCGAGGCGAGTTGTTCGTGCGTGAGTTTCTTCACCTGGTGGCTGGCGTTACGTCCCTCGGTCGAGGTGCCGAGTGTCCATCCTTTGATGGTGTGCGCCAGAATGACGGTTGGTTCGCCGCGGTGCTCAGTCGCAGACTTGTACGCCGCGTACATCTTCAAGTAATCGTGACCTCCGCGCCCGAGCTTCTGCAGGTCGTCGTCACTTAGGTCGGCGACCATTTCGCGAAGTCGCGGATCTGGTCCGAAGAAGTGCTCACGGATGTAGGCACCGGATTCGACGGCGTAGCGTTGGAACTCTCCGTCGACGGTCGAGTTCATTTTTTCAACGAGTACGCCATCGGTGTCCTTGGCGAGTAATTTGTCCCAGCCGTCGGCCCAGATGACCTTGATGACATTCCACCCGGCGCCTCGAAAGACCGCTTCGAGTTCTTGGATGATCTTGCCGTTCCCTCGCACCGGACCATCGAGTCGCTGCAAGTTACAGTTGATCACCCACGTGAGATTGTCGAGGTGTTCGCGTCCGGCGAGACTTATGGCACCCAGCGTTTCGGGCTCGTCGCACTCGCCGTCACCAAGAAAACACCACACGCGCGAATTGGACGTGTCGTCAATTTCGCGATGGTGGAGGTAACGATTGAATCTCGCGTGATAGATCGAGTTGATTGGTCCAAGCCCCATCGACACGGTGGGGAATTCCCAAAAGTCATTCATCAACCACGGGTGTGGGTAACTGGTGAGTCCGTGTCCGGAGATCTCGCGGCGAAAATTGGTCAGGTGCTCTTCGTCAAAACGTCGCTCGAGGAATGCGCGCGAATAGATGCCCGGCGATGCGTGACCCTGGAAGTAGACGTGGTCTCCTGCTTGGCCGTGATCCTTACCACGAAAGAAGTGATTGAATCCCAATTCGTAGAGTCCCGCCGACGAAGCGTACGTCGCGAGGTGTCCACCAATCCCGTCGGCGTTGTGATTGGCGTTGACGACCATGACCGCCGCGTTCCAGCGGATATAGGAGCGGATCCTTCGCTCGATGTCAACGTCGCCAGGGAACCACGCCTGGGCGGCCGCAGGGATCGTATTGACGTAGGGCGTTGAGACTTCGGGTGGCATCCCGACGCCCAGCGCCCGAGCCCGGTCGGTCAATTTCGCCAGGACGAATCGAGCGCGCCGCTCTCCTCCGGCGTCAACCAGTGCATCAAGCGAGTCGGTCCATTCGCTGGTCTCTCCGGCATCAATGTCCGGGAGTTGTTCTACGTAGTCATCCTGCAAGGGTCCCCCTTTATGGGCGCACGCCAATACTGCGACCCTACGGCAATTACAAGGAAAAGTCCAACAAAGTGTCCTGTATAGTGGGACAGATGACCGAGAAGGGAATCAGATGACGACGTCCCTCGCTAAGGGCATGGAAATTCTCTCGGCGCTCGCCGACGCGAGGGAGCCGTTGTCGCTTCGTCAATTGGCATCCCGTAGCGGCCTGTCGAGGTCCAGTGTGCATCGCGTCGTCGTCGAATTGCGCGCCGAAGGTCTCATTGAGTCATCACCCGCCGGTCATTCGTTGGGGCTTCGCCTCTTCGAGTTGGGCGGTTTGGCGCTTCGCCACAACCACCTGGTCGCCGTTGCTCGCCCCTACATGGAAGAACTTTACGAGCGCACCCAGCGAGTCGTGCAATTGGGGATTCTCCAGGGTTTTGACGTTATGTACGTCGTACGCGTCGGGCGTCAGGGTCATCAACTCGTCGCCTCACCCGTCGCGGGACGAATTCCAGCGACGTGTGCCGCCATTGGAAAGGCCATTCTCGCCTACAACGACCAATTGGTCGACGACGTCATCGCCAACGGTTTGCAGCGACGAACCCGACATTCGGTGAGTGATCCGACACTTCTGCGTTCGGCGCTCGCAGATGTGCGAAGAACCGGCATCGCGAGTGAACTCGAGGAAGCTCGCATCGGACTTGCCTGTGTCGCAAGCCCCATCATTATCGACGGCTCGGTGCACGCCGCAATCTCGTTGACAATGCCCGTCACGGCGTTCTCGCCAATGTCGCTCGGACCGACCGTGAAGTCGATGGTGGCGAAGTTGTCGAAAGAGTTGTCGTCGAGTCGCGCCATGGCGTGAGTCCTCGCAACCTTGAAGTGCACCTTCATCAGGGGCGAGACCGCTCGTGATCGTGACGTCGTTTCAGCGATTGATCTACCTCGGGTGCCGTGCGTCCTCCCTTTGGTCGGAAGCCCACTCGATACAATCAATCAACCAACCTATCCGTTGCCTATAAAAGTAGACACGATGTACCGAAGGTTCGTGGGGGACAGTGAAGATGCTTCGCTTGATGACGCCACACCTCACGCGACCCATGCTGTTCATCGTCAGCGCCACGGTGCTGAGTTTGGTAATCATCCCCATGAGCGCCGCGGGCGCCGCGGGCATTAGCGGCACCGCTCTTTCGACGCCCGGCGTCGTGACGCTCGGTGCCAACGGGGCGATGACGACCGCTATCTCGTGTACCAGTGCACAAAATTGCGCGGCGGGCGGGACTTACACGGACTCAGGATTTCTTCAGCAGGCGTTCGTCGTCGACGAATCATCGGGCGTATGGGATTATGCGACGCCGGTGCCTGGTCTCGCTACGATGAACGTCGCCGGTCAAGCGCAAGTCGAGGCGATCTCGTGCACGTCGCCTGGCAACTGCGTCGTCGGGGGCGAGTACTCACCAGCCGACAGCACGCTGCACGCGTTCCTCGCCGAGGAGGTGGATGGCGTATGGCAAGACGCCTTCGAACCTTCCGGTCTGTCGTCGCTCGACGTGACTGGGCCGTCCGACGAGGAAATTGATTCACTTTCGTGTCCCGCAGCCGGCGACTGCGTCGCGGGTGGTTACTACGAAGGGGCCGGTACCTTCGAACAAGGCTTTGTCGTCGAGGAGACGAATGGAGCTTGGGGAAGCGCATTTGAGGTTCCAGGTCTTGATGTCCCCAGCGGCCTCAATGGCATTGCCGCGCACGTGTACGCGGTGTCGTGTTCGTCGGCGGGTAATTGTAGCGCCGCCGGGACCTATGACGAAAACAGCAACCCCGCTGACTTTGTCGTCAATGAGGACAACGGGACTTGGGACGACGCTCAAGAGATCTCGAACACCGGCGTCACGGGGCTGAGCACCGGCGGGGTCATCACGGTGAACTCGCTGTCGTGCGGCGCCAGCGGTGACTGCGTCCTGGGTGGTATGTACGCGGTCGCCACGAACAACACGCAGGCCTATCTCGCCGAAGAGATAGGTGGTTCATGGCAAAGTGCCATCGAAGTTCCTGGTACGGGCGCACTCAACGTTGGCAACCGCGCGGAGACTTCGGGAGTCTCGTGCACCTCAGCGGGCAATTGCGCACTCGTCGGCGACACCTTCGACGGTGGCTTTACGCACGCCTTCGTCGCCAATGAGACCAATGGCACCTGGCAGGACGCACAAACACCTCTCGAGCTAGGGCAGAACGAGAGCAGCAGACTCTCGTCGGTCTCGTGCGCCAGTGACGGAAACTGTCTCGCCGGGGGCGACTACATGGATACCACCGGTGATACGTATCCGATCACCGTGAGCGAATCGGGCGGCAACTGGGGAACGGACACACTGGTACCCGGAACGTCATTGCTCGGTAATGGTGTGGACGCGTCATTGCTGAGCGTGTCGTGTGGATCTGACGCGACGTGCTCGGGAGGCGGTAGCTATACGGGTAGCGTCGCGGGTTCGTTCGTTGTCGGGGTTGCGCCGCCCGCCATCACCGCGCTCTTTCATAACACCTATCCCATTAGCGCTGGCACCTGGACCAACGCCGCAGGTGCAGAGCTTGCACAATCGTTTTGGACGGACGCAACGGGCGAATCTGTTAGTTCGCTCGAGATCAAAGTAGAGAACTCCTCCAATGCGTCGAGTACGTATTCAGTAAGTCTCTACCAGGCCAATGGTTCGGATCCAGGGACGCAGCTGGCGAACTTCGTGACGAACGAGCCAACCAGCGTCAACGAGAATCAATTGGTCACGTTCACGCTTCCTTCGCCAGTCGATCTCGCCCCGAGTTCGCAGTATTTCATTGTTGTCGCTGGGAGTTCGGGAGGGACGTTCGCGTGGCAGTACGACGACGTCAACGAAGTCCAAACTGACGTCGTCCCGACACCGACGTTCGGATCACTTCGTTCGTCCAACGGTGGCTCGACGTGGTCACCAAGCGTGTCGAACTACATCATGTCCCTGACGGGCGTTCCCTTGTCGGTGCCAACGTTGGGTGGTCTTTCGAACGTCAACGCCACACTGGGACAGGCACCGCAAACCCTCAGCGCACCGAGCGCCTCAGTGCCGGGTACTTTCTCCTTCAGCTCCTCGAACGCGTCGGTCGCCACGGTGTCGAACACTGGCGTCCTCACGTTCAGTGGCGCGGGGACTGCGACGCTCACTGCCACCTTCACACCAACGAACACGACACTGTACGCGCCCGTGACGACCACGGCCACGATAACGGTGGCGGCGCCCTCACTTGCCCCACCCGTGTCGAGCGCCACCACCACGACGACGACGACAACAACATTGCCGCCACCCACTACCACGACGCACCCTAAAGCGCCACCGGGATCGTCGACGACGACCTCGCCGCCACCATCGGGCACGAGTTCCACGACGACCACGACGACCACGACGTCAACAACAACGACGACGTCAACGACCACAACCACCCAACCGCCGAGCACGACGAGCACGGTTCCTAATGCTCCTACGACGAGTACGTTCACGGATCCGGAATCCTCGCCGCCCGGCAACGACATTTTCTCTGGCGACGATGGGTATCAAGTTGTCGCCCAGGTCAACGCTGTGGCGGGCGACATCGTCGCTGGCGCGCCAATTTACGTGTCCGTGACCGGGGCGGACCCCGGGGCGAGCGTGACCGTGGTCGTGCACTCGACACCGCAGACGATTCTCCAAGGCGTCGTTGGTGCGACCGGCTCGTATTCGGGCACCGCGTATCTGCCCGATCTCGGTGCGGGCGAGCACTACGTCATTGCGAGCTCGAACGTCGCGGGTCAGCCGGTTCAAGCAGTTGGCGGATTCATCGTGAACAACCAAGATCAATTCACCACCATCGCCCAACCTTCTCAAGTCATGGGATTTTTAGGGAAAGCCGATCCGCGTCTCCAACGAGCTTTGCGATTCGGACTGCCAATCTACGACGTGAAGAGCCATGCACACTCGACGGCGGCCGTTTTGGTGGCGGGAGCCTCCGTGCTCGCCCTCGCGGGTTCGAGCGGCATCGCGTCGCGCTCGCTCAACTCAGCGTCAGAAGCGAAGGGAAAGAAGCAATCGAAAGTTTCAAGCGCGACCACGAAGAAACTTAAGGCTCTTGACAAGGGCGATCAGTCCTGGGGCGACGTGTCGAAATCATGGCAGCATCCGATTACTCATCACATCGATCGCCTGTCGAGTGAACTACCAGTGCTCGTGGGGAGCTATTCGGTCCTTGCCCCGAGGATATTGCTGGATGGAGCGTGGACGCGCGCCGTGTTCGGTGCTCGTGCGCTGTGGGCATGGGTGGCGGGCTTCGTCCTTGGTATTTTGGCTCTGGTGTTCCATTCGGGCGCACCGTTCGTACCGTCGCTCGCCGTCTTGGTGGCGATCATGGTTCTAGCGACCTTCGATGCCGCCGCGGGCGCGATTGCGTGGCTCGTCATCGCACTGAGTTCGCTGTTCACGGGCCAGATCCAAGGCTGGGCGGACTTTCGAACGCTCCTTGGACTCGGCGTCTTGATTGCAACGATTCCGCTGGTCGGCCACGCGATTCGACCATTGCGGCGCTACATCGCAGACTCCGCGAGCGAGCGCTGGGAGCGTGCCATTGACTACACCTTGATGCCGCTGTTTCTCGCCTTCGCCATTAGTTCCATGGCGAAGGCCCTCGACGGTCTCTCGGGGCTGACCATATTGACGCCAACCAATATCGCCGATCTCCGTTGGCTCATCGGTGGATTGATTCTTGCCCGGCTCATTGGCGAAGACCTTGCCGCACACTTCTATCCGCAGCGCTCCAAGAAAGTGCAGCCGCCTAAACTCTCGTCGCCCAAGCTGTACGTGAGTTACGGATCGCTCGTCTTCAAGTTCGCCCTCTATTTAATCGTCATGGATCCCTATTTCGGTTTCAACTGGAGGACGCTGCTCGCCGCGGCCCTGCTCGCGATTCCGGGTGTGCTGAAGATCAACGAAGCGAAACTCCCCAATTCAACGTTGTTGCATCGCTGGCTCCCCCGGGGATTCACGAGTTTTGTTTTCATGATGGTGCTCGGATCCTTCGTCGCGTACGAGATCCTGGGTCCCGACGGCACGGGCGGCTCCATTGACTACAACTTCCTCTACCTCTTGGTGCCCGGTCTCGTCTTTAACATCCTCGATGAATTCGGTCGTGACGGGACCGACTGGCAGAACGAATGGTTGCGCCGATTTCTTGGACTGGGGCTCTGGGTACTCGCCGCGGGCATGGTGACGGGCGCGATTGTGCTCTTTTCCTAAGCTCGCCGACGCGTCGGTGTCAGATTGACTCGTGGTGACTGAGCGAGAAACCTGGGGCGAGGGAGCCTGGTGGTTTCGGTTTCGCAGCCGTCCAGGGCAAAGCGGTCGACGAAGTTCGTCGAGTATCGAAAACTACGATGAGTAGTATGCAGTCATGCGAAGAAGGTTTCTGTGCACGGGTGCCCTCAGTTTGTTCTTGGCGGCGATGGTCCTGCCGGTGACCACGGTCGCGGCGGCATCCACCGGCGGCGTCGTCTTCAGGGACGTCACCGTGACGGCAGCGAAGGCGGGTGGCGATTCTGCGGTCATTATGACGATCACGAACGACACCAAGGGCCCGATTTCGCTGACGACCGTCACGTCAGCCGTGTCGCGGATGTCAATGATCTACTACGACGACAATATGTGTCAAGGCAACCACGCGATGTCGTGGCTCGCGAATATATTCATCGAACCACGACATACCCAAGTACTTGCGCTGAAGTATCAAGGTGCGATGTTGGGGAACCTGCGAGGCGCACTGGTGAAAGGTTCGACCGTACCGATTGAGGTGAAGTGGAGCAATTTCTCGAGTGCTCACGTGCTGACGGTGAACGCCAAAGTCATTGCCCCACCTAAGGGCCTGCACTTTCTGATGTCGTCGATGAACATGAAAATGTGACCGGGTCACCAACGGCGTAGGAGAAGCGTATGTTGAATCATGACGCAAAGTCGGTGTCGAAGCATTCTTGCGTGACGAGCACCGCGCGTTGGCCTCACTCGTTACGGAGCGCACGATGAGTGCGACGCATTTCATGTCAAGGGCTCACGACGGCATGAACATGTCGATGAGTGGTTCGACGTGGCCCAGATGGGATTCGTGGCATTTTTCGATCGCGGGTCTCGTGACGGGCGTCGTGGGCGCTGGATTAATCATCGTGATGAGGCGTCATCTCAGCATTCGCCAACAATGGTTCCTCGTTGGCGCACTGGCAGCTTCGGTGTTGTTGCTGTGCTCGGATGTGCAGTCACTCTCGATGACGAGTTACCGCAGCCACATGATCGAGCATCTCATCGTGCTGTTGGTAATTGCGCCGCTCGTCGCGTCTTCGGTGAGTCTGCGGGTGCCCAAGCCCGTTGCGACGTTAGGATTTCTAGCTTTCACAGTTTTGATCCCCCTCTATCACTTGACGCCGTTGGGCAGTTGGGTCATGAGTCACGAGGGAGGTCATTACGTCGAACTCTCGTCCTTCTTGATCATTGGTGTGTGGTTTTGGACCCCGGTCTATGGCATACGACAGGTGATGAGCGAACGACAGCGAGTGACCTTTACCACTCTCGCTCTCCCGGTCGTGGCGACGACCGGCTTGGTGTTGTGGTCTTCGACCGCGGCATCGTTGAGTGTCACTGGCATGCGCATGGCGATGATAACCATTGGCGATATCCATAATGGCGGTTCGATCATGATGTTATGGGGCACTATCTTGATGCTCGTTCACGTGATAGTGATTACGATGATTGCCGCGTTTCGAGGTAGGGCCGAGCGCGTACCAATTGGGCTGCGTTACGTCGTGCGATAGGAACGGACAATCCGCCGCGATCGTCGGTTTCCTCAGCGAATCAAGAACATCGTCCACAAGAGCGATGCGCCGCCGCCGAGACAAAGCACGAGGGTCGCGAGTTCGAGTACCGGCACGGCGCGACTCGTAAGTCGCTGGATCCTTCGCTCGACGACGTCGTGCATCCCCAAGGCCCCCAGCGGCGGTTGGTGAAAAAGGGGCGATTTCTCAAGGGCTGAGCGTAGCGCGACGCTGTCCCCGCGTTGGCGTGCAAAATCGTCAGCTGCCATTTCCAAATACGTTCGAATGACTTACGGTGCGTGGCGCGCCAGGGGCAAGAACGACACGAAGGGTGAGAGTGCCTGCAGCGGAACGAGCAGGGCTCCGTGGCGACCGTGACGGTGTCCGTGTTCGTGAAAGATGACCGCACCGACCTCGTTCGCTGTTAAGACCTCGAGGGCACCGGTGCTCAAGACAACTCGCCCCCCGTCGCCGGGCAAGAAATAGGCGAGTGGTTGCACGTGATCGAGCACGGTGACGTTCCCTTCGACCGTCTCGTTGGACGCGACAAGGTCGAGTACCGTGCGTTGCTGATGACGTAACTTCCAGATCTTGAAGGTGGCAACGATGACGCCTCCGACGAGTAGCGCCGTAATATCAAACGCCACAGAAAGTCCCACGACTTCGCTGACGCCCAGACCCCGCAAGGGATGTCCGTCGCCAAAGTGTCGAATAAATTCCACCAAGGTCGAAAGCAGTGAGCCACCGGAAGTGCCAAGACCTACGGCAAGAAAGAATGTGATGGCACTCAGCCAGCCCATTGTCCCGATTGTCACCCAAACGACGAGACCCGCCCGAGGATTCTTGTCAAAGAATGTAGAAGGATGGAGCAGTTCTGGCAAAATCGCGAGGCCGGACACGCTGACGATCAGCGCCAAACAAACCGTCGACATTAGTGCGCACCTCGAGTAAAGATCTTGCGAAAGAAGCTCTTGTCACTCGCCGGGAGCGATTGGGCAAATCGTGCGAGCACCGCTTGGCGGTCGTCGGTGCTCGAGAGGGCCTCCATGATCATCCCGGTGATGTAGTCCTCCCGTGACGCGGTGGCGTGAAATGTGTTGATCCGACCCGCCTTGGTCTCCACTACGAAGCCCTTCTTCGAGAGTCGACTCAACACCGTCAGAATCGTCGTGTACGCGTGGTTTGGGAAATGAGCGTTGACGTCACGGACGCTGAACGCGACGGAAGGTTCATCCCACAAGATCTCCATCACCTCTCGTTCGAGGTCCCCTAGCTTCACAAGTTTGCCTGACACCCTTCGCGCGTAATCGTCTCATCGTAATGTGCCAGCCCACATCGGCGTTGGCTTGACACTTCTACTACTACGAGTAGTAATGTAAATACTACAGATTGTAGTTTACAAGGGAGCGTCATGAAATTTTCTGTCTCTTCGTTTCGCGCAATGGTCGTTACGGCCGTCGCTCTTTCGGTCGTGGCACTACCCGCGGCGGTGTTCGCGGCCGCGCCGATCCAACCACCTGAGTCGGTAGGAGCGGCGACCACCACCGCGATGACGTCTGCAGTAGTCAACGCGAAATTCGAAAATCAGGATGGTACGCCCGAGACGCTTGGCGCCCAGAAGGGAAAGACGGTATTCGTAGTGCCGTACTTGACTCTCTGCAGCGACACATGTCCCTTCACGACTGGGAATCTTTTGCAACTTCAAGCCTTCGTCACGAAGGACAAGCTCCGCAACGTCGAGATCGTGGCTCTGGACGTCGATCCCTACCGTGACACATTGGCGAGGGTGAAGGCGTACGCCAAGCTCATTGGCGCCGATTTCCAACTGTGGGTTGAGCAGGGCTCGACGACGACGCCGCATCTTCCCAAGGGCGCGACTCCCTCGAGTGGTATGAACGGGACCGTGGGTACGGGGGACGTCAACGCCAACTTGCTTGTCGTCGAGAAGTTCTTCGGTTGGTCCGTTCAGGTGGTACCACAGAGTTCACCTCCGGCCACTGACTGGATGGCGCCCCACGAGAAGTTGACGTACGACATCAATCATTCTGATGGTTTTTGGGTCATCGACCCAGCCCAGCAAGTTCGCTTCGTCAGTGGCACGAAACCAGCCTTTACCGGTTCGCTTTCGAAGGTTCTCGCGACATTCATGGGTTACAAGAGCAACATCTACAAAAAGGCTGTCTACAAGGGTGGTTGGACTCCGAGCGAAGCATTGCAAGCGATTGAGTGGGTTGCCGCGTCGTCGAGCTAGTGCTTCGTTGAGAGTTGACCGTTAACGCGCTGAGGGATGCCGAGAGGATTGTCATCGCGCAACGCAAGAGTTAGTACATCGCTGGGCACCCCTTGAAAGGTGACCGGGCGAAGCCAACGATCGATGCCACTCGCGCCCACTGACGTCGCGGCAGGCGCTGTCGTCGCGGGCCACGGCCCGCCATGTTGCATTGACCAACTGACGCCAACCCCAGTGGGGAACTGGTTCACGATGACCCGCCCGGCGTGGCGCTGACCGTAGGCGAGGAGCCACGAGCCGTCCTTGTCGTTGTCCGCGAGGAATGCACTGAACGTCAACGCGGGTGCAACGTGATCGAGGGCGTGTTCGAGGTCATCGGATGACTCGTAGCGCACCACGAGCGCGACCGGACCGAAACATTCCTCACCAAGGTCAGCCGACGACGGATCGAGGAAACCGAGGGTGGTTACCTCGAAGAGTTGCGCCGAAGACGACGTGCCCTGTTCTTTGTTCTCGCCCACGAGGTGTCGCACCCCCGAGATGTTCGCCATCGCGTCGACCCCCTCGCGAAAGTGCTGGGCAATACCTGGGCTCAGCATGGTCATCGAGTCGAGCTTGTCGAGCGACGCAGCGAGCTCGTGGACGAGTTCATCGCCCCTTGATCCAGTGGGCACGAAAATGAGTCCCGGTTTGGTACAGAACTGTCCAACACCCAGTGTCATGGATCCCGCGATTCCAGCCCCAATTTCCTGAGCTCGATCGAGGGCGGCATTGGTGACGACGAGTGGGTTCGCCGAGCCGAGTTCACCAAAGAAAGGGATTGGCGTCGCTCTCGCGTTGGCTTGTCGCCACAGCGTCACACCAGCGCGCACCGAACCGGTGAAGCCCACCGCAGTAATCGCAGGGTCATCGACAAGTGCGACACCGGCGTCGAGACCAAAGACCAAGCCGAGCAGACCCTCGGGCGCGTTTTTCGACGCTGCCGCACGCGTCAGTGCCTCGAAGGCGGCGAGGCTCGTCGCGGGGTGTGCGGGATGGGCCTTGATGACGACGGGACATCCCGCTGCGAGTGCCGAAGCGGTGTCGCCGCCTGGTACGGAGAAGGCGAAGGGGAAGTTCGAACTCCCAAACACGGCGACGGGCCCAAGAGGAATACGCATGCGACGAAGATCGGGGAGAGGTCCCATGGGCGAGTCGCCCGCGTGGTCGATGCTCACGTGCAAGAACGCGCCATCGAGCACGACCTGAGCGAAGAATCGAAATTGAAACGCGGTCCGGCGAAGTTCTCCCTCGAGGCGTCCCTGGGGCAGCGCGGTTTCACGCATCGCCGTTTCCACCAACGATGTCGCACCCTTCTCGAGTTCACTCGCCATCGCATCGAGCAGTTCAGCGCGCGACGAGAGGAGTTGTTGCGCAAAGATGGGTGCACATACTGACGCCGCCTCGCAGAGTGACCGAACCTCGTCGGGTGAGGACTCATTGATGTCGAGTTCGACGGTGTCGCCGGTCGCAGGATTGAGGCTTTGCACTCGAGCCATCAGTGCTCGCTCCCGGCCGAGCGGTCCAGGTATCGAGTGCGGCGTCGAGGCGTCATGGTCGCGTGCGCAACGAATCCCCGTTCGTTGCGTCGAAGAAGTGTGCGTGTTCAGGCGAAAGTTGGACGTAAAGGATGTCGCCCACGCTGACCTTCGTTCGGGGTCCCATCTTCGCGACCAATGAAACCGGTCGCGAGAGCTCTCCATCGCTGGTTGACGACGTCGTCGTGTCGAGGAGCGACAGATGCACGAGGATCTCCGCGCCGAGCGCTTCGCGACGTTCGACGCGCGTCTCTAAGGTATTGGTGCTCGCGCCATCGACGATGAGGACGTCCTCTGGTCGAACGCCCACGACGACTTCCAGACCCGATTCGGGAAGCGCGTGTGAGGATGTGTAGTTCCACGGCAGTTCGATGACTTGGTGTCCAAAATGTACGGCGACACGATCATTGCCGGCACTGGCGTGGCAACGAATGAGGTTCATGGGCGGTGAACCCATGAAACCGGCGACGAACTCATTGGCGGGACGGTCGTAAAGATCCTGGGGCGTATCGACTTGCTGGAGTTTCCCTTCGCGCATCACCGCGACACGGTCACCCATCGTCATCGCTTCGACTTGGTCGTGCGTGACGTACACAGTCGCGACACCGAGGAGGCGCTGGATACGGGCGATCTCCAGGCGCATTTCAACGCGAAGTTTGGCATCGAGGTTCGAAAGCGGCTCATCCATCAAGAACGCCTGGGGGTTTCGAACGATGGCTCGACCCATGGCGACGCGCTGGCGCTGTCCTCCCGAGAGGGCCTTGGGGCGGCGGTCTAAGAAGTCATTGAGGTGCAGGATCGTCGCCGCCTCGTCCACCTTTCGCTTTATCTCGTCCTTCGAATCACCGCGGATCTTGAGCGCGAAGCCTATGTTCCTCTCGACCGACATGTGTGGGTACAGTGCGTAATTCTGAAACACCATGGCGACGTCGCGATGCTTGGGCAGAACGTTGTTCACGATTCTGCCGCCGATGGAAAGTGAGCCCGACGTGATGTCCTCGAGACCGGCGAGCATCCGCAGGGCCGTGGTCTTGCCGCAACCCGACGGGCCGACGAAGACCATGAACTCGCCTTCGGCGATCGCGAGCGACAGATCGTCGACGGCTCGAATGTCGTCACCAAAGATCTTAGTGACGCCGTCGAAGATGATTTCGGCCATTAGTTCGTGCTCCTTGATGTTGATTCAGTTCGTAGCGTCATGTTCATCGGTCGATGCCCATCGTGAGGCCCTTGACGAGATAGCGCTGGAAACCGAGGTAGACGAGCATCGCCGGAAGTGCGCTCACGAGCGAACCCGCCATCAACGCGGGTATCGACGTCGTGCGACCAGCGGCGAGCACGGCGAGTCCGACCGTGATGGGACGCTCGGACGTGTTTTGAATGAAGAGGAGTCCGACGAGTAAGTCGTCCCAGATCTGAATGAATTGAAGGACCGTGACGGTCGCGATCGCGGGCACGGCGATGGGAACGACGAGTCGCCCGAGCACACCGACGTACCCGAGTCCGTCGACGATACCCGCCTCGATGAGTTCATCGGGGACTCCACGAAAATAGGTCGTGAAGAGAAACGTGGAAAAGGGCGTGCCGAGTGCGGCGTAGACCAAGATGGCGCCGAAGTAACCTCCCGTGAGCCCGAGCTTGGTGACGTTGACGAACTCTGGCATGAGGATCGCCTGCAGAGGCACCATCATCGCGCTCACGAGACCTAAGAAGATGGTCGTCGACGCGCGGAAACGCAACTTCGAGAACGCGAAACCCGCGGGAAGCCCGACACAGAGAATCACGAAGATTGACGCCGAACAAACGATGGTCGAGCTAAGGACTTCTTGGAATATCGGAATGTTGTCCGTGAGAGTCTTCCAACTGAGCCACGAGAATCCGCCGCCCGAGAGGAACTGCGTCTCGGACTTGAGACTCGTGATGATCATGACCCAGAAGGGGTAGAGCATTATGACCGCGACGCAGAGCATCATCCCAAAGAGGATCCAGCGACCCACGTGGCGCCTCGCTTGCGAAGGGGGCGCGGGTGGGGCTTCTTCGCGCTCGGATTCTTGAGGAGGGGTAGCGAGCGTGGTCATTCGTCCGATCCGATCAGTCGCAGTTGCACGATGCCGACGATGGCGGTGAGTACGAACAAGATGATTCCGTAGAGCGCGGCGGTACCGAAGTCGCCCTGGTTAAAACCCGTTTGGTAGATGAGGAACTCCATGGTGGTCGTTGCGTATCCCGGTCCGCCGCCGGTCATGACGAAGATGAGACTGAAGAGGGCTGAGAAGAGTGCAATCACGGTCATGACGAAGGCCAACTGAATGAAACGGCTCAGGTGAGGAAGGGTGATGCTGCGAAAAATTCTCCAGCGACCCGCGCCGTCGATGCGTGCGGCTTCTTCGAGCGTGGGATCGAGTGTGGCGAGCCCGGTCAAGAACAACATGGTGTTGGTGCCGATCATGGTGAAGACGAACGTGATGCCGAGGGCACTCAGCGCGGTGGACTCGTAGCCCAACATGTTCGTGTTGGTGTGCGAGAACCCGAAGAAGTGAATAATTGAATTAAGAGTGCCCTGGTACGCGAAGAAGCGTTCCGCCACGAGCCCGAGCACCACCCAGGAGATCGCCGTGGGCATGAAGTAAATGGAGCGAAAGACTTTCCACCCCGCAACTCGCTGATGCAGCAGCACTGCAATGCACAACGGCAGTCCCAGCGCGAAGGGCACCGAGAGCAATAAGAGTGCATTGTTCTGGAGCGCCGTCCAAAGATTCGAGTTATGGAATGCCTGACTCCACGTTGAAGGACCAATCCACTGTGAAGTGAGGCCGTTCCAGGACGTGAAGGAGTAATAGATCGCTTGGCCAATGGGGATCCCAATAAAGCCAATGACGAGGGCAAGTGCTGGCAACGTGAACAAGAACCCTGCGAACTGGCGTCGTCGACGAAGCGTCATCCACGGTCCCGCGTTCTGTTTCGTAGTGGCCGTTATGACACTCATCTAGTTCCGTCGTTCTCGTTGAGGGTGTTACAGCGATTGTCCCACCCGTCGCCGGGTGGGACAATCGCGTAGCGCGTCTTAGCCTGCGTAGGCCGATGGACTGCGTTGATTTGCTGGCAGTTGCTGCCACGCTTGTTGCATGTTTTCCAGCGCCGAGATTGCTGACTGCTGGTTCGCCAGCACCGCGGGCAGGACTTTGTCCGCCGCGTTACCAACGTTCACTTGGACGAAGTTGTCCATCATCGGATACACCGTGTAGTGGTCCTTGGTGACGAAGTCCAACATTTCCTGGTTGACCGGGTTCGTCGTCGTAAGACCCTTGATGTCCGGGATGAGTCCTGCGGCGTTGATGATGTTGCCGGCCTCGGTCGTAGACAAGAAGTCGAGGAACTTGAATGCAGCCGCCTTGTTCTTCGAGTACTTCGTCACCGAGAATCCGTCACCGGCAAAGTCGACGACACCCTTGATGGGAGTAGTGGAGAAAGGTGGTACGAACGCTGCGACGTTCGAACCCATGGCCTTGGTGTAGTCGGCTGTGTCCCACGTGCCGTCGACCAACATCGCCGCCTTGCCCTTTTCGAACTGCTGGATGTTGGCGGTGTTCGTCAACACGTCAGAGTTGGTATAGCCGTCCTTTTCGAGAGTTGCCCAATTCTTCAACTGCGCGACGTTCGTCGGGGACGTCCACGGGATGGAGCCGTCGTAGAGACCCTTCCACTGAGAAAGACTGTGAGCACCGATCATCATGTAGCTCATGTCGTACCAGGGGTAGAACTCCGTGCTGATGGCTTGGCCGCCGTTGCCGTAGACGAGGGGCTGGATGCCCTTAGCCTTCAGTAACTTTGAGTCAGCGAAGAGCTGTGCCCAGTCGGTTGGCACTGATGTAATGCCCGCTTCCTTGAAGAGCTTCTTGTTGTAGAAGCCAATGTAGAACTGCGTCTCAAGTGGCATCACGTACTCACCCTTGGACGTGTCGTAGTTCGGGGCTTCCCACTGCAGGTTCTCCATCTTTGCCAAATCCGCGGCGGGTACATTGCCCTTCAAGTTTTCGAGGAAGCTCGAATACTGGAGGTCATAGATTCCCGTCCACATCACTGCAAGGTCGGGACCATTGCCCGAGATAGCGGCTGACTGCAATAACTGGAAATAGTTGGTGCCGGGCTGGGCGACATCCTTGATCGTGATGTTCGGATTCAACTTCTCGAACGCCTTGATGAGGTTCGTCGTCGCGACGGCGTTTTGTTCGGTGCCGTAATTCTGCCAGAGCACGAGTGAAATCTTCGCGCTGGCGGAGGCTGGCACGGCGGCGTAGAACGTCCCCGCCAGCATCAGAGCGGCGGCAACCACTCCGATTCCCCTGGATCGTATCCGTTTCAAGTCTGTCCTCCTACTACTTGATCGAAGTTCACCCTGAACCTCTCCTCTCGTGAAGCTCTCACTTCTCAAGACCTTCCTACGACAGGCTCAACAAGTCGCGGTGCGTGACCGCGCGGTTGAACCAAAAAATCAAAGTCGCAGCCCTCGGGGGCTTGACTGACGTGCTGACGATAGAACTCGGTGAATCCTCGTGCGCTTGCCCTTCGTGTGGGCACGTTCGAAACGCGCGAGGAGAGTTCGTCGCTCGAGACCTCGAGTTCGAGCAGGCCCGCATCCGCATCGACGCGCACCATGTCGCCGTCGCGCACGAGTCCGAGCGCTCCGCCAATGGCGGCTTCGGGCGCGACGTGCAGGAACACCGTGCCGTAACTGGTACCGCTCATTCGAGCGTCCGTGACGCGCACCATGTCGGTGACCCCGCGTGCGAGCAATGGTTCGGGAATTGGGATCATGCCCCATTCGGGCATTCCGGGTCCGCCGACCGGGCCAACGCCGGCAAAGACCAACACCGCGTCCTCGGGGCAGTGCGAGTCCGGCCCCGTGCGCTGGGCCAATTCGTCGTGACTCGCAATGACGTAGGCGGGTCCCCGGTGTGAGAGTAGTGACTCGCTCGCGGCCGAGCGCTTGATCAACGCTCCGTCGGGAGCGAGGTTGCCCGAGACGACTCGAAAGGCGCCCGCCGCGTCGACGGGATCGC
This sequence comes from Acidimicrobiaceae bacterium, assembly GCA_003163875.1. Taxonomy (GTDB): domain Bacteria; phylum Actinomycetota; class Acidimicrobiia; order Acidimicrobiales; family RAAP-2; genus RAAP-2. Next base: position 24,450 of record PLRK01000134.1, on the reverse strand, counting down.
TCAACGACCTCACCACGCCGTTGGCGCTACGGGCGAGTGACTGCGTCTCTTTCATCGTGGCACCGTTCGCCAAGATGGTCTCGGGGTCGAGCCGTTCACCGAGTTCACGAAAAAGTGTTGGTAACCCTCCCGCGTCATCAAGGTCTTGCATCAACGCCGTACCCGAAGGTTCGACGTCGACGAGCACCGGGGTGGTCCGTGAGAGTTGGTCGAGTTCGTCGAGACGAACGTCGTGACCGAGTCGCCGAGCCATCGCGGTGAGGTGGATGACGGCGTTGGTGGATCCCCCAATCGCGCACAATGTAATCAGAGCGTTTCGCAGGTGTCCGGGTGTCACTTGATTCGAGGCGCCGTTCTCGTCACGTACGAGCTCAACACATCGCTGGCCGAGAAGGCGGGCAATGGCGTCGTGGCGAGGATCACCGGCGGGAATTGACGTCGAACCGGGGAAGGCGAGTCCGAGTGCCTCACAGATGGCGCCCATGGATGAGGCGGTACCCATGGTGTTGCACGTGCCTTTACCGAGCGTCAACGCTTTTTCCAGCGCCGCCCAACGTTCATCGGAGAGTTCCCCCGAGCGTCGCTGATCCCAGAGTCGCCACAAATCAGTTCCGGTCCCGATCCTCTTTCCTTCGAAGGTCGCGGTCGGTCGCGGTCCGGCGACCATGAGCAGGACAGGAACATTGGTGCTGAAGGCGCCCATCAGCGCGCCGGGCACCGACTTATCGCAACCCGCAAGGATGATGACCGCGTCGAGTGGTTGGCTTCGAATCGATTCCTCAAGCTCCATTGCGAGCAAGTTTCGATACAACATCGCGGTGGGTTTCATGAGGTCTTCGCCGAGGGACATCACCGGAAATTCCAGGGCGACGCCGCCGGCGTTCGCGATGCTCTCTTTGAGTGGTGCGACGAGCGCGGCGAGGGGTTGGTTGCACGGGTTGAGGTCGCTCGAGGAATTAGCGATGCCGATGATTGGCCGATTCCCTTCGGCGCTCACGTCTGCACCCGCCATGCGAAGAGCGACACGACTGTCGAGGGCGACTTCGTCGTCACCCTTGATCCAGTGGTCGCTGCGCAAGTTCACGGCTCGGGAACTCCTATGCCTTCAGCTCCCGGTTTGGAGATCGTCAGGTCGAGCGTCGACAGATCGAGCCACTCGAGGGCGAGTTGGGCGCGTCGAACTTTCTCGCGCACGTTTCCGAGGACGTCGGCGCTCAACTGGATGCCCGCCGGATAGACGGGGCGCGCATTGCGTAGTCCGAACTTCGCGTACAACGGTGCTGCGACGAGCGCAATCTCGGCGATTTCGTGACCGCGGACGACGCCACCCATGGCATCAGGTGACTCAAGGTACAAGTCGATGGGCGCATCGCTGAGGGTACGTATCTCGGCGAGTTCGTGCAGCGTGATGTCACTGGGCACGTTGATTGTTGTGCCGCCGAGGCCGACGAGTTGGCGAAACGTCACCGGATTGGAAGGAGCGATCACCGCTGACACCTTCCACACGATGCTGGCGGGGAGTTCGCCGGCACTGACCATCGTCGAAAGTATCTCGAGTAGTCCAGCGTCGGCGATCAAGAAACCACGAATCCCCGCGTCGACGGCGCGCTCGATGTCTTCAATGGCGTAGCGAAGTTGGTGGAAACCTCGTAAACGCCCCGAGAAGAGGAGTCCTTCGGGGCTTCGCACTGCGCCTCCGACGCCATATTCTTCACGCGGACCCACGAAGAGATTTACCTCTATCCCTTCGTCAGCGCCGATGCGGGCCATCTCTCGCAGGTCTTCGTTGGAGAGCAGCATCGCGCCGCTACCTTGAGACGCGCGGTGAATCGGTACCTTGCGCTCGTGTCCTTCGTGCACGACAGCGCGAAGGGCTTCGGGATTCTCGACGCTCGGAATTTCGATTCGAAAGTGCGCTCCATCAGGGAATCTAGCTGTACTTTCGCGTACGACTTCACTACTGGAACCGAGGTGTCGCGACAGCGCCGCTGAACCTCGGGGACTGCCCGAACCGTTGCTCATCGTGAACCTTTCTTTCGCATCATGCCAACACGCGCAGTGCACTTCGCTGCGTGCCGTCAGGACTTTGGAGGAGCGGCCAGTGAGGGGTCACGCTGAGTAATTCCAGCTCCGAGCCGATGAGGTACGTTTCTTCAATCTTCGCTCCGCCGCGCAAGCTCGGGTTCCAAGCAACGGCGGTATCGACTTCTCGGGCCAGATACCAGAAGGGCGAGTCACTTTGCGTGGGCGCCAGTTCGAATTCTCGTTGTTCGAAACCAATGGGACCGCCCTGGAAGTGCTCGCGCCACTGGTCCTTTCGACCCGCCATCTCGTACGCTTTGGCGAGCGCTTGCATGCTCTCGCCCCAGGTCCCGCCTGACTTGGACGCTTCGAGCACCGCGTCGTTGATGGGGTTCAGCGCTCGCATGATGGTGACGATCTCGTCATCGGCGCGTCGCACGCACACGCGTGTCGCGGCGACGTGCATCCCGGCTCTGCGAGCGACGACGACAGCCATGATGGCATCACGTACGACGGCACCGGTAGCGAGTGGATGACGAAAGGATCGTAGGCGCTCGTCACCTCCGACGATCAAACACACGGCCTTCGCGCCACGCGCTTCGAGGTACGCGCTGATGACGGCCGCAGTGTTGAAATCGGTGCTGACCCCTGGGCGCCACGCGTCAATGCCCTCACCAAGTGCGGCGCCGACGAGCATCCCAAGGTCGCGGAGCTCATCGCGTTCGGCACTGTTCAACGACATTCGAATTGCCACGAGTTCGTCGCGGACGTTGGTGCCAACGTCGTCGCGGTCGCTTAAGAGTTCCGATGGCGGCACGTTCGCGAACGCGCAGACGGCTTCAAGCATCGCACCTGCATCGAACCAGGGTACGGCGATGAGCTCCCAACCGAGTTCGTTGACCCGAAAGTCATGTAGTAGTCGAGGAGCTTCGACCTCGGTGGTGACGAGCGCATTGCCGCTTTCGGTATCGACCGTCCAGACGGCGTCGCTCGCTGCGGTGATGTCGATAGGGTCAGATAACCCACCGCTTCGCCAATTGACCGATCCCGGGGTACTCAACACCAGCGGCGACGAACCGTGACGTAGGCGAATGGTCGCCACTTTCTCTTTCGCGCCGGCGGCTCGAGGCTGCACGCGCGCGATCCTGTTCGGCTCTACAAAACGGGTATCGGTATTGATAGACGGATTCAAGCACTCATTCTGGCCCCGGTCAAGCGTGAAATCGACAGTCGTGTTAATTTTCCGTCTATTGTTTTGTCGTGCCGAACACCACCAAGATCCTGGGTGACCATCGTTACCAAGTCCAGTCGGTAGCGCGCGCGGCGTTTTTGTTGGACGAAATCGCGAAGCACGGGGCCAAAGGCTTAAGCGTGACGGAGATTGGTGAGCGTTTGGGCGTCGCCAAGAGCACCGCCCTCGCCCTCGCGCGAACCCTCGCTGTCGCGGGACTTCTTCGAGCCATTGAACCCGGACCGCGTTACGTCCTTGGACTCAATCTCTTGCGTTTGGGTGATCTCGTCGGGCAACAAACCTCCATCGCCGAGCTGGGACTGCCGACCTTGCGCGAGTTGTCCTCGGTGACGGGCATGACCGCTCGTCTCGCCATGAACGAAGCAGGCTATCCAGTCTTCCTCGAACGTATCGATGGCGAAGGGTCCATTCGCTTCCACGCACCACTGGGCCAGCGTGAAGAGCCGCACGCGACCGCCGCGGGCAAGGCGATCCTCGCGTATCTCGGTGACGAGGAAGTTCGCCGCTTAGTGGGTGAGGCGGGAATGGCTCGCCATACGCCAAAGACCCTGACGGATGTCGATGCTCTGTTGCGCGAGCTCGAACGTGTGCGCGGTGAAGGCTACGCCCTCGACGACGAGGAAGAGGCTGAAGGCGTCTTTTGCGTCGGAGCGGCGATCTTTGATCATCAGCGATTGTGCGTCGGCGCGTTGAGTGTCACGGGACTCAAGGTAGATGTGCCACTTCGTGAGGTACGACAACTCGGCATCACCGTTCGAGAACACGCGGATCGACTCACCGCGATGTTGGGCGGAGCTCGGGCCAAGAGCCCCTCGTGAGAGCCTTCGTCGTCGCCGGTGCGAACGAGGCGAGTGTTCGTGACTGGCCCACGCCTTCGAGGGTCGCTGACGAAACGATAGTGACGCCACTGCTCGCGGGCGTATGCGGCACCGATTTGGAATTGATCGACGCCACCATTGACCCGACGTACGTTCGCTATCCGCTCGTGCTCGGGCACGAATGGGTGGGCCAACTCCTCGAGCCGGCGGAGGGCATTGGACCACCGGGAACTCGGGTGGTCGTCGAAGGCGTCGTGCCGTGCGGGGTGTGCGACTGCTGTCGGCGCGGCGCGACCAATCTTTGTGCGACCTACGACGAGATTGGCTTTACTCGACCGGGGGCCCTCGCTGACTTGATCAGCGTGCCCACGCGACTCGTGCACGCAATTGGCACCGACGTGTCGCTCGACGACGCCGTGCTCATCGAACCAATGGCCGTTGTGTGGCGAGCCCTGAGTCGATTTCCTCTCGCACCGCGCGCGCGCGTCGCGGTAGTGGGTGACGGCACGATTGCCTTGCTCAGTGCTCACATGGTGAGACTCTTCGATCCTCGCGTCATCGACGTCATAGGACGTCGCTCCGAGCAGCGTGATCTGGCATTGCGGGCGGGCGCCACGTCTTTTCACGTGAACCCCACCGCAGAGAGTTACGACCTCGTGATCGAGGCGTCAGGGTCGATCGACGGCGTCGCGAGCGCGTTGGCTCGGTGCGACCGAGGAGGCATGGTGATCCTGCTCGGCTTGCCGCCGCACGGATCGCACGTTGAACTGGCTCCTGATGACGTGGTGAATAACGACCTCGTCATTCAAGGGAGCTTCTCCTACACGAGCGAGGCGTTCACTGAGGTCGTTCGCCGGGTCAACCAACTCGATTTGCAGCCTTCGTTTCTTATCACGCATCGTTTTGACCTCGAGCACGCGAGCGACGCGGTCGCCGCGCTTCGAGGGGTGCAGGCAGGCGAGGCGCGCGGCAAAGTGGTTATCGCGATGCCTGCCCACCATGCGTAGTCCTAGCGGTAGGTTCTTTTGAGGCGCAGGTGGCGAAGACGAGGGTTAGGGACGTTATGAAGATAGGCATCATTGGCGCCGGGAACATTGGCAGCACGCTCACGAAGCGATTTTGTGCACTAGGGCACGAGGTTCGTGTCGCGAATTCGCGCGGACCCGAAACGTTGGCCGAACTCGCGAGTGAGACCGGGGCGACACCGGTGAGCGTGTCCGAGGCAGCAATTGACGCCGACGTCGTCGTGGTAACGATTCCCGAAAAGAACGTACCCGATCTGCCCATTGGTTTTCTTGATGGTGCGGCGCAGGACGTTGTCGTGATTGACACGGGCAACTACTATCCCCAGCAGCGCGATGGTCTCATCCAAGCAATCGAAGATGGCGTCGCCGAGAGCCGGTGGGTCTCGAATCAAATTGGATTTCCCGTCATCAAGGCCTTCAATGGGATTCAGGCCATGCACTTACTCGTGGACGGTAAGCCCGAGGGTGCGCCTGGACGTATTGCGCTGCCGGTCGCTGGTGACGATCCTCGGGCGAAGAAAGTGGTGATGGACTTGGTGAACCAACTTGGTTTTGATCCCGTCGACGCTGGTGATCTTGACGAATCGTGGCGCCAAGAACCAGGCACACCGTCCTACGGAGCAGACGCTGACGTCGACACGCTTCGACTCAAACTCGTCGAAGCACTCCACGTACGTCCGCCCGCGTTTAAAGCGTAAGAAACTCTCAGACTCGCTGCATAGCGATCGCGATGGTGACGGCGAACTNNAGTCGCAATCGTTACGGGAGCCGGTCGCGGGATTGGAGCAGCGAGTGCGGTTGCCCTCGCCGAGTGCGGCGCGGACGTTGTGATTGCAGCTCGAACGACCAAGGATCTCGAGGACGTGGCGGCACGAGTGGCTGCTACGGGCCAGCAGGCGATCATTGTTGCGGGTGACTTGTCGGACCTCGACGTCGTGCGATCACTGGTCACGCACGCGAGGGAGTCCTTTGGACGGGTCGACGTGGTCGTGAACAACGTAGGTGGCACGATTCCGTTACCCTTCCTTGACACGAGCCCCGAGTACCTCGAAGAGGCCTTTCACTTCAATGTGACGACCGCCCACGCCCTTAACCTTGAGGCCGTGCCGTTGATGCTCGAACACGGCGGGGGATCGATCGTCAATATTTCTTCGGTCATGGGTCGAGTCGCGGGACGTGGTTACTCGGCGTACGGAGCGACCAAAGCCGCACTTTCGCATTACACGCGCCTTATCTCAAAGGATCTGGCTCCGCGTATTCGCGTCAACGCCATCGCCGCGGGATCGACGGCAACCTCGGCGCTGGAGATCGTCACGTCGAGCCCGGAACTGACGTCAATGATTGAGGATTTGACGCCCCTGCACCGGATCTGTGAACCCGAAGAGATTGCGGCGGGAGTTCTGTACTTGGCTTCAGCGGCGGGAGCGTTTTTGACGGGCAAAGTTTTGGAGATCGATGGAGGCACCGACATCCCTAGTCTCGATTTTTCCTTGCCTGACCTGTAGTTCTTATCGCGTTCGAGTCGTCCAGGTAGCATGCAAGGCAACGGTTCGTTCACATTCGGTGGAGAGGTCCATGGCTCTTCGACGCACGCTGTACCGCTACTACGAGCACCGGCTCATTCGCTCTTTGCCGAGCGCCCGGCTCCCCCGACACATCGGCGTCATCTTGGATGGACATCGTCGATTCGCTCGTGAAGCGACCGACGGGGAATACCGAGCAAGTTACCAAGCTGGCATGGAGAAACTCGAAGAGTTGCTCGAATGGTGTGCGGAGCTCGACATCCACGCCGTGACCGCCTGGGTCTTGTCCACTGAGAATCTGCAACGCCCTTCCGCCGAGTTGGACCCCTATTTTGACGTCCTCATCGAGTTGTTCGAACGTCTTCCTCAACTCGCCGAGCAATTGCAATTCACCCTTACCGTCAGCGGCAGTCTCGACCTCTTGCCTCCGACACTGGTGCTCGCGGCGAAGCAAGCGGTTGACGAGACGTCACGGGTAGCGTCGCCGCGCATGAGCGTCAACATCGCCCTTTGTTATGGGGGACGTCAAGAAGTCGTCGACGCGTGTCGTTCGCTCGTGGCAGATCTACTCGCCGAAGGCGTGGCACCCGAACACCTCGCAGAATCCATCGACGCGAAAGGCTTAGCCGGGAACTTGTACGCCGCTGACTTGCCCGACACTGATCTCGTCATTCGAACAAGCGGGGAATCGAGGCTGTCGGGATTTCTGCTCTGGCAGTCGGCGTTCGCGGAATTCGCGTTCGTTGACCCTTACTGGCCAGCCTTTCGAAAGGTCGATCTCCTGCGCGCCTTGCGCGATTTCACGCGCCGCGACAGGCGCTTCGGCGCGTAACTTTCAACGACGTTCAGCAACCAGTTGTCGCGGTCGCGCTGGAGCGCAACGAATTCTCAGCGTTTCTTCGATCTCGCCGTCGTCTTGATGCCCTTCGCCTGCTGACGCACTTCGTCGCGGATCTTGAGGATATCGAGTTTGGCTTGTTCCATAGATCGTTTTGCCTCGATGACACTGCGTCGTGTCTCATTGAGGGTCTCGCGGGTCGTGAGCCGACGACGAAGGTCGGCGTCCTCGGGGCTGACGTTCTTTTTTGCGGCGTGCCACGCGTGCTTGGACTGCCTAATAGCTTTTAGTACTTGTTGGTGTGCTTCCAGTGACGATTCGGCGGCAAGTCGCAATTGTTCTCGCGTGTCGCGGCCCTGCACCACCATGGCGAATGACCACAATCCAGAATCCAGCAGTCGCGCCGCGCGCGTCGTCTCGTCGCGAACCAACCGCTCGAACTGGCGCGGCGTGACGTCGGGGCGCGCGTAGCGGATGAAGGCCCGGTAGGACACGCGCCACAGTCCTAACAGCGCGTCACCGGCCATTTGGGCTTCGGGCGATTGCGGATCCACGCCCGCTCGAAGAGCCATCGCTCGGGCGGCGACCAGCGAGAGACGTTCGGTCATGTCGAATTGCGCTGCTCGAAGCGATGGCGTGTCTTCGACGAGGTTGATAAAACTACGAATCATCGCCATGTCGTCAAGGCCGTGACGTTCAGCGGTGACCACGAATTCCTTCAATTTGTCATTGATGATCGCGACCATTGCGTCGACCGGCGACGCGTGGGTTGTCCCCGGTCCGAGTTCGCGCTCAATGGCGTCCACCATTTCATCTTCTTGGTCGAGCACCAAGGATTCCTTCGTCGGGAAATAGTTGTACACCGTTTTTTCTGACACGCCGCACGCGGCCGCGATTTCGGTGACGCGCACCGAGTCAAATCCGTCAAGCATGAACATCATCGTGGCGGTGTCGGAAATTTGCTTTCGTGTTTGGCGCTTCTTGCGTTCGCGCAAACCTTCGTTGTCAGTATCGGTGGCTTCTTCGTACTGCAAACGAAGCGAGTGAAGCCACGCGAGTACTCCCGAAGGCTCAGGGTTCTCGATCATGGTCACTCCCTCCAGCACTCCAGCAAAAGTCCAATAGATTTAGTTGCTAAATCTTTACAGTCACTATACACTAGTGCCATGAGTAATGACGCGATCAGAAATGACGAATCAGTCGTCGTCGCGAAGGGGCTGAGCAAACACTTCGGTGACTTCGTCGCGGTCGATAATTTCAATTTGGAGGTGAAGGCGGGTTCAATCGTCTCACTCTTGGGACCCAATGGCGCCGGTAAGACGACCATCGTGCGCATGTTGGCGACGCTGAGTGAGCCAACGTCGGGGAGCGCAACGGTGTGCGGATACGACGTCGTACGAGACGCCGACGCCGTCCGAGGTGTCGTGTCGCTCACCGGCCAATTCGCCGCACTCGAGGACAACCTGACGGCGCAAGAGAATCTTCTTCTCATGGCTCGACTCCGGGGTTATCCCAAAGGGTCGGCGACGAGAATTGTCGAAGGTTTGATTGATCGTTTCGACATCGGGGAATTTCGCGACAAATTGGTCAAATCCGTGTCGGGCGGGCAGCGTCGACGTGTCGACCTCGCGGCGAGTCTTGTCGTCCAACCGAAGGTTCTGATGCTCGACGAACCGACAACCGGTCTAGACCCTCGCAGTCGCCAGGTCGTCTGGTCCACGATTCGTGAACTCGTGCAAGCGGGGGTCACACTTTTTCTGACGACGCAATATCTCGAAGAGGCGGACGCCCTCGCTGATCACATCGTGCTGATTGATCACGGACGGGTCGTCGCCGCGGGAACACCGAGCGAACTTAAATCTCAGATTGGTGATCAACGAGTGGACGTGGTCGGCGTCGACGCGAGCGCCGTCGTCTTAATTGTCGATGCCTTGTCCGCCACGTTTCAGGTGGTGGTCGATCACAACCGAAGGACCGTGTCAGTTCCTGCACCCCACGATCTTGCGGACCTCGCGGCCGTCACGAGCGCATTGTCGGGCGTGGGTGCGCATATTGACGAGATCGCACTGCGCCGCCCCACGCTCGATGACGCCTTCTTAGCGCTGACGGGCCAAGTCCCGGAGTCCTACGAAAACGAACCAGCAATGAAAGAGGTGACGCCATGACGATGACACTCGCCAGTATGACCCGACCGGGCGATGAACCGCTGCCGCGGCGTCCTGGGAGCCTGCGGCGTTTCTTGCGTGAAACGGGACTGTTGATCGTGCGAGGATTGCAGACGATTCCTCGTGTTCCGCAACGCTTAAGTGACGTCACCATCCAACCTCTGGTCTTCACCCTGCTTTTCTTGTACGTGTTTGGATCGGCGATTCATATCAAAGGGATGTCCTACCAGAACTACCTACTGCCCGGTCTCTTGGGCCAGAGTCTTGCCTTCGGCGTGATTGGCGCAGGCGTCGCCACCGCGACTGACTTCAACACCGGCGTCATCGACCGATTTCGTTCCCTACCGGTGACGAGATTGTCGGTGATCTCGTCGCAGGTCATTGGCCAAATCCTCGAGCAAATACTCGGAATCGTCATCGTCGCGGGGATGGGTCTCGCCCTCGGCTGGCGCCCTCACATGAGTCCGTTCGGATTCGTCGAATTCTTGTTGCTCATGTTGCTCGGACTTTCTGCCTTCACGTGGTTTGGTGTCCTGCTCGGGATGATCGTTAAAAGCTCAGATGCGATGCAAGGCATTGGATTCGCCATTGTCTTTCCCTTATCGTTCCTTGCGGGAACTTTTGTGCCAATCGCGGGAATGAAATTGATCCCGCGCACCATTGGCGATTGGGATCCGTTATCCGCGCTCGTGGCATCGGTTCGCCACGTGACCCAAGGAACCAACACGACAGGTTCGTGGCAACTCGCGCACCCCGTCGTATCGATGATCTTTTGGTGTTTCTTGATCATCGCGGTCTGCGTGCCGTTGGCCCTTCGCCGATTCATGAACTCGAACTGAAACGTCTACGACGACACGAGGCGCGTCCTAGAAGGACGCGCCTCGTGTCGTGTTACTGGGATTTAGGACGGGGAGCCGGGGTGCGTAGGCGCCGGTCCTAGTGAAGCCATGGCGGTGGCTCGAACGCTTAGGGCATTGCCCAGTGCGGTTTCGAGTGCGCCTCGGGCGGCTTGACGCGCCGTTGCGGTAGTCGCCGTGCTCAGTGACGTGGCGTACGTAGCTTGGGCGTTCGCAACTGACGTTCGGTAGGTCTCGTTGGCAGCTTGGAACCCAGCGATCCAGGCCGTGCCGTTATAGCCAGCGGGCGGCGTAGGAGGGCTCCCCGCCGCAGTGATCGCCGTGACGCGCGTCGTAATCGCGGCTTCGACCGAAACATTCAAGGCGACGAGCGCTGCTTGGCGCTCTGCCTTGGTGGTTGCACTGGCGAGAGCGCTTTTGTAGGTTGCTCGTGCGCTGCTGACCGAAGCGTGGAACGTGGCGTTAATCGCCTTGATGCCCGTGATGTATGTGACCCACGTTGCCTTCCAGGTGGTCCATGGCGTACTCGCCGTCGTGGTCGTAGAACTGCCCGAACCCGATGACGCACCGGCTGCGACCGGCAGGCCCACGCCGAGGACTCCTACCATTGCTAATGCGGTAATTACTCGTGATGTCTTCTTCATTGGTTCTCCTTTCAAAGGAACATCATTAAGACTAAGAAGGCCAATTGTGAAAAAGATGTGAGAGCGGTGTTGGAAGACTGAGAGTTCGACCTATTTTCGCTTAAACGTGACGGTTAGATTTGACACAAAGAAACTAAGCGTGCATACTATCTTACATGGCCCTTATAACTACCGCACACGCAGAGTCCACCGCCGCACCCGCAGCGTTTTTCGCCCGATGGGCGGACGTTGGGACGTGGCCCGATTGGAACCACGACACGCAGTGGGTTCGATTAAACGGTCCGTTCGCCCAAGGTGCGACGGGCGTCCTTAAGCCCAAGGGGGGCCCAAAGGTGAAATTCGTGGTCGAGCGTCTCATTGACGACGAACAGTTCGACGACGTCTCGGTGATGCCCGGAGCGCGCTTGACTTTTTCGCACCGTGTTACGAAGCGCGCGGACGGTGGCAGCGTGATCGACGTTGCAATCTCCATCGCGGGACCCTTGTCGTGGTTGTGGCGCAGGATCTTGGGTGGTGGATTCGTGAGGGGCGCCCAACCTGACCTTGATCGGCTGGTGCTCGTCGCCGAGACGTCCTGAATCGCGTGACATCGAGTGTTGGCGATCAAATGAGTCCGACGTCGACACCGAAGCAAGAGATGCAACTCACTACGGAATTTGAGCACGCCGAGCAGAGTCCGGGCTACTTGTTGTGGCGATGCACGAATCGCTGGCAAGCGGCCATTCGTGCAACCCTCAAACCGTTTGGGCTCACCCACGTACAATTCGTCCTGCTGGCGTCCCTGTTATGGATACAAACTGACGGACCCGTGACGCAGCGACACTTGGCCGAGCACGCAGCCACCGACCCGATGATGACCTCCCAAGTTCTTCGTGCGCTCGAGACTCGAGGTCTGGTCAAAAGATCGGCATTTCCAGGCGACAATCGGGCATGGTCCCTGCGAGTAAGCACGAAGGGCGGTGCCCTCGTGAATCGAGCCATCGCGGAGGTTGAGCGGTGCGACCGTGAATTCTTCGCGTCACTTGGCGAGCGTCAAGCAGAGCTCACAAAACTTCTCCTGGAACTCGTGATTTAGTTCACGTCGTTGTCACCATAGTTTTGACAGTTGACTTTCGACGATGCTGGGCCCGTCGATCACGACGTTCACTTCGTCTGATTGAGACTGCCTGCTCACGTTGCGCGACGGTTCGTCCAGCAATGTGGTTCGCACCTTGTCGCTAAGAAACCTCGACGGCTGGACCCAGGAATGATTGTCGCCACCGCGATGATGGTGATAGCGAAGCGGCACGTAGATTGCGAGGTTGCGCCGGGCCCTCGTAAGAGCGACGTAGAAAAGTCGTCGCTCTTCTTCGAGCCCTTCGCGCGAACCGAGCGCCATATCCGAAGGGAAATTTCCGTCGGCCGCGTGGATGACGTGCACGGCATCGAACTCGAGGCCCTTGGCTGAATGAACAGTCGAGAGCACCACCCAGTCCTCGTCCACCATCGGAGGTCCGGCGAGATCGCCGGTCGAAGATGGCGGTTCGAGAACTTGCTCTGCCGCGACGGTGCTCAATCGAGTGGACTCGTGGCACGCGAGCACGAGAGCGCCGAGGTCTTCGAGGCGAGACGACGCATCGTCGTAACTCGCGATGATGAAGGGGGCGAGCGCGTCGCGAATTCTTTGCGCGTGGGCCATCACCGGTTCGTGGCCCTTCAATGACAGCGCGTCAAAGAGTGCAGCGCCGGCAACACGCACTTCGAGCGGTAAGACCGCTTCGACGTCCGGCCACTTAAACTTGGCAGTCTCAAAGGAGAGCGGCAGGGATCGGTCGTTGTCGCGCAGTACGTCAATCGCTCGTCGAGTCCTCGCTGGACCGACGCCAGGCATCAACTGAAAAATCCGAAACCACGCCATCTCGTCTCGCGGATTGTCGGCGAGTCGAAAGGCCGCGAGGAGGTCCTTCACGTGTGCAGCTTCGAGATAGCGAAGCCCTCCGTACTTGACGAAGGGAATTCGTCGTCTGGATAGTTCGATCTCGAGGTCGGCGCTGTGATGTGCTGCTCGAAACAGGACGGCTTGCTGTTGGAGGAGCATGCCTTGTTCGTAGAGCTCGAGGATCCGATCCGCTACAGCTTCTGACTGTTGTCGCTCGTCATTGCAATGCACGAGGAGGGGCGTGCATGCACCCAGAATGGGCGCATGTTCTCGAAGAACGGCGCAGAATCCTTCGGGTGCGTCGCGCGCCACGGCGTTGGCAACGTCCAGAATCGCCCCTGATGATCGATAGTTCACCTCGAGCGTGATGGTCGAAAGATTGGCGAAATAGTCGGGCGCGTCGAGGAGGAATCGTGGCGATGCGCCACGGAAACCGTAGATTGCCTGCGCGTCGTCACCGACGAGGGTGATTCGCGGATCATGCTTGCGTAGCGCCATTAAAATCTCGAGTTGCAGCAAATTCACGTCTTGAAATTCGTCCACGAGAATGTGGTCGTAAGAACCGGCGAGCTTCGAGCCAAGGGTCTGGTCCGTCGCTGATGCGCGCCAGTAAAGCAACAAGTCGTCAAAATCGAGTAGTCCGAGTTTGCTCTTGCGCGCGACGAAGGCGCTGAAGATTGTTCCCACCTGCTCATGGCTGTCGGCGCACCACGGCGTGTGTTCGGCCATCACCTCGCGCAACGCAAGACTAGTGTTTACCGTTCGTGAATACAACGCGGCGAGAGTGTTCTTCTTTGGGAGCCGGCGTTCGTTGCTGACGACGCGAAGGTCACTGCGAACGAGGTCCATCAGGTCAGCCGCGTCGCTTTGATCGATGACGCCGAAATTCTCGCTCAAGCCAACGCCTGCGTGCACGCGCCGCAGTGTTTGGTGTGCGACGGAATGGAAGGTCCCTCCAACGACGCGCTGCACGTGCGCGGAATTACGCAGGGCTCGCACTCGCCCCACGATCTCGCGCGCCGATCGTCGGGTGAAGGTGAGCAGCATCACTCGATCGGGGGGAACTCCTTGATCGAGGAGGAATTCGACGCGGGCGGTCAGCGTCGTCGTCTTGCCGGTGCCAGGACCGGCGATGATTCGCAGTGCCGTATCGCCGAATGACGCCGCTTCACGTTGACGCTCATTCAGGTCACTTCGGTTGGCGAACATGAGAATGAACGTAGTTGGGGGATGTGACGTTGCTGTCTCTGGTCCTTCGTCGCGCGGCCACGCACGACGTCGAAATCTTGGTGTGCCCGAAGGGCATGGAGGTGACGAATCGTGCTAGTCGAATGTGCCGACGGTGCTTTTAGTCCGTTGACCAGCGATGATTGTTCCTTATCATCTTGGTCAAGTCTTTGGCGGGTAGGGGGCGTGCAAAGAGGAACCCTTGGGCCTTTGGACAACGCAGACCCTTCAACAGGTCCATTTGCTCCTGGGTTTCTATACCCTCGGCGGTCACGTCAAGTCCCAGCGCCTCGGACATCGCGATGATCGCCGCGACGAGGGCAGAATCGTGGGCGTTCTTTCCGAGGCCATCAATGAACGACCGGTCGATTTTCACTTCGTCAAAAGGGAACAAGCTCAAGTAGCTCAACGACGAATAGCCGGTACCGAAGTCATCCACGACGAGTTCCACGCCGATTTCCTTTAGGGACTGCAACACGTTGACGCAGTAACTCACGTCCTCCATGAGCAAACTTTCGGTCAGTTCGAGCGAAAGACTCGATGGTGGGACCTTTGTGCGCGATAGTACGTCGCGAACCGTCAACAAAATGTCCTGGTGAAGGACTTGACGAACCGACAGATTCACCGCAATCGTCAAGTCGGGACATTGCTCGCGCCACACAGCGAGTTGCTCGCACGCTTCGTGGAGGACCCAGGAACCAATAGGGATAATGAGACCCGAGTGTTCAGCGAGAGGGACGAAGTCGTCGGGACTGACGAGCATGCCGCTCGGATGTTCCCAGCGCAAGAGCGCCTCCGCCGACACAAGGTTGCCGGTGTTCAGATCAATGACGGGTTGGTAGTACACCTTGAACTCGTGGTTGTCGAGACCTCTGCGCAACGCTGCGGTCGTGGCCAAGTTCCGCTCGACGCGGTCGTGTAATTCCTCGTCGTAGATTGCGACGCTGGCTGGCCCGATGTTCTTCGCCCGATACATCGCGAAGTCGGCGTTTTGCAGCAAGGTCTCAGGTGTGGAGTCAGCATTCGATACCGCGATGCCAATACTGGCTGTGATGCGAACTTGGTTTTCACCTATCGTCATGGGCTCCTCAATGGTTTCGAGGATACGACTGCCAATGACCTTGATTTCGCCGTCGGTCGCCGCATCGCACACGATGACGAATTCGTCCCCACCGAAACGCGCCACGGTGTCGCCCGGGCGAATGGCCGTTTTTATTTTCCCTGCCACGTGGGTGAGAACGTCGTCGCCACATGCGTGGCCGAGTGAATCGTTCACTTCCTTGAAGTTGTCGAGATCCAGGAACATGACGGACACAAGTGCGTTGCCGCGCTTCGATCGCGCCAAACTTTGTGTCAATCGGTCAGCGAGAAGGGCTCTATTGGGAAGACCAGTCAAAACGTCGTGCATGGCCATGTGTGCGAGTTCGCCACTCATTCGTCGGTACTCGGTGATGTCGAGAATATGCGCAAAGAAATAGAGTGGCGCTCCATTCTCGTCGCGGACGATGCTCACGTGCACGTCGGCCCAAATAGTAGAACCGTCGGGGCGCAAATATCGCCGCTGGCCCGCGAAGCTCGACTTGCCGGTGTCAACGTACGATTGCAACACCTGAAGGAGGGGAATCTCATCAGGGTGCGTGAATTCCACCCATGTTCTTCCGATGAGTTCTTCTTCCGGTCGTCCGAAGAAATCGCACACGGCCTGATTGATCCGAACGGGCGTTCCGTCGAGTTCAATCATCGCCGTACCAATCGCTGATTGATCGAATCCAGTTTCGAAGCGAATCTCTAAGTCGTGTGTGATTGACTTTGCTAGGACTCTCTCGGTCTCATCGCTGATGGTGCCGGCCATTCGCACGGGTTCGTGTTCGTCGTTGAACTCGATCTCTGCTCGAGCGTGAACGTAGCGCAACTGGGAGTCTCCACGGACAATCCGAAAATCTACGTCAAAGGGTACGCCGTGCAGCGCCGCCCCAAACCACGCGGCGCTGACCTTTTCGACGTCGTCCGCGAGCGTATGTGCGATGAAGAGGTTCGCACTTGGTGTCACGTCACTGTCAACATCGAGAATTCGGTACGTCTCATCGGTCCAGGTCATGACGCCATTCACGACGTCATATTGGACGCCGCCTAGATGCCCGATTCGCTGACTTTCGACCAATTGTCGCTGACTCTCCTGGAGTGATCGTTCCGAAGTGCGCCGCTCGGTGACGTCGTGCGAGATTCTCGATACGCCAATTACCTCACCCGCCGCATCAAAGAGCGGTGAGACGGTGACCTGAACTNNGTTTTCGTGTGACGCATGGTGTCGAGGCGTTGGGTTTTCTTCGTCGTGACTACTCGACTTTGAATGGAATTTTGTTCGTCGACGAGTTCGGGTGGCACGATGAGCATCGCCGAATGACCAATCGCTTCTTCTTCGCTGTAGCCAAAGAGGTTCTCCGCTGCGCCGTTCCAACT
Organism: Acidimicrobiaceae bacterium; assembly: GCA_003163875.1. Lineage (GTDB taxonomy): Bacteria > Actinomycetota > Acidimicrobiia > Acidimicrobiales > RAAP-2 > RAAP-2. The sequence goes on along the minus strand of PLRK01000134.1, from coordinate 7,701 downwards.
TGTGATGATGCCCTTTACGGTCGTGGCGAAGATGGCTTCACCTGAGCCGTTGACGATGGTCGCAAGTAGCAGTCGTTGATTCTCGATCTCGAGTTGTGATGAGATGTCAACCACGATCACGCCAATGCCAATGACCTCATTTCGTAGGCGAACCGGATAGAAATTCGCCATCCAATGGTGCAGTGTCGCCGGATCACTCGTGGACGGAACGGTCACTTCGAAATCGAGGACCGGCGCGCCCGTTTTGAGGACCTGCTGGAACATTGGCTCAATTTGCGACCACGCCATGGGAAGTGCGTCTTTTACCAGTTGGTTCGTTCGCTCCTCGATTGACGAGAGCGTGATGTTGGCGAGTTCTTGGTTGACTCGTAAGACGCGAAAGTCTCGGTCCAGGAAGGCTATGCCCAACGGGGCATCGCGCAGGACCGTATCGAGAATTGCTGATGTTTCTTCGAATTCGTGGCTGAGGGCCCTCAGGGATGTATCGAGCAACACGCGGTCGTCGACGTCCTTCGCGATCCCGATCCAGTTCTGCGCTCGTCCTTGTGCGTCACGTAGTGCCAATGCACTCACCTCGTGCCATCGATAGAGGCCATCGATTTGTAGGAGTCGACAGCGGCCCGAAAAAAGTGACACCGTCCGAACTGCGCCCTTCCATTCGTGACGAATCTTGCTTTCGTCCTCGGGGTGGGCAAACGAAAAAATATCAAGTTCTAGGTCTTGCCCAGGGGCGAGACCGGTGTAACTGTGGCCCCGTCGATTAAGCCACGCGTGAATACCGTCAGGAGGGGACAGCCAAATGATCTCGGGTACCGCGTCGAGGACTCGATGAAGTATCTCGTCCGGCATGGACGTGTCGACGGTGACGGGAATGCTTTTCATGTCGCTCAGAAGTATCGATTTCTTGGGCGGGCGACAGGCGAATTCCATTCCGTGGTGCCGTGGATCATCGCCGTCTCCTTCGGCAATGGCCTCTAAGGCCTACGAAGGGAAGTGGAGTAACGTCCTCCACGAAGTCATCGCCTCTTGCACTCTATGGGTCATCCCTGATCGCCGAGCGATACTAATTAAAACGAATGGAACTCTTTGCACCGAGCCCGAATGATGGCTCCGTTTTTTACTACCGTCTCTCTACGAAGCCATGCCTTCTGATCCGTCGTTTGGAGAATCGTGCGGTGCTTCGTTGCGGTTGGCACGTTCATCTGATAAGCGTTCGAGCACCCGACGGCTTCCGTTAGCACGAGAATTCAGGTGCCATACTTTGAGTACGCCAACGTTGTGCGGATCGCTCGCCTTCGCTTCTGGGAGTTCATTTGACGATGCGGCATCGTTCATGCCAGAAGGTTCAATCGCCGTTGGGGAAGATTTTCGTAGTCGCATCAGGAGCCTCTGTAGATGATTTGTCACCGAAGTCTTGAGCGACGAGCGACAATCGATGTCGCACTAAGCAATATTGATGCTCTGCCAGTACTGTATAGGCGTCGCCTTGCGTGACAATCGACCGTGACAATTTCACGGTGCAAAATGACGCTGGGGCGTCGCGTGGGACTCGGCGGTATGGATTACACTGAATCTCGAGTTCGAAGTACCGGCTCCATTACGCTGAATCCAGTCATTGTTGAGCGTCGACGAAGAAGTAGGAGATTCTCGTGACACGTTCAACTGGGCTAATCAATTTCTTGTATCGATCGCGGAATGGTCTTCGTGCCGAGTGATCGATTAATTGACATCTTTGCCCTTATGGCGCGCCACGAACGTCAAGGGGCCAAGGAAGGTTCGCTCTCGCTCGCCGCCGCCGAAATTACCAACGTGACGGGCGCAGGCATTGTGCTGTCACCAGGGGATTCGCAAATGACGAATTTCGGTACGAGCAACGACGTCGCGACCGAACTCTTGGAACTCGAGATGACCCTGCGAGAGGGTCCTTACGTCGATGCGTGCGCCGGCGAGGTTGCCGAAGATGTCGATTTATTGTCGTCGTCGAAGCCGAGGTGGATCTTATATACACCGAGCGCCATCGACATTGGCGCACGGGCCGTGTTCAGTTTTCCGGTGCGCATTGGATCCATTCGCTTAGGGGCTCTGGGCTTGTACCGCGACGAGCCAGGTGAGCTCACCTATGAGCAGTCGTCTGATGCCTTTCTCATGGCGTCGGTCGTGGCGAGAGCGATGCTGGCCTTGCAGTCAGGTTCGAGCGGGGAAGATCTATCCGAAGAATTGGAACGCGAAGCAACATTCGATTTCACCATCCACCAGGCTGCGGGGATGTTATCGGTGCAAGCTCGAATGAACGTCGGCGATGCGCTCGTCCTGTTGCGTACACACGCATTCGCCACGAGTAGATCAATTTCAGCAATGGCCGCGCGAATAATCAATCGAGAGACGGCCTACGACGAAAAAAGTGGCACGTGGTACGACGAAGGAGACATAGCAATATGAAAAGTGGAGTAAACTCTGAGCGTTCGGTTAAAGCAGCGAGTCTGTGTTCTTCGAACGCAATAGCGCAGATGAGGAATAGGAGACGACGTGACTAGAGAGTCGCTTGTTGTTTCAACGCTGGTAGAACTCGCGGACAATCTGGTTGATAATTTCGACGTTATCGATGTCCTCACGTTCTTGTGCGATCGTTGCGTCCAGGCGGTTGACATGGACGCAGCGGGCGTCATGCTGGAGTCGCCAGGTGGTGAATTGCAATATATTGCATCGTCGAGCGATTCAATGCGTGTGCTGGAACTGTTCCAGATTCAAACTGATGAAGGTCCGTGCATCGATAGCGTGCGCGGTAGCAAAGCTATTATCAATCGAGAGCTGCGTGAATCTGACAATAGGTGGCCGCGTTTTTCACCGAAGGCTATGGAACTTGGGTTTCAGTCGGTGCACTGTTTGCCGATGCGCTTACGCGGCAAGAGCATTGGCGCACTGAACTTGTTTAGGGCGGACGTTGGTTATCTCAGTGACGAAGATGTGCTCGTCGTTCAAGGACTCGCCGACGTCGCGACGATTGCCATACTTCAGCATCGTTCGTTGCTCGATGCCTCAACGCTGAACGGCCAACTCAGTCAAGCGCTCAACAGCCGAATCATCATAGAACAAGCGAAGGGCATCATCGCAGAGTCCTTGAAATGTGACATGGATCAGGCGTTCGCTCGGCTGCGCACTCACGCTCGAAATCACAATCTTGGCTTGACCGATGTCGCACGTGGCGTGGTCGCTGGGTCGATACGCTCGGCCGACCTGGATGCGCCACGGGCACGAATAGTAAAGTAACGTCCGACCTCGAGTCATTTCGCGTTGGAGCGGGAGTATTGGCGGCAAGGAAATGGTGGAGCTATTGCGCCTCTTGTTCGAAAACAGCCGTCCGACGAATGTCTCGCCTCTGGTTTGATCCAGGCCACACATTATTTTCGCACTAAACCCGTTGACGTGCTACAGTCACGTCCAGGACGTCCAGACTTTGCTTCCTTTGACTGACATTTGGTCAGTAATCGAAGAAGCGAGTCACCGTGCACTTTCCAGATCCCACTCCAAGGACGACTGGGTCCGTTAAGTCTCCAACGGGGACAATCTCGGCTCGCGAATTCGCCGTGCTCGCTCGCGATTTGGACGCAGAGGTAAGTGAGTTCCTTGAACGAGGTGGACGGGGCAATGTAACGACAGCGTCGGACGAGTCTTCGTGTAATGCCAATGTGGCCGCCGTTGTTTCGAGGGGCATGAACTATGCCCCCTTCCTCGCTGCCTTTGCCCATTTCAATCGAGTCGACCGGTGGTAATGGTAATGGATTGTTCACGTCTCGCCACGACAAATCACAAATTCGCAAGGGACCACGTCCGCACAACAATGAAAGCGGTGAGCCTATGTCAATAGAGAAAAACATCAATAACTATGTCCAGATCTGGAAGGGCAAAGCCCGAAAGAAACTTGGACGGACACTTCATTCGAAACCAATGACTAATCGTGGTATGCGCGATGAACTCAGCGGATCATTCAAGCAAGCGGTGGAGAAGGTGAAGCATGCGCTCAAGAAATAAGGGTACGACGAGAAGCTTGGTTGACTCGTACCTGTCCTCAGACGTGTCACTCGAAAAAGGATTTCACGAAATGAAAACGCCAAGCGTGGACACTTCGGACGATGACTTTCGGACATCGTTCGCGAAACTACTCGAGGTCGCAAACGTGGCAATCGATCACACGTCGGCGGGCGAAGGGAGCGAATTCTACGAGAACATGCGAATATCACTTGGAAAACTTCGCGAACGATTTGAACATCTACCGCCCACCGACTATCACGCTGATGATGTTCAACGAACGTTGACGTCCCTTGATCGAGGTAGTCAATGAGACGCGACGATGACTTCACCGGTTTGCCCGCACTCAACCGTACGAATGGAGTGAAACGCCTTAAGCGACTCGGTGACAATGAGATTCGTTTGATGGCGAAAAATGACACTCGCAAGGCGAGCCGAAGTCGTGGGTCAAAAGTGGTATCGACTACAGGCACCGCCGGCAGCGAAGGAAATGTCTCGGTGACGGCGAGCACAACCAGGGGAGAGTCGAGCGCGACGCGTCACGATCGACGAGCTGCGTGGGGTGGCTTGGATTGGTATGAATTTCTCGTGGGACGTCCTTCGGAGACCACGATGCCGTCAGTGACGACGTCGTGGTCGACGATGGACACGGAGTCCAAGCCTTCGGCGGCACTGGCTGACTGGCCCTCCCTTCCCTGGCCTCGAGGACCCCTCAGCGAGTACGTCATCGCCACCTTTCGTTCGAAGTCGGGATCGCCGCGCTTGATGCCCCCGGTCAACGTTGGCAACGCCATTGGCGACGATGATCTCCAACTCGCGCTTTTCTTGTGCTACGAGCTGCATTATCGCGACGTTGCGAGCGCTGAATGGGAGTGGGATCCGGCTTTCCTAAGTTTTCGAGCGGAATTGGAAAGATCGTTTTATGAAGAGCTCCGTGAATTGACCGCCACCCCTCCTGCACGCCACCCGACATTGGTCCAAGAGCTCGATGCTGTCGTGAGTGCCTACCCCTCGACGTCGATTAGCGATTTTTTGTGTCGACGAGGGACGATTGATGAATTGAGGGAATACTGCATCCATCTGTCGGTGAGTAAGTTGAAATACTCTGATGCGCAAGCCTTTGGCGTCGCGCGCTTGCAGGGTGCCGCTAAGGCCGCAATGGTACAAATTCAATTTGGTGACCATGGTGGTGGATCGTCGGCACATTCGGCGACCTCATTGTTCGGCGAGATGTTGACCTCACTGCGTCTCGACCCCTCCTACGGTGCCTACGTGGGGCACGTGCCTGGCGTGTCGCTTGCGAGCGCGAACTTGGAGTCATTTTTCGGGCTTCACCGCCGCTGGCGAGGTGCCATGGTTGGACAGGTCGCCGCGATGAAGATGACGTCTGTTGAGTCTATGGAGCGTTGCGGGAAAGCCATGGAGCACGTCGGAATTCACGAAGATGAAGCACAGTATTTTCAAACCCGATCACGTATCGATGCGCTCAACGCTTTGATTGCGCGAAATCGTCTCGTCGGAGCACTTGTGCACGCTGAGCCGGAGGTCGCGGGTGATGTTCTTTTTGGTGCTCGATCACATTTGCTGCTCGAGGAGCGACAGTCCGACAACGTTCTTTCCGCGTGGTCACGAGGCAACTCGTCACTCGTGCCGTGGGGCGCTACATCACTGGGTGGAGTCCCGTGTACGGGCGTCGATGATACGGGCGGACGAGTCGACGCGCATTAAACGAGCGTCGAGTTAACGACGACTGCTTCAAAAGAATTGACAATGCGTAGAATGACCATGCGGTTAGAAGCTTTCTCACCGGTTTAAGACGCCAAGTATGGGTCGGACGATCTAGAAGATTGTCGCTCGTTCTTGCTCGACGCCTTCATTTCTTGGAGGTTGTTCATGCGGTCACTTCGCACTGAAAATTCGTGTCACACCAAACAATGTTCGCACGTGAATCGTGTGTCGACGTCACTCGGTTTCGTGCCGAAGTCACTCCTATTGAAAATGGCAATATCCATTGTGGCCCTCACCGCCATCGGCATTAACTCTCGGCTCGTGTCGCTGCTTTCAGCGAACTCGAATTCGAAATGAGCGAGGACCCGAGTTCCTTCTTCACGCACCCATACGTCGTTCGACGTCATTTGCTTGGCGCCGCATTGCGACGAGTACGACCGGCGAGTGACACATGAGCCCGGGTCGGATTTCCTATGGTTTCTTGAGCAGCGCACCTCCAACACCATGTGGCTTAGCCACGTTTACCGTCGCGCTCGCCACCAATCTTGAGCACGAAGGCAACACGGTCTCACTCGTTCGCGTCCTCGATGACGAGGAGTTCACGCGATCCGCAAAGGTGCCCGTCATCGGCGAGTTGATCGCGTCGGATCCAAGGACCGTCGAATCCGCGACCAAGGCGCTCAATCGCTGCGATGTCGTCATCATCCAGCACGAGTTCGGCCTCTACGGAGGCGAGGACGGGGACAATCTCTTGGAAGTGCTGCATGGACTGCGAGTGCCGGCGATTGCCATTCTGCACACAGTCCTTTCGCAACCTTCAGCGCACCAGCGTGACGTCCTCAACGAGGTCATCTCGTCGGTTGACGCCGTAGTCGCCATGACCCATTCAGCCGCGCGAGTCGTGGACAGCATCTATACCCTTGGTCCTACGCCCTTGCACGTGATCGCTCACGGCGCGGTCGTTGGTAATCGCACGTTGCGACATTTCGGGGAGACACGCCCCATCATTCTCACGTGGGGGCTCATTGGACCCGGCAAGGGAATCGAATGGGTCATCGACGCGATGGCCGAGTTGCAAGATGTCACGCCCCTGCCGCTCTACGTAGTCGCCGGACGCACGCACCCCAAAGTGTTCGCTCAGCAGGGCGAACGCTATCGTCAAATGCTTCGACAGCGGGTGAGTGACCACGGTGTCGCTGACCTCGTGCAATTTGACGACTCGTATCGCGACGTCGTGTCGCTCACCTCGTTGATTGAAAGTGCCGACGTCGTGGTGTTGCCCTATGACTCAAAGGATCAGGCGACCTCGGGTGTGTTGGTCGACGCCGTGGCTGCCGGTCGACCCGTCGTGGCAACAGCATTTCCACACGCTTGCGAACTCCTGCAATCAGGTGCCGGTTTGGTCGTCGCCAGAGGAGACGCGCACGCCATCGCCACGTCGATCCGACGAGTGTTGGAAGATCCAGAGTTCGCTGCCGACATGGCGCGAGAAGCGCGGCGTTTGTCGTCCGCGCTCGACTGGCGTGCGGTTGCCGCTCAGTACAGCCATCTGAGCGACTCGCTTCTTTTCCGAGAGTCGGCGATTGCGTGAAACCTCCCGTGCCTAAGTTCGAGCACTTGCTCTCGATGGTCGGACCATATGGTGTGTTCGCCCACGCTGAATTTGACACACCCCGAGTCGAAGATGGTTACTGCGTCGCTGACATGGCGGGGGTGTTGTTGGCGGCTTCACGAGAACGACAACCCGACCCTCAGGTCGTCGAACTCGCGCGAATTGCTCTGGACTTCCTGGAAGCTGCCCAAACGTCGAACGGGATGTTCTTTCATCGTCGAGACGCGTCGGGTGCATTTCCTGGCACCGCGAGCAACGAGGATTGCTGGGGGCGAGCGATCTGGGCACTCGGAAGTGCCGTGGCCCGGCTCGATGACGCAGCGTTGGTCGCGAAG
>PLRK01000072.1 GCA_003163875.1 Acidimicrobiaceae bacterium | reverse complement strand
CAAATAGAACACACGCTCTTAGGCTGGACATTTCCCTCACGTGACCACCACGAGTGAGCGCATTCGAGGAAGGAGATGGCCATGATTCTGAAATGTGAATCGTCGAAGTTTCGAGTTGAGGGGTGAGGGTTCGGCAGTAATTCATACAATACTTAAATATCAATCTGATACTTTTTGAAAATCTTGGAAACTCCGAGGCTGCAGCCCGATGTTGGCGGTTGCGTAAGCGCATGAGGACGTGACGGCAACATGGAGTCTGCAAAGCGATTGGATTTTCGCTCATTGGCCCTCGCACTCGTCAGTGCAGTGACGATCGCCGCGACGGCATTCTTCGTGCCCTTCGCGGGCATTGCGTCGGCGTCGACTGCAATGACCATTTCCGTGAGTGCCAATGCGACGGCGTGCGGGAGCGACGAAGTCGATTTACCCCTCTTTGGTACTGTCAGCGGCGTCACCATCGTTTGGGGCGACGGAACTTCGGACACGACGCTCGCCAGTACGCCAGCGGGCGACACGTCCCACGTGTACGCCGCGAACGGAGCGTACACGATCACGATTTCGGGCACGGTGACGCAATTCGGTGACCCGTCGCACCAAGCCATTGAATGCAACATCACGGGGGTGAGTACGTGGGGAAGTTTGGGGATTACTGATTTGTCCGCGGCGTTCTACAACGACCCGAGCCTTACGTCAGTCCCTGCCACTCTTCCCGCGGGTGTTACGGATACGTCCTACATGTTCGATGGCGACTCGTCCTTCAATGAAGACATCGGCGCATGGGACACGTCGAGCGTGACGAACATGAGCTTGATGTTCCGTGGCGCCACCGCATTTAATAACGGCGGGGTCGATCTCGCGACCAGCGGGAACGACTGGGACACGAGCAACGTGGAGTATTTCAACAGCATGTTCCAAAGCGACACCGCATTCAACCAAGACATCAGCACGTGGGACACGTCGAGCGCGACGACCATGGCCACGATGTTCAATGGCGCTGCCGCGTTCAACGACGGCGGGGTCGATCTGGCGACGAGCGGGAGCGACTGGGACACGAGCAACGTCACCGACATGAGCGGTATGTTCGAATATTCGTCCTTCAACCAAGACATCAGTACGTGGAATACCTCGAGCGTGACGTTCATGAACTCAATGTTCAGCAACGACACCTCTTTCAACAATGGCGGTAATCCACTTGCCACGAGCACGGGAAAATGGGACACGAGCAACGTGACCGACATGGACAGCATGCTGGAGGATACTGCGTTTAATCAAGATGTCGAGAGTTGGGACACTTCGAAGGTCACCAACATGTCCAACATGTTTTATGACGACAGCGCTTTTACCAACGATGCCAGCGCTCTTGTGACAACGAGTGGTGGTTGGGATACCGGAAGTCTCACTAACGCGAGCGATATGTTCAACGCTACGGCGTTCAACGAAGACATCGATTCGTGGGACACTTCGAAGGTCACCAACATGTCCAGCATGTTTTACAACGACACCTCGTTCAACAACGGCGGCAGTGCTCTAGAAACCACGAGCGGTGGCTGGAATACGAGTGCGGTGACGGGCATGTCTGGATTGTTCTGGAGAACTCCATTCAACGAGAACATCAGCAATTGGGACGTGTCCCACGTCACCACGATGGCCTACATGTTCTTTTTTGACGCGGCGTTCAATCAGAACTTAAGTAGCTGGAATACGAGCAATGTCACCAGCATGTACGCCATGTTCTATGACGCCACCGCTTTCAACCAGTCTTTAGCATCCTGGAACGTGGCGCAAAACACGCAAGGGAATTTGATGTTTGATGACACATCACTGTCAGTCGCGAACTACGACGCCATACTCAATGGTTGGGCTGCGGAGTCAGTTGAACATGGGATCACCTTTGACGCGACCGGTATTCAATACGACGCATCTGGTGCGACGGCTCGATCAACCCTTGCGAACACGGACGGCTGGACGATTACCGATGGTGGAGAGTACGTCGCGCCGGCTCCGATGACCTTGACCGTGGTCGTGGGCGCGAATACCACTGTTTCCTTGCCGCTCTTTGGCGCCGTCAACGCCACCATCGATTGGGGTGACGGAGGCCCCTCGACGACGCTCACCAGTACGCCAGGTGGCGACACGTCGCACACTTACGCCTCGGCGAACACGTACACGATCTCAATTTCGGGCGAGGTGACCCACTTCGGCGATTCCAGCGAAAGTGCCAGTGAAAACGACATCACGGCCGTCACCGCGTGGGGCACACTCGGTTTCACTGACTTGAGTTACGCCTTTTACGATGACGCGAACTTGACGTCAGTTCCCTCCACCCTTCCTAGCGGTGTCACTAATACTTCCTTCATGTTTGACGGCGACACGTCGTTCAATCAAAGCCTTAGTGGATGGGACACGAGCGATGTGTCCTACATGAACTTCATGTTTTACGGCGACACGTCGTTCAATCAGGACCTCAGTGCCTGGAACACGAGCAGCGTGATTGACATGGATGACATGTTCGCCGGCGCCACAAGCTTCAATCAGTCGTTGGGTGCTTGGCGCGTGTGGGATCTCACGAGCGCCGCGGGTATGTTGAACGGTACCGCGCTGTCGATTGCCAATTACGACGCCACGCTGAACGGTTGGGCCTCAGAATCGCTGCAATCGGGTGTCGTGTTTGGCGCGAGCGGAGTCCAGTATGGCGAGGCTGGCGCGGCAGCCCGAGCGTCGCTTACTGATTCGTCCGATGGCTGGACGATCACCGACGGTGGCGACGCGGACATGCTGTTGACCGCGGTCGTGGGCCCAAGCGCGCCGGATGGACTTGTCGTTTCGATTCCCCTGTACGGCGTGGGGAGCACGACGGACGCGACTGTCTACTGGGGCGACGGAACCTCGACGTCAAATTCTGCGTCTGCCTATACCCACACCTATTTGACGCCCGGCACCTACACGATCGCAATCGAGGGACACGTGGCGCAATTTGGCAGCCCTACCTTTGGACTTCTCGATGACGGGGACATCACCGCGGTCACGTCGTGGGGCTCGCTCGGCTTCACCAGTCTCAGTTACGCGTTCTACGACGACAACAACAACGCGAGTCTCACGTCAGTCCCCTCCACCTTGCCGACTGGCGTGACCGAGACGTCATACATGTTCGACGGCGACGCTTCATTTAACCAAGACCTCAGTGGCTGGAATACGGGCAACGTCACCGACATGAACAGTATGTTCGCCAACGACGCCGCCTTCGACGGGAACATCAGCGGATGGAATACGAGCAACGTGACTGACATGGGCGACATGTTCGCGTACGCCACCGCGTTCAATCAGAGTATTGGCAGCTGGGACACGAGCAATGTGACCGACATGGACAACATGTTTTATGACGCCACCGCGTTCAATCAGAACATTGGCAGCTGGGACACGAGCAAAGTGACCGACATGGACAACATGTTCGCATACGCCGCCGCGTTCAATCAGAACATCGGCAGCTGGGACACGAGCAGTGTGCTGTTGTTTTACTACATGTTTTATGGCGCCACCGCGTTCAACCAGGACATCGGTGGTTGGAACACGAGCAGCGCGACTGACATGGACAACATGTTTGCGTACGCCACCGCGTTCAATCAGAACATTGGCAGCTGGGACACGAGCAATGTGACCGACATGGACAACATGTTCGCGTACGCGACCGCGTTCAATCAGAACATCGGCAGCTGGGACACGAGCAAAGTACATTACTTTTACAGCATGTTCGAGGGCGCTACTGCGTTTGACGGGAGCATCAGTAGCTGGAACACCGGCAGTGCAACCGATATGGGCGACATGTTTTATGGCGCCACCGCGTTCAACCAAGACCTCAGCGGCTGGAACACGAGCACGGTGAAATATTTGAACGAAATGTTCGATGGTGATTCAAGTTTTAACCAGTCGTTGAGCACGTGGACTGTGACCAGCGTCATTGACGCATCCTCCATGTTGGATGGGACGGCAATGTCAATTCCAAATTATGATGCCACTCTCGCGGGTTGGGCGCCACAGGCTCTCCAGAGTGGCGTCACCTTTGGCGCCGCGGGCGTTCAATATGATGCCACCGGCGCAATCTCACGGGCGATTATTACTGGTTCTCCCGATTCTTGGATCATCACGGATGGAGGCCTGTACAGCGCAGCGGCATCTCCCTCTCCAGTGACCGTGGTCTTGCAACCTCAAGCTCCGATTCTTCTCCACGAATCTGGCAGTCCGACAACGGGATACACCTTGAGCACCAGCGGTGGTTCGGGAACCGGAAGCGTCTCTATTGCCATTTACGACGGTACGGCGACTGGATGTTCTCTTTCTGGGAACGTCGCCAGCGCGACGATGTCGGGCACCTGCGCGGCCATTGCCACTAAAGCTAGTGATGGCACATTCGCCACCGGCTCTTCCGCTCCCTTGTTCTTGAATTTTACAGTGAACTCGTCAACAACGTCACCTTCCGGTTCCGGAAGTGGATCTAAAAAGCCAACGGTGTCTTTTGGCTACACGGGTACTTCGCCTCTGAGCGCCGCGACGAAGAAGAAGATTGACACGTACATTGCGACGTTGAAGAATGGAACCGCACTGGTGATTGACGTCTACGTGAAGGGAACGAACAGTACGGACGGTCTAAAGCAGGCTGCGGCGCTCAAGAAATACCTCTTGTCGGTGAACCCATCTCTCTTGGTCAGCGTTGTACCAATCTTGAAGTCGAAGAGTGACAGCATTATCATTCGCCAAGTCTGAGTAACTAGGACTGTCGGAAGTACTTCAACTTTGGCGACGAGGGGCGTCCAGCTCGGACGTTTTCAAGTGTCCGATCACGTGCGGACGAGCGGTCCTTGACCGTTCGAAGGGTTCAGCGCGAAGCCGCCAGAGCAGCCAATCAAAAAGGCAACCGTTCGATATTTAGAAATTATGAAGGACTTCGAAGTTCTTTAAAGAACGAATGCAGATTTCGAACTCCAGAATGTCGTCATGGCTGATTTCTATTCAATTCTGGGGTTCGCAGCTTTTACTGCGGCCTTCCTTGGACTCATCTGGATATTGGAGCACGTATGAGTTTTTCGCAAATCATTTTGCTAGTTGTCGCCGTAGTTATGTTCCTCTACCTGGGCTATGCCATGTTCAAACCGGAGAAGTTCTAAATGGGTTTCTTTTTCACAATCGTCGCACTCATTGTCCTGCTGGGTTTCACCTGGCGCTATCTCGGTTCCTACATGGAAGCGGTCTTCGACGGTCGCGTGCACTGGCTCGGGTGGTTAGAGCGGCCCATCTACAGGGCTCTGCACACGAGTCCCGAGCAAGAGCAAACCTGGAAGCGCTACGCAGGTGCGATGATCGTCTTCTCCGCGGTGTCGCTCGTCTTTACCTACGTCATCTTGCGTATTCAGGGCTCCTTGCCCCTAAATCCGCAGCACATGGGAGGAGTGGGTTCAGCGCTCAGCTTCAATACTGCCTCGTCGTTCGTCACCAACACGAACTGGCAGAACTACGGAGGAGAGACGACGATGTCGTATTTCTCCCAGATCGGAGCGCTCACGGTTCAACAGTTCGTGACGCCCGCGGTGGGTATCGCCGTTGCAATCGTCGTCGTGCGTGGTTTCTCGCGGCGAAATTCTCCGACGATCGGTAATTTCTGGGTCGACATCACTCGATGCATGCTCTATGTCTTATTGCCGATCGCATTCTTGTTCGGAATTATCTTTGTGGCTCAGGGAGCCGTTGAGACCCTGGCGGGCACCGTGAGCATCAGAGACGCCCTCAATGGCGTTACCCAGACAATTCCGCGCGGCCCCATTGGCTTCATGGAATCGATCAAACAGCTCGGTACGAATGGTGGTGGGTTCCTTGACACCAACTCCGCGACCACGTTCGAGAACCCGACGGGTCTCACGAACTTCCTCTCGATCTATCTTCTTCTGTCCATTCCGTTCGCGCTGACCTACACGTTCGGAAAGATGGTTGGCAGCGTACGTCACGGCGTGGCGCTGTTGTCAGTGATGGTGCTCCTCTTTGGCGTGTGGGTCGGCTTTACGAGCTATGCCGAACACCAGAACAACCCCGCGGTCGCGGCAGCCGGTATCCACTCGACGGTAGGCAACACCGAGGGCAAGGAAGTTCGCTTTGGTGACACCTCGACAGCGTTGTTCGGTGTTTCGTCCACTATGACCTCGACTGGCTCGGCTGACGCGTCCTACGACTCGTTCACGCCTATGGGCGGATTTGGGCTCTTGACTGGCATGATGTTGGGTGAAGTAACCCCTGGTGGCACCGGTAGTGGGCTTTACACCTTGCTCATCTACGCAGTCATCGCAGTGTTCATTGGTGGGCTCATGATCGGGCGAACACCTGAGTATCTCGGCAAAAAAATACAAGCTCGCGAGGTCAAACTCGCGGGGCTGGGGGCTCTGGTGATGCCAATTGCGGTGCTCATATTTACGGGAATTGCGGTGTCCATCGCCGCCGGCAAAGCTGGACCACTGAATGGTGGGCCGCATGGGTTCTCCGAGATCCTCTATGCCCTCACTTCACAGGGAAACAACAACGGTTCGGCCTTTGGTGGCTTGACGGGTAACACGCCCTTCTACAACATCATCGGTGCGATTGACATGTTGATCGGTCGCTTCGGGATCATGATCCCCGTGCTGGCGCTCGGTGGTGCGCTGGCTGAGAAGAACGTCGTACCCGAATCGCTTGGAACGTTCCGAACCGACAATGGAATGTTCGTTGGACTCACCATCGGTGTGATCTTGATCATCGGCGGCCTGACGTTCTTCCCCGCCATATCCCTAGGACCAATTGTTGAACAACTTAGTCACGGAAGGTTCTTCTAATGACAACCGTACTTAACCCTTCGAGTCCCGACGCAGGCGCACACGGCGTCGCTCAATCACGAGGGCTTTTCGATCGCGAAATTCTCGGTCAGGCGCTGAAGGACTCGCTTCGAAAGCTCGATCCTCGCTGGCAGGTTCGCAATCCCGTCATGTTCGTCGTACTCGTCGGATCAATCATCACCCTCATCGAATCCTTCGCACATCCGAGCACCTTCACGTGGTCGATCACTGTCTGGCTTTTCTTGACGGTGATCTTCGCGAACTTCGCCGAAGCGATGGCCGAAGGTCGCGGTAAGGCACAGGCTGACACGCTTCGAAAGATGCGCTCCGAGACCGAAGCTCGAAGACTCCGTGCTGACGGTACCGAAGAGCTGGTTGCGGCGGCATTGTTGCAAAAGGGTGACTTGGTAGTGTGCGAAGCCAACGACTTGATCCCTTCTGACGGCGAGATCATCGAAGGGATCGCATCGGTTGACGAGTCTGCGATCACTGGAGAATCCGCACCGGTGATTCGCGAATCCGGCGGTGACCGTTCGGCGGTCACGGGTGGCACGAAGGTGCTCTCAGACCGGATCGTGGTTCGCATCACTGCAGAACGTGGGCACACCTTCATTGACCGGATGATCTCGCTCGTCGAGGGGGCCAACCGTCAAAAGACACCTAACGAGATTGCCTTGACAATCCTTCTGGCGGTCTTGACGGTTGTCTTCATCCCGGTCGTTGTCACGCTGGAGCCGTTTGCGGGTTTCAGCGGCGCGACTGTGTCGGTGGTCGTGCTCGTGGCGCTCTTGGTTTGTCTGATTCCTACGACGATTGGCGCTTTGCTGTCGGCGATTGGTATCGCGGGCATGGATCGACTCGTGCAGCGCAACGTGCTTGCCATGAGTGGGCGCGCTGTCGAAGCGGCGGGGGACGTTCAGACGCTCCTGCTCGACAAGACCGGTACGATCACATTGGGCAATCGGATGGCGGCAAATTTCTTCCCCGTTCATGGTCACAGTGAGCAAGAAGTTGCCGACGTCGCGCAATTGGCGTCGCTCGCCGACGAGACCCCCGAAGGGCGCTCAGTCGTCGTTCTCGCGAAGGAGAATTTCGGTATTCGCGAGCGCGAACTTGATCCGAGCCACGTCTTTGTTCCCTTCACTGCGTCGACCCGCATGTCGGGCCTTGACATGGGGAATCGATCAATCCGCAAGGGCGCATCAGAATCAGTGAAGAAATGGGTCACTGATCAGGGAGGGAATGTTCCCACCGATCTTGATGAGATCGTAGAGAAGATCTCGCGCGCGGGTTCGACCCCCCTCACCGTCGCCGACGGCAGCACCATCCTGGGTGTCATTGAGCTCAAGGACGTCGTTAAGCAGGGCATCAAAGTCAAGTTTGACGAGATGCGGAAAATGGGTATCCGCACCGTCATGATTACGGGCGACAACCCTCTCACGGCTGCCGCCATCGCACAAGAAGCGGGCGTCGACGACTTTCTCGCTGAAGCGACCCCCGAAGCAAAGATGGCACTCATCAAGAAGGAACAAGAGGGCGGCAAGCTCGTCGCGATGACGGGTGACGGCACGAATGACGCGCCCGCACTCGCGCAAGCCGACGTGGGTGTCGCAATGAACACGGGAACGACCGCCGCAAAGGAAGCAGGCAACATGGTCGACCTCGACTCGAACCCAACGAAACTCATTGACATCGTCGAGATCGGCAAACAATTGCTCATCACGCGAGGTTCGTTAACGACTTTCTCGATTGCGAACGACATCGCTAAGTACTTCGCAATCATTCCGGCGCTGTTCGCGGTGTCCTATCCCCAACTAAAGGCGCTGAACATCATGCATCTGCACAGCCCACAGAGTGCGGTGCTGTCAGCGGTCATCTTCAATGCGCTGGTGATCATTGCGTTGATTCCCTTGGCCCTGCGGGGGGTTCGATTCCGCGCTGCGAACTCGGCTGCCATTTTGCGTCGCAATGTGTGGATCTATGGCGTTGGTGGTGTGATCATTCCCTTCGCTTTCATCAAGCTCATTGACCTCATCCTCGTCCAGCTTCACGCGTACTAAAGAGAGATAAACATGCTCGTACACCTTCGACGATCCCTCGTGATGGCAGTCTTCTGTCTCATTTTCTTCGGGTTCATCTACGCATTCGCCGGCACCGGCGTCTCGCAATTATTCTTTAAAAGCCAGGCCGACGGTTCCATCACGGCGAACGGTTCGACCTTGATTGGCCAGAACTGGACCAGTCCCAAGTTTTTTCATGGACGACCAGACGACTTTGGACCCTACGCCGCAAATCCTAAGAACAATGTCGCTGGCGGGGACAATCCGCTGGTCGCGAATGGTGTGTCGGGCGAATCAGCCGCCACCAACCTAGGGCCGCGCTCCAAGGTCCTGCTGGCCAACACCAAAAAGCTCGTCAAGTATTGGCACAGCATGGGAGTGAATCCCACTCCCGACCTGGTTACTACCTCGGGCAGTGGATACGACCCGGACATCTCTCCTCAGGACGCGTACGTTCAGATACCTATGGTGTCAAAAGCAACGGGACTTTCCCCAAAGTTGCTGCGGGCGCTGATCAAAAGCCACTCGCGCTCCGCGCAGTGGGGCTTCCTCGGCTCGAGTTACATCGACGTCCTTCAATTGAACGAAGCGCTTGCGAAGTTGAGTTGAGACGTGAAATGCGTGTTTCGATGAATCACCACGATGGCGCGGTGTGAGCCTTTTGCGCAGCGCCTATCGTCTCATTCGCCGTGAAGCGCAGGCGCACCGGACCGCTGTACGAGTGCTGGTTGGATTCGTTGTTCCGTTGTTCTTGGCATGGTTCCTCGTGTTGTTTCGATCATCCTTCGCCAATAGCGCCGCCGCACTTACCTTCATAGCGGTGATCACCGCTCTCGCGATTCTCGGTAGGCGTGTGAGCGGTTTCGTCGCGAGTGTCTCGTCGGCTCTATGGTTTGACTTCTATCTAACGACGCCCTACGACAAATTCACCATCAGCCAACGCGCGAATCTCGAGGCAACGATCTGCATCGTGGTGGTGGGTATCATCATTAGCGAGTTAGCAGCGACGGGTCGGCGACACAGTGAACGGGCGCAACGTGAGGCTGACTACGTCGCGGACGTGCACCAGCTTGCAGTCCTAGCGAGCGGGACTGCGACAAGTTCTGAAGTGATTGATTTCGTTGCTGCTTCGCTGGTCGATATCTTGGAGTTGCGAGATTGCGTATATGAACGCGACGTCGTGGGCGATCCGTACGCTCGCATCATCGCCGATGGAACAGTGATGCACGTAGGGCTGCAGTGGCCCGCGCGCGAGATTGGTATTCCCGGACCCAAGTCGGAGATTGAGGTGCATTGGCGGGGAGAATCTCTAGGTCGCTTCGTCTTATTTCCAACGCCGGGTGCGCCAATTTCGTTGCACCGAAGGATCGTCGCGGTATCGATGGCGAATCTCGCGGGAGCGGTCCTCAATCGAGACGAAGAGCATCGTCCTCGAAACTAGTTCAGTGATGATGCAATCATTTCAATGCCAATTGGCGAAGAGAGCAGATGTCGCGATAATCCGAGTGACGCATGTTACTCACGTCACGTCAGCTATTCGTCGCGCATGCTTCAGTTGTAACGCAACTGTCAACGTGCTCACGCATCGTCATGCGAATGCAAAAGTGCGATCTTTCACGAGGGCTATACCAAGGTAATCAACCGGCGTTTCACAGTGACTTCACAACACAGGTTGCGAAGATAGAGACGTTCGAGAATATCTTGAATGATTGTTGCGAGAGGAACACCATGATGAAAAGAACCACGAATGTCGTAGGAAGAGCCTCACTCGCAGCGGCACTTATTGGAACATTGAGTTTCGGTGCTTCGGGTGTTGCTTCGGCGCAAGCTAATGACCGCGCTCCCCATCACGACGGAGGTTCTTCTCAGGGACATCGGTTCGGCGATTCAATCGCACATTCGGGCATCGTGACCGCACTCTCGAGTAGGTCGATCGTCGTCGAGGGACCAGTGGGAACGTCGACGACATACAGTCTGAGCGCCAGCACCACTTTTAGTGAGGGTGACCAGATGGTGTCGCAATCGTCACTCAATCTCGGAGAGCGTGTCGTCATACGGACGAGTTCGATTACGTCGACGTCGGCCCTATCCGTTGACGTCGTCCTGGTTCATCTTGCAGGACGTGTGACCAGCGTTTCTGGAAACGCAGTCACAATCGTGGACGCGGAGGGATTCAGTCGCGCGATCGAGGTCAGCTCAATCACCACGTACGACGAGAACGGTAACGCCGCGACGTTGACCAACGTCGTAGTGGGTTCGAAGATCGACGCGGTCGGGACAGTGGACGCCGACGAGACGTCACTTGACGCACGCATGATTTACATTACGAGTCCAATCACGACGAGGATTGAGATCGTGAATGGCACGGTGACGGCGCTGTCGGTTGATTCGATCACCTTGAGTGTACGAGACAATGACTCGGCGACCTTCGCCATCACGGCTTCGACATCTTTCAAGCAGGGTGACGTTGATGCGACGCAAGCGGCATTGGTGCTGGGCGATCAAGTGACACTTCGAGCAACTGTCGTTTCAGACAGTGCAACGAATACGTCAATCTCGACAGCCGATTCCATTGACGTACATCTCTCGAGGGTCGATGGCGTCGTGACGGGCGTGACGAACGGCGTCATTCTGGTCGCGGTCGCTGAGAACCTGGTCCGCAGCATCGTCGTGAGCGCCGCAACGTCATACAGCGAGAATGGCAACGTTGCGTTGTTGGCCGACGTGACCGTTGGCACCACTATTGAGGCGCAAGGCACGATGCTGGCGGGTAGCGCCACGCTTTCGGCTCTGTTGGTGAACATTGACGTCGACCAACATTTGGCGTCGAGCCCTTCCGATAAAGCACCAGACAATTCTCGTCACGGGTACTCGAACCAACCGGAAACGGGGTTCGGACACTCGGGGACGAAAGGGCGACACTAAGTCGCTCGGGGGAGCCTTGCCGGTCACACCTGCGCACGAGGTGGCGCAGGGGTGGCCGGCAGGGGAAAAAGACTCGATGCGCGGATACGATTCCTTTGACGTGTCGAGGACGCAGAGGCGTTATCCGCTTCGGTCAATTGTTTCGTTCACCGCGTCAGGTGACAACAGTGTCATTTTTATCGGCGATACTTAGGACATGTCCAAAGGGGTTCTTCGCGTCTACTTAGGCCTCGCGCCTGGTGTGGGCAAGACGTTCAAGATGCTTGATGAAGGGTGGCGTCGCCGCGAGCGAGGTTCTGACGTTGTGATTGGCCTCGTCGAAACGCATGATCGTCCATTGACCGCAGCTCAAATTCGCGATATGGAGGTCGTACCTCGGAAGGTGTACGACTATCGAGGCACGAAGATCGAGGAGATGGACATCGACGCGGTACTCGCTCGACATCCACAGGTTGCACTGGTCGACGAGTTGGCTCATACCAATGCTCCGGGGGCCACGAACGAGAAGCGATGGCAGGACGTTGAGACGCTCCTCGAAGCGGGCATCGACGTGATCACTACCGTCAACATTCAACATTTGGAGTCGGTGAACGATGTTGTAGAGAAGATCACCGGCATCGTCCAACGAGAAACGGTACCCGACGCTGTCGTTCGGCGAGCAGATCAGATCGAACTGGTCGACATCACACCTGAAGCCTTGCGACGCCGGATGGCGCACGGCAACATCTACCCAGCGGACAAGGTCGATGCGTCATTGTCGAATTTCTTTCGTTCCGGAAATCTGACCGCTCTTCGGGAATTGTCGCTCCTGTGGCTCGCCGATCGGGTCGAGGATTCTCTCAAGAAATACCTTGACGATCACGACATACAAGAAAGTTGGGAAACGAGGGAGCGTCTCATCGTTGCGGTCACCGGTAGTGACAGTGACGAAGCGTTGCTGCGACGCGCCGCGCGCATGGCATCGAGAACCGGTGCGGAACTCTTCGCCGTGCACGTGATTGACTCTGGGGCGCTGCAGAGCCGAAGTGCCGATACTACGCTCGCGCGCGAGTTGACGGTGGAGTTCGAAGGAACGTTCCAAGAGATTGTCGATGAGGACGTGGCGACTGCTCTCGTTGCCTTCGCTCGCGCGGAACGCGGGACCCAGATCATTTTGGGTTCGAGCCGTGATCGCCACCCCCTGCAACGCACCGGCACCATCGAAAAGGTACTCCGGCAGGCACGCGACCTAGACGTGCACATCATCGCCGTCGGCGGCGAACGGCCGCGGCGAACGTGGAAACGGCGAAAGATCGGGACTCGTTCGTGGCGTCGTCGTGTTGAGACCCTGGTGTTCGGGGCAGCCGCCCTGCCGCTGATGACGTTCTGTCTGAGTCTGGTTCGTTCGAGCGTGTCGCTATCAACAGTGTTCTTGGTTTATCTCGTTGCGGTGCTCGGACTCGCAAGTCTCGGAGGGGTGTTGGTCGGTCTGATTTCGGCGCTTGTAGCGTCGGGCCTCGAGAATTACTACTTCGTAGCGCCTCTACATACCCTCCAAGTCGCGCGCCCAGACGACGCGGTCGCCATTATTGCCTTTCTCGTCTTCGCCGTCGGGGCCAGCGTGCTGATGAACCTATTCGCTCAACGTTCGAACGAGGCAGAGAGGGCAAAGGCCGAAGCCGAGATTTTGGCGAAGGCCGCCGCGACGGTCGCCACGACACGCGAGGATCTCGTGCCACTCCTTGATTCTCTGCGTGCCGTATTTGCTGTTCGAACGGTTGCCGTTCTCGAACGGAATGGTGATGAATGGGCGACCGAGTTGCTTAGCGGTGAAGAAGCTGACCCAGCACAGTTGAACGCACGATTCGCCATCGATGATGACCATATTCTCGTCATGGCCGAAGCGTCGTTGGATCATCAAGATCGACAATTGATTGCTGCGTTTACGGGGCGTGTTGCCGCAGGACTCGAGTCCCAGCGACTGGCGCACGAATCGGCGGCGCGCGAAGCTGTTGCGCAGGTCGATTCCCTCCGTTCGGGACTCTTGCGTGCAGTCTCTCACGATCTTCGCACGCCGCTCGCCACCATCGAAGCCAACGTCTCCTCACTGCTCGCGAGTGACGTGCGCTGGAGTCCATTCGAGCAACATAATTTCCTCGTCGCTGCAGATCGTGAAGTGCATCGGCTCACTCGGCTCGTGACGAACCTTCTCGATGCGGGTCGTCTCGAAGCCAAGCTCATCACGCCTCGTGTGTACAACGTGGCACTCGATGACGTCGTCGCGGGCGCTCTCGAAGCGACCGACGCGCAAGGCAGAGTGTTCGCAATTGACATACCCGAGGATCTCCCGCTCATTGCGACCGACCCGGAGTTGCTTGAACGAGTTATTGCGAACCTTGTGAGCAATGCGTGCCGCTTCGGTCCCCCAGATCAGCCGGTTCGAATCACGGCAGGCCTCACCGGTCAAAAGGTGGAGCTGCTCATTATCGACCGAGGTCCTGGGATCCCTGAATCGAAACGAAGCGCCATGATGGCGTCATTCCAACATCTGAGTGACGAACGCTCGGGCGCGGGACTTGGTCTCAGCGTGGCGTCGGGGATGATGGAGTTGTTAGGGGGAGAACTGCGCTTTGATGACACGCCAGGTTGTGGGTTGACGGTCGTCCTCGAATTGGAGCCTGGCGCGTCGATATGAGCGGGCGAATCTTGGTCGTAGACGACGAAGTGCAAATACTTCGCGCCGTGCGAACGAATCTTGAGGCGCGAGGATTTCTGGTCACGACTGCACAGAGCGGTGATGAAGCGCTGCGTTTCATTCGCGACACGGTGCCGGACCTCGTGATTCTGGATCTGGAGTTGCCGGGTAAAAGTGGGCTTGAAGTGTTGCGTAACCTTCGTACCTGGACTCAAGTGCCCGTCATCATCGTGTCGTCGCGTAGCGGCGATCCAGAGAAGATGGTCGCGCTCGATGACGGCGCGAACGATTTCCTGGCGAAACCGTTTGCCATGGGGGATCTGATCATGCGAGTTCGGGCGTCACTTCGCCCCGTGGACGACAAAATTACGACACTGACGACGAGTGATTTCACGCTCGACTTAGTCCAACGCACGGCGAGTCGAGGTGGCGAGGCAGTCGAACTTGCGGCGATCGAATGGAAAATTCTCGACGTGCTCGTCAACTCAGAAGGGCGTTTGGTGACGGACGTCGCGTTGATCAACGACGTGTGGGGCAACGAGCAGCTCGGCAAGGAAGAGTCCTTACGACGTCACGTGACGCAGATTCGACGCAAACTTGAACCAGAACCGGCGCGACCTCGTTATTTTCGTACCGAGCCCGGGATCGGGTATCGTCTCTACGCTTCAAGCACCTAGCCCTTCTTAACGTGAGAGGCCGAGCGCCCGCAGTATGGCTCGCGTAGCCGAATTCGTCTTCGCGTACGTCTTGCGTCGCGCGTATCGCTTCGCGTAGGCGCCCGGACCCTTCGCCGCGGCTTGGAGGTCGCCCATGATTCTCGCGTCGCGGTACAACTGGGAACGCAGACTTCTTCCTCGTGTCATTGGTCGCCTCCGACTGCAATGTAGCAAGTGGGGCGGGGTGCGTGCACGCGTCGAATGAAGTCGACCTATCGTTGCGGGAACGACCTAGGAGTGAGATGACAAACCGACAGATAATTTTGCTGGAACGACCAGAGGGCATGGTTGACGACTCGACGACGTCACTCGTTGAGTCACCTGTTCCCGTGTGCGGACCCGATGAGGCGCTGATCAAAGTGGGCATGTTGTCCATTGATCCGACCATTCGAACGTGGATGAATGACGCACCGGGCTATCTACCGCCGATCGGCATTGGTGAGGTCATCCGGTGAGGTGGGACGGGTGTCGTCGTGGAGAGCAACAGTGCTCGTTATCACGTGGGCGACATCGTCAGTGGTGTGACGGGTTGGCAGGAGTGGGTT
Organism: Acidimicrobiaceae bacterium; assembly: GCA_003163875.1. Lineage (GTDB taxonomy): Bacteria > Actinomycetota > Acidimicrobiia > Acidimicrobiales > RAAP-2 > RAAP-2. The sequence continues at coordinate 26,083 of PLRK01000072.1, read as the reverse complement.
ATCGCGGACGACTCGAACAAATTCTCGGTTATTCCCAAGGGGATGGGTTTGGACCTCGCGACAGTGATGAACGTGGTGGGCCTCACAGGTATAACGGCGTATTTCGGTCTGCTCGACGTTGGCGCATTTAAGGAGAGCGACATCGTCGTCGTTTCGGGAGCGGCGGGGGCAACGGGATCGGTCGCCGGACAAATCGCGAAAGCTCGTGGGGCAAAAAAAGTTGTTGGCATTGCGGGGGGACCCGAAAAGTGCGCCGAGGTCGTTGAGTCGTACGGCTTTGATGAATGCCTCGACTATCGCGAAGGCCATTTAGCTCGACGACTCCATGAGTCGTGTCCGAAAGGTGTTGATCTCTACTTCGATAACGTGGGTGGCGAGATTCTTGATGCGGTGTTGTCGAACATCGCGATGAAGGGGCGTGTCGTTCTCTGCGGCGCGATCTCGCAGTACAACGCCATGGAGAAGAGTCGCGGCATTGCGAATACGTCCATGCTCATCATGCGACGTGGGCGCATGGAGGGTTTTCTCGTACTCGACTACGGTTCGCGGTTCCAAGAGGCACAGATGGACCTTGCGGGGATGGTGCTCGAGGGAACGCTCGCACATCATGAGCACTTGGTGCAAGGAATCGAACACGCGCCCGAGGCCCTCAATTTGCTCTTCACGGGTGGAAATCACGGCAAGACCTTGGTCGTGGTTGACGAGAGTGTCCAGTTGAGTTAGGCGATTGGCTGCCGCAGGCGAACATCGGCGACCAAAGCGCGGTGATCGCTGCCCCCGTCACTCGCGTCCCCCCCCTGCGTCTCCCACGGCCCCCGCCCCAGGATGTGGTCGATTTGGCTATGGGGATGGCGCGCGGGCCACGTTTTTGCGCGTACGAGTGTTGACCATCCTGGCAACAAGAGCCGCAGCAGTGGTCGCCAGCAGTTGAAGTCACCCGCGAGGATCACGGGCACGGAGGGATCGAGGGAACGCGCTATTGCGTTGATGCGCCGGTACTGGCGATACGAACCGTGCGTAAGGTGGGCTCCATGCACGGCCAGAAGAAAGAACGCCTTCCCCTCGACGCTTAATTCTGCGACGATGAGTGCACGTCGTGATTTCTCGCGTTTTAGGCGTTCGATGGGTTCGAAGCGCAGGGACTCGATGGGCAGAGTGGTGAAAACGCCGAGTCCCCAGTCGCCCGCTTCAACGGAGGGGACGCTCGCACGGGCTCTTCGCTGGAAGGGTTTGGGAGTTCGGTACTCGTTGAAGTACAGCCCTCGTTCGCCAGTGAAATGGGCGAGGAGAGGTTGCCAGGACCGCGAGCCGTGCCCGCTGGTGACGCGTTCGGCGCGGGCGAGTGGCACGAAGATTCCCTTCATTGACAAGCGACCCTCGAGAGTGGCAACGAAATCGGTCCCGTCGTCACCGCGCCACAACTCAGGACAGACGAGGACGTCGGCACTTAGTCGGCACGCATGTTCGAGGGCGTGCGTCGGTCGGCCCCAGCCATCGACGCCGGCGTGAAGGTTAAACGTCGCGACACGCACTCCAAAACCCTACGCCGCCTGCCACGTTCGATGTGGCAGTCTCTTGTAGTGGAATCGGTCAACGTGAGCTTTGGTCACCGTCTGTGGTGGGTTGACGCGTTCATAGGTTCGGCAGAACGCGGGAATCCGGCGGTGGTGGTCTTGCTGGAGCGTCCAATGGAGGACCACGAACTCCAACAAATCGCCTTCGAACTCGGTGTCTCGGAGACAGCGTTCATTCGCCGGGTAGGCGATACGTGGTCGCTGCGCTGGTTCACGCCCACCGTTGAAGTCGATCTTTGTGGTCACGCGACGCTCGCGACGCTGCACGTTTTATTGACCGAACTCGGCGTGCCCGGCGGCGAATTCTATTTCCAGACTCGTTCAGGCGTGCTCTCGGGGCGGCGTCTTCGCGACGGAATGCTGGGCGTGGACCTTCCGCGTTCGTATATCGAACCACTCGACGAGTCCGTCTTGAACGGCACCCTGGGTCCCGTGCGCGAGGTTTTCCAAGCGGGAGCGCAAAGCGTGCTCGCGGTCGTGGAGGATTACGAAACACTTTGTGGACTCGCGGTGGACCCAATGAGCCTTTTTCTCGTCCCCAGTTCAATGGTGATCGCCGCGTGTCACGGTGGCCCCGACGTCGACGTTTCCATTCGCGTGTTTGCCCCGCGACTAGGTCTCGCTGAAGACCACGTCACGGGAAGTGCGATGTGTTCGGTGTCGCCGTGGTGGGTCGAAAAAAGTGGCTCGCCCGTGGTCTCGGTTCGCCAGGCGTCGTCGCGCGGTGGCGTCATGCACGCGCGACTGTTCGAGAAGAACGTCGAGGTCGCGGGTCTCGCGAGGACGTTTTTTGGTGGCGATTTACGGGCATGAGTTCGGACCTCGGGCCCGGGCCGCACACCAAGGTTCGCCGTCTCGCGGCCAAGGCGCGCTACGACGAGGCGACGATCTTCTCGATCCTGGACGAGGCACGAATGTGCCACGTGGCTGGTGTCGTCGGTGGTCTCGCGATGGCGGTGCCGACCCTGCACGCTCGCGAAGGTCGCACCCTCTATCTTCACGGCAGTCCATCGAACGCAATCTTTCGCTCGGTGCTCGAATCTCGTCGCGTGTGTTGCAGCGTCACGATCTATGACGGTCTGCGCCTCGCTCGCAGTGGTTTTGAATCCTCCATTGCCTACCGCTCGGCGATCGTCGTGGGCGCCGCGAGCCTTGTCGAGGGCGACGAGAAACGTCGAGTACTGAATCTCTTCGTCGACGCTGTTCTGCCTGGTCGTTCCCTCGAGGTGCGAGCCTTGAGCGAACAGGAACTTCGTATGACGTTGGTGCTCGCCGTCAGCATCGACGAGGCGTCGGCGAAAATCTCCTCGGGTCCCACCGACGACGCAAATGACGACCTCGAGCTTCCGATCTGGTCGGGTACCGTACCCGCACGGCTTCAATTCGGCGACCCGATTCCCAGCGCCGATGGCGCCATGTCGAGCGGTGCGGTGCCACTGCCAGCATCCGTCCGGCGACTTCTTGACCAACAGTGATGGATCGCTACGATGAGTTGCGCCAACAGATCACCCGTATTGAACCCGTCGACGAACGCGAGTCCTCGTCCATTCGAGCGACCTTGGAACGCCTGGACTGGGCGTGTGATCCCTTCGACGAACGACTGAACGATCATCACGTCACCGCATCGGCATTCGTGATCTCGTCGCGCGGCGTGGTCTTGCATCGCCACCGACGTCTCGGCATATGGGTGCAACCAGGTGGTCACGTCGACAATGGCGAAGGCGCGCCGGTAGCGGCGTTGCGCGAAACACGCGAAGAGACGGGACTCGCGGTACGTCATCTCGAGCCCGCACTCTTATTTCACGTGGACGTGCACCCGGGACCTCGGGGCCATACGCACTACGACCTGCGATACGTCGTCCAGGCGCCGCCGCTAGAACCAAGTCCACCTAAGGGGGAGAGTCCTCACGTCTATTGGTTCAGTTTTTCGGGGGCCCAAGAACGATGTGAGCCGGCGCTCGCTCCGGCGTTGGCGAAGCTCGCTCAGTGGTACGTCGACAACGACGTGCCAGACTTGGCACCGTGAGTCAGAGTGACGCCGTCCGCGAGTTGATGGAAGCGGACCGCTGGATCGAGCGCGTGAGTGCGCAGCGAAACCATTTGCCTGAACTTGAGGAATTAAGGGGCGTCGAAGAGGAACTCCGCTCGCTGGTGAAGGCACTGCACGAAGCCGAGGAGGCGTTGTCGCCCATTGAACGCGCCTACGACGACGCGGCGAAGGAGGCGCAACGTCTTCGCGCGCGCGCGAGCGCCCTTACGACGACCCTCGCCTCGTCAACCGCCAATGCTCGTGAACTCGCCGCACTACAGACTGAACTCGACCACGTGCAGGCGTTACTTGGCCAAAGCGAGGACCGCGAGCTCGAGTTCTTGCTGGCGCTCGAGCCATTGCAAGAAGTGGTCACGCTCGTCAAAGAGCGCGCCCAACCCGGCATTGCTCGTCGCGCGACGCTCCAGTCGACAATCGCTGAACTCCAGAGGACACTCGACGAGGAACTCGTCTCCTTGCGCGTCCAGCGTCAACAAAAGGCCAGCAACGTGGCGAGTGAGCTGCTGACGCGTTACGACATGGCGCTCGCGCGCGTTGGGACGTCGGGTGCCGCGCAAGTGAACGCCGGGCGATGTGACGGATGTCGCATCGCCCTGTCACCGCTCGACCTCGATCGGTGGAAATCCCAGCCGGACGACGTCTTCATGGCCTGTCCCGAGTGCGGAAGGTTGCTGTTGGCGTGATCGTCCTCATCCGCCACGGCCAGACCACCACCAACGCCAAGGGTCTCCTCGTCGGGCGCAGCAATCCAGAGCTGACGGAACTTGGAGAGCGACAAGCACGCGCCCTGCGACCTTTACTCGGGGGAATTCAGGAAGTGTGGACATCACCGCTCGAACGCGCGCGCGCAACGGCGCGGCTCGCACTGCCTGACGTGCCCCTCGAAGTGAAGGAAACATTCATCGAGGTTGACTACGGCGACCTCGAAGGCGAACCAATCAGTGTCGTGAGTGCCGAGCAGTGGGAAGCCTTCGAATCCGACCACGAGCTCGCGCTCGGTCATGGTGAATCACTCGCGTCGGTCGATGCTCGAGTGCACGCAGAGCTCGACAAGCTTCTCGCTGACACCGAGAGTCTCTTGTATGAAGCCCACAAGCACTTGGCGATCGTGAGTCACGTGTCACCCATCAAGTCAGCGACCGTGTGGGCGCTCGGCGTCTCGGGTTCGGTCGCGTGGCGGACCCGACTGGACAATGGTTCAATCACGACGATTGGCGCACGACGAGGGGCACCAATGCTGGTGCATTTCAACGTGGTGCCACCACTGCACCGCTAGTTAACGAAGCGCGAGGTAGAGCGCGGCGAAGTGCAATCCGGCGCCCAACAAGGTAAACGCGTGAAACAGCTCGTGATACCCAAATACCTCGGGTGCGAGCCTCGGTCGTTTCGCTCCGTAGAAGACGGCGCCTACGGAATAGGCCAGTCCGCCAGCAACAACGAGGGCAAAGCACGTGGGCCCGCCACCTCGGTAAATCTGCGGCATGACCACGACGGCGGCCCAACCTACGACCAGGTAGGGAAGGGTATTGACCCATTCGCCCGCACCGAGCGCGAGCTGACGGATCGTGATGCCGACTGCCGTACCAAGACCAATGATGAGTAGCAAGACCAAGCGAATGTTGCCGTGCATGGTTAAACCAGCAATCGCGAGATAACTGCCGGTGATCGCCAGAAAGATCGCGGAATGATCGGCTCGCTTCCACGCGCGACGCTGCGTGGGGGACCAATTACCTCGGTGGAAGAGGGCGCTCGTGATCATCATGGATCCAACGCCCACGATGTAACAAAGGATCCAACCCACTTGGGACCCCGTGCGCGCGTGCAAGAACAATATTGGCGAACAACCAAGCAGCACGATCGCGCCCACCACGTGCAACCAGCCACGCAGGAGAGGTCGCTTCGCTGGTGTCGCAGATTGCGTCAAGGGCACCGTGCTCATGACACAACCCTACGTGTCGCCCTCGGGCGGTGACTGCGTTGCGTACACAACGAAGCCCGCTCGTTCTGTGAACAGAACAAGCGGGCTCGCGATGTTTGGCCCCCCCAGCCAATAGAGAAGAAAATACCCTGCGCGCGCGCAGTACTCTGTCAAAAGTTGCCAATAAACCACTGGTTGTGAGCAACTTCACAAACGAGGAGCAAACGTGGAACGAAGAAAATTGGGTCAAGGTCTCGAGGTTTCTGCGCAGGGACTCGGCTGCATGGGGATGAGTGAGTTCTATGGCGCCGGTGACGACTTCGAATCGATTGCGACCATTCACGAGGCCATCGATCTCGGCGTGAACTTCCTCGACACCGCCGATATGTACGGGCCCTTCAAGAACGAGATCCTCGTCGGCTCCGCGATCAAGAGTCGACGCAGTGACGTGGTGCTCGCGACAAAATTCGGAAACGAGCGCGGCGAGGACGGTTCGTACAAGGGCGTCAATGGGAAGCCCGACTACGTGTTGGCGGCGTGTGACAACTCGCTTCGTCGACTGGGCGTGGACGTCATCGACCTCTACTACCAGCATCGAGTCGATCGAACGGTACCAATCGAGGAGACGTGGGGCGCTCTCAAGTCACTCGTGGACGCCGGCAAGGTTCGCTACCTAGGTATCTCCGAAGCTTCGTCAGCGACCATCGAACGGGCGCACGCCGTCCATCCAGTGACGGCGCTGCAAAGCGAATACTCATTGTGGACGCGTGATCCCGAAGATGGAGTCCTTGACACGTGTCGGCGCCTAGGTATTGGCTTTGTCGCCTACAGTCCACTCGGGCGTGGATTCCTCACGAGTGAGGCATCCAATCGCGCGTCCGAAGACCCGACAGATTTTCGAAGTGTGAATCCTCGATTCATTGGAGAGGCGGGCGAGAAAAATCTCGCCCTCGTCAACAACCTAGAACGCATCGCGAACGAAAAGGGTGTCAGCGTTGCGCAACTTTCCCTCGCGTGGGTACTTTCGCGTGGCAAGGACGTCGTACCGATTCCTGGCACGAAGCGTCGAAAGTGGTTGCGTGAAAATGTTGCGGCGGGCGACATCCATCTAAGCGATGACGATTGCGCGCAACTCGAAGCAGCCGTTCCTCGTGAGGCGGTCGCGGGGGATCGGTACCACGAACGCTCAATGGGCACGCTCAACGGCTAAGACGACGAAGGCGACCGTTCGCCAATTCGTAGACGTCATCACTCCAGTCGATCACTTGTTGGTCGTGTGTCGCGACAAGGACAGTTGCGTTGGTGGAAGCGAGGAGTTCGAGTACTTTTCGTGTTTCCTCTGCGCCGAGACCGCTCGTTGGTTCGTCCGCGACGATGATGGATGGATCGGTGACGGCGCTACGCACCACGGCAACGCGCTGGCGTTCCCCGCGAGAGAGTTCTCCGAATCGGGTCGTGTCATTGCCATCGATGCCAAGGGACGCCAAGTCGTCGCTCATCGTGCGATGCCCAGAACGTCCCAAAGCAATCACGTCGCGTGCGTAACCACGCGTGAGGCCCGGCTCACTTGGTATATAACTCAGCATCGCTCGAAGTTGCACCTCGTCAATCTCGCCTAACGAGACCTCTCCGATACTGATGTTGCCCGCCCGCACAGCGTCTAGACGGCAGATGGCGCGCAACAACGTCGACTTTCCAGTACCAGAGGGTCCCACGATTGCGACGTGGACTCCCGGCGCGAAAACGGCGTCGGCCCCACTCACGAGCAGCACTTCGCCCTCCGAGATGCTCACGTGCTCAAGTCGCAGTGTGGTGTCGTGGGGTGTCCGTGTGACCGTCAATTGCGGACCTCCATCGAGTTGCTCGAGACGTTCGCCGGATCCACTTACGGCGACCGCAGCGTCGAAGGAGTGGCGAAGGCTCGCCAACATGTCTGAAGTGGCGATGCTGAGAAGGGCGACGACGACCAGCCACGTCCACGACGTCGTAGGTCGCATTAGATACAACAGTTGCAACGCAATGAGTCCGCTCATCAAAGAAATCAGTTCAGAACGGCGTTGCGCCCGTCGAAGTTGTCGTTCTGCTCGCTGCAGTCCTGTTCTCTGGTGATCGAGCCTCGTTGTGACGAAGTCATCACGGCCCAGCAAGAAGACCTCGGGCGTGACTGAACTTAATTCGACGAGTTCCGCTCGAAAGTTTCCATTGAATTGTCGAAGAGTGCGGTCTGCTCGGATCAGTGGAGGGAGATTATTGAACAGCAAAGCTGCGCCAATTATCTGCACTGCGAAGAGAACCGCGCCGAAGCGCCACCACTGGTCATGCGGAGGGAGGAGGGCGATCACCACGTCACTGAGCACCATGGTGATCGTGGTATTGATCACGGGAAGAGCACAGCGTAGCCATAGGTCTTGAAGTTCATCGGTGTCGTGTAGCGAGCGTTCAAGTAGATCACCCGCGGCGTAGAGGCGCCATCGTGAATAGTCCCAACGTCCAATGTTCGACACGAGCCAACGTCGCCAGCGGGTTACCGCTTCAAAACCGAGTCGGTGCGAGCTGACGCGCTCGCTGAAGCGAAGAGGTGAGCGCAGGAATGCCAGCACTTCGATGATGATTAAGACGCCCGCGACCGCGGCGAGACCGGGGCGACGCGCACTCTCCACGAGCAATCCCACCGCACCAACGAGAAGTCCAACATTCGTAATCGCTGCGACTGAACCCGTCACGATGGCGCGCGATAATTCGGTGCGCGGCGGTTGGGATCTGTGTAGCCAGCGAAAAATCCGAGTGAGGTCTTCGTTCACGGCGTCACTTGAATCTCTTGGAAGGGGGCCAGTAGTAGGGGAGTGTCCACTGTCGCTTCGATAACCGCAAGGTCACGTCGCGTCGACAGCAGACCGCGAAGCAATTGTCGCGTCGGTTCGTCGAGTACTCCTCCGATATCGTCGAGTATCAATAATGATGGCCTCGCCAAAAGTGATCGCACGAGGACGAGACGGACCTTCTCACCGGTGCTTAAACCTCGACCGTCAGCCAACAGATAATCGCCGAGGTTGGAAAAGCGGGAATTCTGTAGACCGACACTGGCGAGCGCTTCGACAACCTCGTTGTCGCCAACGTTTGCACCCAGCGTGAGGTTGTCCAGAAGAGTTCCCGAAAACAAGGAACTCTCGACGCTGACGTAGCCAATCGGCTCCGTGCTCAGCATCACCTGACCCGACACGGGCGTACGCCAACCGAGCATGGTGTGCAGCAGTGTCGTCTTTCCGCTTCCGGATGCGCCCGTGACGAGAACGCGACTTCCGCGAACCACGTCGAAATCGAATACCCGAGGACTCGCGGTCGTGACCACGTTCGTTACTCGCGCCAGCACGTCGTCGTTCGTCGACATCATGCGTGAGTCTCGAGTTGAGAGCGACATCATTGATCGTTCGGCTTCCTCACGTCGATGAAATTCAACACCGAAGCGTCGAATGTTGACGAATATGTCACTCGTGACGAGCACCGCGATGAGCGCGTGTTCAAGCGAAATGCGTCCTTCAAGTAACGAAAAACCAACGACCATTGACACCAGACCGATGCTCACGCCACTTAGAAACTCAGTGACGAGCGACGATTCGAGGGCGACGCGGATGGCGCGCATCGCAATCGAATGCTCCGACGATGACAACGCGGCGATCTCATCGGCTCCGTAGCGTACGGCACCCAATGCTCGCAATTCCGGAGCGTGTTGCAGCAGCTCAAGTTGACGGGTTTCAAGGCGACCGCGGCGTCGTTGGTAGTCAATCGCGAGCGCTTCGCTGCGTCGCCCGGCTCGTTGGTAAAGTGGCACGGCCAACGCCATCAGGACGACGGTGATAAGTGTGCTGAGCCAACCGGCCGCCCAAAAAACCACGACCAGCCCGAGGACACTTGCTCGCGCACTCGTCGAGAGTTGCTCTAGGTGAGGACCGTTTGACGCATGATCAATCGCCAGGAGTAGATCACCACGACTCCGCGCACCTTCGGAACGTGGAAGACGCAAATGTTCGGTGAGTTGACGTCGCCAGAAGTCCTTGACCTTGCGCGCGGCGCCGGCATTCCATGCGTCAGTGAGAGAAACGAGGAGCCAGCGTCCAACGAGTACGAGTGACAGGATGACGAGTCCCGATTCAAGTGAATGTCGCGCGATTCGGCTGAGCCCTACGGCACTCGCGACAGCCAGCGCAATCGACCCAAGCACGTTGAACGCGCCGAGTAGTTTCGCGACGCGTTGGGTTCGAGGACTTAGCGGAGTCGTCGACGATGAAGAGGCCACCGTGCAATGCTAATGAGCGAAGTGAAGGTCTAAAGGGGCTCGTCGCGGTGGGGAAGAACCTTGGCGGGCCCGTTCAACCAGTCGCGCAACGCCTTTGTCGCCCGACAGTCGTCCTCGTTGTATTCAAGAATTCGTTGGCGCGACGTCGATGCGTCAGGCGCGTTACTGACGGCGACTTCGTACCACAACATCGATGCCTCGCCACTCGGATGTTCATCACGCCAGCGAAATCCACTTTCTCGCGCGAGCTGCTTGAGGCCCAGCGGACCGGTTGTTTGGATCTGTCGTTTGGCGAGTTCGTGAAGATCAATCCACTGCGACGGAGTGTGGTTCCGAAACGCCTCGAGGTCATCGTTCGTCGGGCCACCTTCGATCGGTTGCGCCACGGCGCGGTTCATCGCGGAGTCCTCTGCCTGGGCCCAGAAGCAGTAACCCGCGACGCTCCGACCTTGCTGCTCACACGTGCGACGAAGTTCTTCGAACCAACGCCAAAAGTCCGAAAAGTTTCGCGCTTCAGCTGCTGGAGTCAATTCGCCCCATTGCACAAAAGCCCGGTAACCCGGCTTGATTCCCTGGATGGGCGTATTGAGTGTGACGTAGGCACCCCATAAGTATGTGGCGTCGTCATAACTCTCCATGTCGATGTCGATCTCCACGTCGGCAGTTGGACAGCCCATGCTCGCGGGATCTTCGATTCGCAGAGAGCTAGCGCGCCCGTGGGCGCGCGCCCGATAGATCAGGTCGTCAAGTTTGTCGATCAGACGGCCCAGATGATCTTCGGGCTCGACGCCGTCTCGAATCACTGGCGCCTTCGTACGAGCGAGTTTCGCCCGTTGCGGATCCAATCGGGCGAGTTGGGCTCGGGTGTCGATGCCGTGGTCGTGCAGCAAAAGTTGTTGCTCGACGCTCGTGTACCTCGTGAGCGACACGTCGTCAATTATTTCGAGTTGCGCCTCGCAGTAAGGGGCGAAAGGGCATTCGGGACACTCGCGGTGCCAGTAGGGACGCGTGGGAAATTCGCCCCCACTTTTGAGCCAGGAGTCGTGAGCGTTGAGGACACCAAGGCGCTCACGATAGAACTTGTCGTACGTCGCCAGATTGAAGCGGGGATAGTTATCGCTCGCTAGATCGAACCACCACACACGCCGATGTCGATCAATGATCGCGGCCCGGCCGATCGGGTCGCCATGGCCCGTCGCTTGAAGAACTCGCGTCACGTGGGCGAGAGCAATTCCGTTCTTCGTGACGGTTGAAGTGCTGCGAGGTCCAAAGCCGTCGCTGAACGTCGCATCGCTTGGCAAGAGTCGATCAAGGGAACCTTCGAGGAGTCGGCGGGTACTCGCGGCTTCGACGATCTCATTGTTCTTAATGATTATGGGCGCGTAGGTAAAGACATCGTTGTGTCGCCCGATTCGCACGAGGACGTGAGCAACGCCGCGACGTTGGCCTTCTACATCGGGTTTCAATTTGGGTCGAAGGATGAGGGCAACACCCTCGCGCATGAGATCTGTCGTGTGGTTCACGCTCCGTGCTTCGACCGCGTCGGGATGTGCGAGAGAAATTTCCTGCAGCGTCGCCTGGCGGTGTGCGTCGGCGTCGCGCTGGCGTCTCGCAATTTCATTGGAAACGCCCACCGGAAGGTATTCGAAAGGTTGACCTCTCGTGAGTGCCACGCGATGCACGCACGAGACGATCTCTTCACTTCGTAGGGGTTGCGCCACGACGTAAGCCTACGAGTCGAGGGATGCTTCGTTTCGCCAACTGCGCCACAGCGATGCGTACTCGCCATTCAGCGCCACCAGTTCGTCGTGCGTTCCCAATTCGCTGATCTTGCCGTCGTTGACGACACAAACCCGGTCGGCGTCGTGCGCCGTGTGTAGTCGGTGCGCAATGGCGACGACCGTACGGTCCTTCAACACTGCCGCCAGGGAACGTTCGAGGTGACGTGCCGCGCGAGGATCAAGGAGTGCCGTCGCCTCGTCAAGTACGAGTGTGTGCGGGTCCGCCAGAACGAGGCGAGCGAGGGCTATTTGCTGGGCTTGCGCCGGCGCAATCTGGTGCCCGGTGGTCCCTAATTCGGTGTCGAGACCCTTTGGAAGTTGCATCACCCAGTCGAGTGCGTCAACGGCACTCAGAGCTCGGCTGATACGCTCGTCGCCCGCCGTGGGATTTGCGAGCGCCAGGTTGTCACGAACTGAGCCAATGAAGATGTGATGTTCCTGGGTGACCAGAGCGACATGACGGCGCCGAACCTCTAAGGGCATCTCCGAGAGTTCGACGTCGCCAACTCGCACCGATCCGACGCGAGGAGAATCAACGCCGGCGAGAAGACGTCCAATCGTGGACTTTCCGGCACCAGAAGGTCCCACGATGGCGAGACGCTCGCCCGGGCGGATGTTCAACGACACGCCGTTGAGAACATCGTGGCCTAGTCGATACGCGTAGCGCACGTTGCGCATCGAGAGTGCTTCACTCGATGGTGTGCGCGACGTGACGGGACGCGTGTCGTGCACTACTGAGATGCCAACGAGTCGAGCGAGCGAGGATTGACCCATTTGAAGTTCGTCGAGCCACGAAATGATTCGGTCAATGGGATCGTTGATTTGGACGACGTAGAGCGTCACGGTCGTCGCGGCGCCGATCGTGATGTTGTGGTGCAAGACGAGCCAACCGCTCCAACCGAGCGTCACCGCAACCGCGAGAGCGAAGGAACTCTCGACGATTGGAAACCAGACCATACGCATCAGCATGGTGTACATCTCTGCGTAGAACGATTCTCTGATGTTGCCCTCGATGCGCTGGGCCTGGCGGTCGCCGAGTTGATTGGCGTCAACCGTGCGCGCCCCCTCGGTGGTCTCCGCAACCGTGCCCGACATCGTGGCGTAGCTCATCCGTTCACGCTTGTAGCCGGGAGTGGCGTAACGAAGATACCAGCGCGTCGAAAAGACGAGAAACGGTATAGAGATCAGCGAAGCAATACTCGCGAGGGGACTAATGATCAACATCGCGACAAAAGTGAGCAGCGCCTGCACCAATGCCACGAGCCATTCTGGAAGAGCGAATCGAACCGTGCGCGAAAGCGCTTCAATGTCATTGGTCGTCCGACTGAGGAGGTCACCCGTTCCCGCTCGCTCGACCTCGACGAGCGGTAGCTCCAAGACGCTCGCGAGGAATTCCTCGCGCAGCTGGGCGAAGATGGTTTCTCCGAGCAGGTAACTTCGCCGTCGTGCGAGAAATGACAGGAGCGCGTAGGAAAGCGATGATCCCAAGAGGATCGCGACGTAGACGACGATTCGAATAGACGTCAATGTGCGGTCGGTCGCGAAATTCGTAAATTCGCCGATGACCCACGCAGGTACTAGCCCCATCACCGCGGCGAGGGAGTACAACGAGAGCATACGGACGAATTTCTTCCGGTGTTCGGTGAGTAAACGTCGTGCGTAAATTCGTACCGTCTTGAAATCGGCAATTGGGAGTGAATTCACTTACGAATCCTCCCTCAGCACAATGTGCCGATAGTCGCTTGACTGTGCCGCGAGCATCGCGTGCGTTCCTTCGGCGACGATGCGTCCTTCTCGATAGACGTATACGTAATCGACGTGCTCGAGCAGGAGGGGACTGGTAGTTGTGATAAGCGTCGTACGTGCGCGACGAGCGTCGCTGAGACGCAGGGCAATTCGAGCTTCCGTGTGCGTGTCCACCGCCGATGTTGGGTCGACGAGGATCAGAACGTCAGAATCGCGTAGCAAGGCTCGTGCGAGACTGAGTCTCTGGCGCTGACCGCCCGAGAATTCACGACCTCGCTCTTCAACGCAGGTACTTAAGCCGTCATCAAGAGCGTCAAGGATGTCGAGAGCACTCGCAGCGTCGAGCGCTGTACAAATAACGGCGTCACTCGTCGCTCGGTGAGGTACCAATTCGTAGCGCAACTCTCCAGAAAAGAGACGCGGCTCTATTTCGCTGACCACGATATTGGCTCGAGTGTCCTTGACGGAGAACTCGTCGAGTGCGACGCCGTTGAGCATGATGCCTTCGGTGTCGGCGGCGAATCTCCCGAGGCGATCAGCAATCAGGGACGCGTCGGTGGCGTTCTCGGTGACGACGGCGGTGAGCAAACCTTGCTTCAACCGGATGCCACTTCGAACGTCTTCGAGTACTGCGACACAATCCGGCCAGGGGCGCGGATTCTCCGGTTCCTTCACGAGTGGCTCGACGGTCAAAATCCGAAGCACTCTTCCGGCCCCCACGTAGGCGCGCGTCGTCGAGATCACGTACTCGATTGCCGTGCGAAGTGGCGTCGTGAGGAACGTTGCGTAGCCAAAGAAGGCGACGAGTTGGCCCGGTTGCAACGTTCCGCGCATGACGTCACGAGCTCCTAGGAACGTGACAATGGCAGTGAGCACTGCGGGTAGTAGAACCTGACCTGATTCGAGACCGGCCTGCGGAGTCGCGATGCGATTCCCGGCACGACGAACGAGATCACTTTGCCGTCGATAATTACCGAGAAAGACTTCTTCTCCCCCGATTCCTCGTAGGATCCGCAAACCCGCTACGGTATCGGATCCGAGCGCGGCGAGGCGACCCGCCGCCTCTCGTTGTGCGGCCTGGGTAGCGTGAAGAGGGGTCATCAGGGGCACCGTGAGGGTCGCCAGTATTGGTACACCGAGAAGGACGATCAGACCGAGTTCGACTGATGTTGAAAGCAGAATGATTGAAACGACGATCCAAGCGACAATCGAACCAAGGAAACGTGCGAGAACGTCGTACGCGCCACCAATGCGCATGGCGTCCGCTGCGACTGTATTGACGACGTCGCCGGACTGTATCTCGTCAGTCACACTGTTGCCGGTGCGCGCAATGTGATGCCCAATGACTTGGACCGTGCGATAGGCCGCGTTCATCCAATTAGTCACCGCAAGTTGGTGCCGCAAGGATCCGCAGATAGCCTGAAAAAGTCCGAGGGCCATCACGATGGCGACCCACAACAACAGACCACTTTCGCTGTGTCGAGCGATTCCGTGATCGATCGCGGCGCCTACCGCAGCCCACAACAATGCTTGGCTCACCATCCAACCAATGCCGAAGAAGGCATTCCAAAAGAGCAGGTTCTTCTGATGGCGGGCCAGCCAGAGCAAAAAGCGCAGGGGAGACCGCGTGTCCGGCTCGCCCGGTTCTTTCACCGGTAGTTCGTGGTACGGCAAGTGCAGCAAGGGTCGTGCTCTCTCAAGATGCGTTAGTGGATAGTGAGTCGACCTATAAGCGGGGTTCTGTCCACCCTCCTTTCGGAGGGATGGGCGGCCATCCATCTGAGCGATCTACCTCGGGAGTGTCTTGTCTCCAAGACATGCGGGCCACGCGCTCCCACGTTTGATCTTGCTCCGGGTGGGGTTTACCAAGCCACCTTGATCACTCAAAGTGCTGGTGCGCTCTTACCGCACCGTTTCACCCTTACCAGTCCTCGGTCGCCCGATTCGTTGGCGGTTTATTTTCTGTGGCACTGTCCTGCACGTCNNACGTCACCGCGACTCACGTTTCGCGAGCACCCTGCCCTTTGGAGCCCCGACTTTCCTCACGCCTCAAGAGACGTGCGACCACCCAGTCGACTCACTATCCGCAACAATTCTTGCACACGAAATCATTTCCCACAAGAGTCGATCGCGTGTCACCATCGGGCGGTAGCCTCGCCTCGTGGTTCTAGATGATGCCGTGGCCAACGAGCCTGTCCTTGAAGTCGCGCAATTTTACGATCTTGTTACGACGCACCTCGAAGCCGCGTTCGGTCGTCGTCGCCCGCTGTGGGTTCGCGGTGAAGTTGCCAAGGTGTACGAGAAGACGCATCTCTATCTTGATCTTGTCGACGCGGGCTCGACCTCAAGCGACGCCAAGCGTCCAGTGTTGAACGCGCACTGTTGGGCTTCTCAGTGGAATCCTCTAAAGCGAAAACTCGCCGACGATGGCGTCACCCTCGAGCCGGGAGCGATCGTCAATTGCTTCGGGTACGTGGATCTCTACGCACCTCAAGGACGTATCGGATTCACGGTGACCGGGATTGATGTACAAGGGCTGCTCGGCGACGTTGCCCGTCGTCGCCAGGAATTGATCGCTCGATTGAAGGACGAAGGACTACTCGAAACGAACAAGACCCGAACCCTCTCGCCGGTGCCGCTGCGCGTGGGACTCGTGGCGAGCCCGGGCACCGAGGGATACAGCGACTTCACCGGCCAACTCCTCCAGTCTGGCTACTCCTTCCTCATTTCGTTGGTGAAAACCGCGGTGCAAGGAGAATCAGCGCCACCACAAATCGTTGCCGCCATTGAGGACCTTGATAACGCAGGTGTCGACGTTATTTGCATCGTTCGCGGAGGGGGCTCCAAGGGCGACCTCATCTGCTTCGACGACGAGCGCGTGGCGCGCGCGATTGCAAATGCCCGCACGCCCGTGTTCACGGGCATTGGACACACGGGAGATGAATCGGTGGCGGACCTCGTGGCACATACGCGAGCCATTACGCCAACCAAGCTCGGCGAGGACATCGTCAACATCGTGGTCCAGTGGGACCAGCGCTATCTGCGCCAGCCAGCACAACGTCTCCTCAGTGCCACTGAAGCCATCGTTGATGAGGCGACGGTCTATATCGCAGAACGACGCCGTACGATGATTTTTGCTGTGCGCGATCGGCTCCGCGGCGAGTCACGTCACCTCGGCGCAGTTCGACAACGTCTGCATCTTCAAGCGGAGCATCTTGTTGATGCCGCGAGTTCTTTGCTTGAAACGACTCGGCGGCTCCTCGGTGCGTACGATCCGCAGCGACGATTAAGTCAAGGTTGGTCCATCGTGACCGATGCGCGAGGCAGCCTTGTACGCTCGATTGACGCAGTGCATGTGGGCGACGTGCTTCAAATTCGCGTCAGCGATGGATCGCTTCAATCAACGATAAACGCAAAGGATGGAACGACACGATGACAATAGGGGACTGGAATGAGGCCGCGGCTGAATTGAACGACATCGTTGCGTCATTTGACGAAGGCGAGGTCTCGGTCGATGACCTCTTTACAAAATTAGAGCGTGCCACGGAAATTATCGAATCCCTCGAGGCCCGACTTGATGCCACCAAGGCGAAAGTCGAAGAACTCACGCCCCGCATCGCCCGCGCCGCAGACCAAGAATGAACAGCCGGTTCTACTTTCGCCAGTGGTTGTCGGGGCGCGATTTCGCACGTAATGATCCATCAGCACGACAAATGTTGAACCTGGTGTACGCAGTGGGTGACCGCGAAACGGGCGAGGCGATGCTGGTCGATCCCGCGTATCGACCCGACGAACTCGTGTCGCTGGTGCGCGCCGATGGTATGGAAGTGACCGGAGTCCTGGCGTCGCACTATCACCCCGATCACGTTGGTGGAGAGGCCTTCGGTGCCGATATTCCAGGCATTCGCCAGCTTCTAGAAACGCTCGACGTGCCCGTGCACGTACAGCGTGATGAGGTCGAATGGGTAACGCGCACGACGGGCGTTGGTGTGGACTCGTTGGTCGCGCACGAATCGGGGGACGTCCTTCGCGTCGGGGGGATGGACGTGACGTTGATTCACACGCCCGGCCACACGCCCGGAAGTCAGTGTGTCCTTGTGGAACAACACCTCTTGAGTGGCGACACCTTGTTCATCGATGGTTGTGGTCGCACCGATCTTCCCGGATCCGATCCCGAAGAGATGTACGTGACGCTTAGCCAGCGACTCTCACAAGTGGGCGATGACGTCGTCTTGTTTCCGGGTCATCTCTATTCGAGTGAAGCGAGCGCAAATATGGCGAGTGTGCGCGAATTCAACTTCGTTCTGGCACCGTGCTCGCGCGAGCAGTGGTTCGCACTGTTTGCGTGATGAGTCCGTTACGGTCCTCGGATCACGTCATCGTAGTGGGGGCGGGGCTTGCCGGTTGGCGATTTAGTGAAGCGCTGCGTCGGCAAGGTTTTGACGGCAAGCTTACCTTGATTGGCGAGGAACACCATCCTCCCTACGATCGTCCACCGCTCTCGAAGAACGTGCTGGTTGGCAAATGGGACGTGGGCCACACGCTCCTCGCGACCGACGATCTCATTGCGAGTAATGACGTGAGGTTGCTTCTTGGCACTCGAGCAACTTCGCTTGACGCTGAAGCGACGACCGTGACGCTTGAAGACGGCACCGTGGTGCGAGGTACGTACGTGGTGGTGGCGACGGGTACTCGGGCTCGGCGACTCTCCTTCGGTGCTGAAGACGAGATTCACACCATTCGTACCCGTGACGACGTCGAGCGTCTTAACGAATCCTTGTCAGCACTCGCCGAGGGAAGCACTGTCGCAATTATTGGTGGCGGTTTTATCGGGGCAGAAGCCGCGACCGCTTTACGTACGCGCGGTTTCGTTCCGATCGTCCTCGAGGCGGCGACGCGTCCCCTAGTTGGCGTCCTCGGAGAAGACGTGTCGCTTTGGCTCGAAGGATTGGCTGAGGACGCTGGCATTGAACTTCGATCACGACAACACATCACTGACGTGACGGCGCACGACCATGGTTTCGTGGTCTCATTCGACGATGGCGAGAATTTACTCGTCGAAGCAGTCATCGAAGGAGCGGGCGCGGTCGTGAACACCGAATGGCTCCAAGGTTCGACACTGTCAATCGACAACGGTGTCGTCGTCTCGAAGGACTTGATGGCAACTGAACGAATCGGGGCAATTGGCGATGTCGTACGTTTTCAATGGGACGGTCCATTAGGTACCGAGCAAGTGAGAATTGAGCATTGGCAAGTTGCAGTGGATCACGCTGCACACCTCGCGCACTTTCTCATGACGGGCGCCGCGCCAATCGCGCCGATGATCCCCTATTTCTGGTCAGATCAGTATGGAAAGAAGATCCAAATGCTCGGGCACCCGCGTCCGAGCGACGTCGCACAAATGGTGCGTGGCTCACTCGATGACGCAAAGTGGCTGGCGCTGTATTCGCGCGACGGCATCGTGACGGGCGTCGTGGGGTTGAGTCAACCGCGCGCACTCATGTTGTCCAAGATCCTTCTTGATACACCTACCACTCTCGAGGTCGCCCTGTCATTGGCACCGTGGGAAGCCTAGAAAGCGACCGAGCTCAACTCGGGAATTGTTCCCTCCACCCGTTGAATCATCGAAGCCCAGGTCGCGCGTCGCGACGTTCGCTCCTCCTCACCGAGCGACGGCCAATACACGTCTTTAGGCGCCCAGATTCCTTCGACGTCGGATAACGACATATGTCCAGCGCCTACCAATGCCATAAGTCCAGCGCCTCGAGTCGTTGCTTCACGCTCTGGCGACACGGTGACAGGTATTCCTGTGACGTCAGCGAGCGACTGATTGAAGAACGTGTTGGCCGTCATACCTCCGTCGACGCGAATCTCGGGAATCACCGCGCCGGTTTCCCTTTGGGCCGCTTCCACGAGGTCTGCGCCACGGTGCGCGATCCCTTCGAGTACCGCTCGAACCATGTGCGCCTTCGTCGAACCACGACTCAAACCGAAGAAGCCGCCGCGCGCGCCAAAATCCCAACGTGGCGTACCGAGTCCTGAAAGAGCCGGCACGAACCAGACGCCTTCGCTCGACGGGATTGACCGCGCCAGCTCCTCGCTCTGCCCAGCGCTCTTAATCAATCCGAGACCATCACGCAGCCATTCGATGCACGAACCCGCAGCGAGCGCGATAGCTTCGATGCCCCACGTCGTGACGCCATTCGAACTGCGCGCGACGATTGGAAAGCAACCTGAGTCCAATGGTGTCATTGTGCTCGGCGTCTCGCCGTCAAAGACCATGTCGAGCATTGCGCCGGTACCAAAGGTGATCTTGACCCCACTCGTCACGCAACACTGACCAAACAGGGAAGAGGGTTGATCACCCACGAGCGCGGTGATGGCTGGACTGCCTTGAAGCGCCGACGCGACGCCATGTCGACCCATGGTATCGACGATGCGAGGAAGCATCGAGGAATCAAGTCCAAGCAGGGCAATCGACTTCGCATCCCATCCTTGTGCACCGATGTTGACGAGTCCGGTCACCGCGGCATTTGAGCGGTCGGTGATGTGTAACGAACGACCACTCAAGTGCCACGCGATCCACGTCTCGATGGTGGCGAACTTCAGCTCGTGCGCTGGCCTGTTCGAGTGCTCAAGCAGCCACTTAATCTTGGTCGCCGACTGGTTTGGCGCGAGACGCAGTCCTTGTCCTTGCAACACCAAGCAATCGATCACGGTGCGAAGATCTTGCCAACTGAGCGATGGTCCGACGGGTTCACCAGTCTCGGGATCGAAGACAATTGTCGTCGCGCGTTGATTGGTGATGCCAACGACATCGCATTCTCCACCTTCATCGATTGTTCGACCGGCCAGCGTCAACACCAAATTCTTGATTTCAACGGCGTCGAGTTCCACTTCTCCTGGACTGGGCGTTCTCACACTGAGCGGTGCCTGTTGGACATTGGAGACAACGCCTTTGGCGTTCACGAGTGCAGTGCGCACTGACGTACTTCCAACGTCGATGGCGAGGGCTTTCACCATGGCACGCCGCCAATGCCGAGCACACCTGGATTCAAGATATTGAGCGGATCAAGCTCAGACTTCATGGCGACAAGAATCGCGAAACTCGGACCCAGCGCCTCGGCGACGAAGCGCGCTCGGTTCCTTCCAACCCCGTGGTGATGGCTAAGCGCACCACCGCTCGCGAGTACGGCATGCGTCGCGAGGTCCCACGCGCGACGATACAACAACGTAGCGTTATCCTCGGGCCTCGCCGCAAACGTGAAATACAGACAGGCGCCGTCGACGTAGGCGTGACTTTGATGCACCGACGCGGCGAGCATGCCCTCGACGCTCGCGAGCGTCTCGACCACGCTGCGGTACATCGTGGACAACACCGCCCACGATCCGGATACTTCAATCGTGTCGACGACGACGCCGCGCTCCCAAAGGGGTGCCAGAGCTCCCACGTCATTTCTGTGCTCCATCCAACGCTCTACGAGCGATACGTCGAGTACCGTCGCGCCAGCGCATTCCTCGCCGACGATGTGCATCGTGGCGTGGACGAAGTACTCCTCGCCTTCGTCGAGGACGATGAGCGCACAGTTCGCGTGCCCAAAGTTCCGCTGTGATTCTGTTTCGTCGTAGAGACGAAGTACCGCTGGCGAGGCGTCGCGCTGCAAGATTCGTCGACACGCCTCGAGACCCTCCTCGAAGGAGGAGAAGCCGTATGCAGCGCGTTCCTCAAAGCGAGCGCGACGACGAGCGACCAACGTCGCTTCCGTGATGACACCGAGCGTCCCTTCGCTCCCAACAAAGAGCGAGAGTAAGTCGGGTCCGATCGCTTGTCGTGGGGCGTTGGAGCCAACTTCGATGACGTCACCGTTCGCAAGAACGATTGTCAACGAGCGCACGATGTCCTCAATCTTTCCGTACCGATTTGAGAGTTGTCCCGCCCCTCGACAGGCGATCCAACCACCCACCGTCGCGAGATCAAATGACTGGGGAAAGTGACCGACCGTCCATCCTCGCGCGTTGAGAAAGTTTTCCAACTCTGGTCCAAAGACGCCGGCTTGGACTCGCACGTGCCCCGAAATCTCGTCAAGTGAGATCACCTCGTCGAGTTTGGTCAGATCGAGCGCGACCCCGCCATCAGGGGCAACCGCCCCACCGAGGACACCGGAACGTCCCCCTTGCGCTGTCACTGGTATCCGATGCGTGCTTGCGATGCGAAGTAGTTGACTGACTTCGTCGCTGGACCGGGGTTTTACGACGACGCCGGGCCAATGAGGCACGCGACCCACGGCGACGTCGGCAATGGAAAGAGGCCACCAATCTCGACCGTGGTCGCTTCGAGCGTCACTCGACGTCTCGAACTCCAATCGAGCGCGTTGGAGTTCGTCAAGTAGTGCCAATGGGGCTGGTTTTGGGACACCGCTCGCAAATGATCCGCTCGGGTACTCGTTCGGCATTGACGGTTTGGTCATCAACGAACCCTAGAGAGCCAGTCCCGCTGCGGACAATTCGCTCGCGACGAGCTGCTCGTATTCGCGCACTTCATCGATTCGACGCTCGTCGGACCATCCGTACACCGGGGCGACGACGTTCGCGATTGCGGGCGTGGCTTTGAGCGTGGCCCGTGCGTCGAAGAGATGGGCCCTGGTTCGTCGAGTCAAGAGATCGACGAGCGACGTCGACATTTCTTCGGACGCCGCGAAGACGAACTCCGCGGCGATGTAGGGCTGATTATCGATGAGAGCCTTTTCCAATGAGGCGTCTTCTCGGATCAGTGCGAGGACCTTACGCGCGTCGTCACCGTAACGCTGGTACAGATGTGTTTCGAGACGCGAGGTCGGTTTCCAGGTTCCGTAACCATGAAGCCGAAGGTTCTTCGTCTGGACGCGGCCCAACTTTTTCACGTACGGCGCCAGGGCATCGACGGTGTCTTGGGCCATTTGCCGATACGTGGTCCACTTACCTCCGGTGATATGGATCACGCCGTCCTCAGTGTCCGTGACTTGGTGACGTCGCGAGAGGTCGGCGGTACGTTCACTCAAGGCTGTTCCGTCACGTGGTGCGAGGAGGGGGCGAAGCCCCGCCCACACGCCAGTGATGTCCTCGGGGGTGAGATTCGACGAGGTCCACGTGTTCACTGCGTCCAAGAGATAGGCAACGTCCTGAGGCGTACACGCCGGCTCATTCAGATCGCCGTCGAACGCGGTGTCGGTCGTCCCGATATAGGTGTAAGGGGCTTCTTCGAAGGGTACGACGAAGATTCCGCGCCGATCGTTGGGCACCGTGAGCACCGCAGCGACGTCGACGGGTAGCCGCGCGCGCGGCACGGAGAGATGAATACCCTTGGCTGGCGTGATGCGATGTGACGACTCGTGCTCCGCCATGGAGAAGATACTGTCAGCCCAGACGCCCGTCGCGTTCACGAGGGCCGTTGTCGCGACGACGAACGTCTCCTTCGACACTTCGTCTCGACACGTCAAGGCGCGAACGCGACCATGCGAGTCATACTGCACGTCGATCGCTCGCACGTAGTTGGCGACGTCGGCGTTGAAATCGAGTGCGGCGGTCTTCGCGAGTGTCAGCGCCACCCGGGCGTCATCGCCTCGTGCATCAAGATAAAGAAAACCTGCCACGAGTTGGTCGGTCTTCAGGGTTGGAAGATGTGTGAGCGCCTCTTGTTTTGAGATCTTTCGATAGCGCGATCCAATTCGCCACCCACCAGTGAAGTCATAGATACGAAGTGCGGTCGCGTAACCCTTCACGAGGGTCTTCGATGCGACACCGTTCTTTCCAAAGAGAGGAATTAGGAAAGGGAGACGGCGAATAAGGAACGGCGCATTCTCTAAGAGCCGCTGTCGCTCACGAAGATTCTCGTATACGAGGCGAAATTCCTTTTGCTGAAGATAGCGAAGTCCACCGTGGACCATCTTGGACGACTTGGAACTGGTTCCTGAGGCGATATCGCCAGCGTCAATCAGCGCAACCTTGAGTCCGCGAGATGCGGCGTCCACCGCTACCCCCGCACCGGTCATGCCTGCGCCAATGACGACAACGTCATAAGTACCGCTCTTCATCGCGCTAAGCGATTCGCTCCGATCGAAACGGTCCATGCGCCAATGTTGGCACACCACCAGGGCTAACTTGAGTGGTATGGATTTCGAACTGTCCGATGAATTGCTCGCGCTTCGAGATGCAGTACGCAAGCTCGCCCAAGAGAAAATTAAGCCGCGCGCCCGAGATATCGATACGACGTCCATCTATCCGCAAGATATCTTCGAAGAGTTTCGAAAAGCCGACCTTCTGGGTCTATGCATCCCTCAGGAATACGGAGGATCCGGTGCGGGGATCATGGGACTCACCCTCGCGATTGAAGAGGTGACGAAGTACTCGAACGTGCTCGGTCTGATGTTGCTGCTCACGCGTCTTCCGACTGGACCGATCATGATTGCGGGTACCGAAGAGCAAAAGCAGCGGTACCTGCCGGGAATTGCCAATGGGACACAGCGAGCGGCATTTTGTCTTTCAGAGCCGGGAGCTGGGTCGGACGTCGCGGGCATGCAGAGTCGGGTCGTGGAGGATCCGATGCTCAAGGGCGGGTATCGCTTGAGCGGGACGAAATGTTGGATATCTGGGGGCATGCAAGCTGATTGGTTCGTCGTCTTCGCGAAGAAGGGAGACCCGGCGTCGCGACTTCACTCGGACATTGGCGCGTACATCGTCGATTCTCAGAGCGAGGGCGTGACGCGTCCCAGGGTCGATAAGAAGATGGGCGTCAAGGGGATCGACACTACGGAGCTGCACTTCGACAACGTCCGCATCGCACCCGAAAATGTCATCGGTGGGGATTTCTTGCTCATCATGCAGTCCCTCAACGCGATGCGTCCGATTGTTGCCGCTCGCGGGATTGGTCTTGCGGAAGGCGCGTTGATGTACGCCGTTGAGTACGTAAAGCAGCGAGCCGCGTTTGGAAAGACCATTGCCGAGTTCCAGGGCATCCAGTGGGAAATCGCGAAGTGTGCGACCGACATCGAAGCAGCGCGGCTTTTAACGTACCGGGCAGCGTGCATGGCCGATCAGGGAAAGTTTTCCAAGGAGTACGTCCCAATCTTGTCGATGTGCAAGTACGTCGCGTCCGAGGTCGCGGTCCGGGCGTCGGGACTTGCAATGCAGTTACTTGGCGCGGCGGGTTACATGGAAGATCACCCCACAGAGTTGTATTACCGCGACGCGCGCCAGCTCACAATCGTCGAAGGAACGAGCCAAGTACAACTCGGACTCATCGGAAAAGGTGTGCTCGGACACGACCTTTGGTGGGATTAATCGAGTACTCCTGGTGCTGAACGTACACTGACATCGTGAGTGGGCCGCTTCATGGAGTGAAGATTGTTGAACTCGCCGGCATTGGCCCGGGGCCATACGCGTGCATGCTGCTCGCGGATATGGGAGCCGACATTCTTCGTTTAGAGCGAGGCAACGCGGATGCTGACGTGACGCCTTCGTGGGACATACTCAATCGTTCGCGACCTTCGGTGTCGGTAGACCTCAAGAATGAAGCCGGGCGTTCTCTCGTCCTCGAGCTCTGTGAACGAGCTGACGCACTGATCGAAGGATTTCGTCCTGGCGTGACCGAACGTCTCGGTCTTGGTCCGAGTGACGTGTGGACGCGAAATCCGCGGCTCGTGTACGCACGAATGACTGGTTACGGACAGGACGGGCCACTTTCGCAGCGCGCGGGACACGACATCAACTACATCGCCGTGTCGGGCGCGCTCTGGCCGGTGGGTCGCGCCGGCGAACGGCCGGTCCCGCCACTCAATCTTGTGGGCGACTTTGGAGGGGGATCGCTCTTCCTCGCTCTTGGTGTGCTCGCTGGAGTTCTCCACGCACGCGCAACGGGGGAAGGGCAAATCGTCGACGCCGCGATGGTGGATGGTTCCGCGTCGATGCTCGCCATGACGCACTCATTTATCAACGCGGGACTGTGGCGCGAAGAACGAGGGGCCAACCTCCTCGATTCGGGTGCGCACTTCTACGAAGTGTACGAGACGAGCGATCAGCGCTATATGGCAGTTGGGGCGATTGAACCAAAGTTTTATGCAGAACTCCTTCGGGGGCTCGGACTCGAAGACGAAGTGTTGCCTCAACAGATGGACCGCGAACAGTGGCCCGAACTTAAGCGGCGATTCGCGTCAATCTTCGCCACGAAGACTCGCGACGAATGGACCAAGGTCTTCGAGGCAGAAGACGCGTGCGTAACGCCAGTGCTTTCCCCTCGCGAGGCGGCGACGCATCGCTACAACACGGCTCGGCAAGTGTTCACCACGGACATTGACGTGCAACCCAATCCCGCCCCTCGATTTTCCAAGACGTCCAGCGCCATTGGTACACCTGCGCAGTCACCTGGATCTGGAACACGAGACGGACTCGCGGCGTGGGGCTTCAGTGCCGAACGGATAGAGCAGTTGAAGTCCGAGGGAGCCTTCGGTTAGATATTGACCACCGGGCAAGTCAGTGTGCGGGTGATTCCCGGCACGCGCTGCACCGCTCCGACGATGAACTTGCCCAGGTCATCGACACTCTCAGCACCGCAGCGAACGATGACGTCATAAGGACCGGTGACCTCGAATGCTTCGACCACGCCGGGTACCGCGCGCGTCGCGTGGACGACAGCTTCGCTCGAGCCGATTTCGGTTTGAATCAAGATGTACGCCTGGACCGACATGG
>PLRK01000115.1:482-3122 GCA_003163875.1 Acidimicrobiaceae bacterium | reverse complement strand
CACTTGGACGCGACGTTCACCACGAGTAGCGACTTGCCGGCGTAGGGCGCGAGCGACGATTCCTCGCCGCTCAAGGTGTGTACTGGGATGTCATAAATAGTCATGGCACGAAACTAGCGGCGCATTGAGGTGGGGTGACCCCCGTAGGCTTTAAGAATGCTCGCCGTCGTCATCACCGGGGAAAGACTGGAAATCCTCGAACGCCCGAATCCCAAGCCCGGTCCCACAGGCGTCGTCGTGACGGTGCACTCCTTTGGTCTCAACGCCGCCGACATCATGCAGCGCGCTGGCCACTACCCCGCGCCGCCAGGATGGCCAGCCGACGTGCCAGGCATGGAGTTCGCCGGTGTCGTCAGCACGGTTGGTCGCGAGGTCGACGTGCCCTTGGTGGGTCGAAGGGTCTGCGGACTCGTTGGTGGTGGCGCACAAGCAACGCTATGCGCCGCACCCTATGAGCACTTGATCTTCGTTCCCGATCACGTCACCTGGGAAGAGGCGGGGGGCTTCGCCGAGTCGTTCACGACCGCCTTCGACGCACTGTTCTTGCAAGCTTCGCTGCAACCAGGCGAGCGCGTGCTCATCAGTGGCGCCGCTGGCGGCGTCGGGACTGCGGCGGTGCAGCTCGCCCACGCCAAAGGGGCGCACGTGATCGCTGTCACCCGCGACGCCAAACCCCATCAAAAATTGAGAGAATTAGGGGCTGACGAAACCATCACCAACGACGAGGTGGCGAATCTCGAGCCGGTCAATGTGATACTTGAACTCATTGGCGCCGCCAACCTTGGAACCGCCCAACGCGTGCTCGCCCCGTTCGCGCGCGTCGTCGTCATTGGCGTCGGCGGCGGGAGCAAGGTCGACATCGACCTCTTGAACGTGATGGTTCGGCGCGCGACCATTACCGGCTCCACTCTTCGTTCGCGTTCGCGTGCAGAGAAGGCCAAAGTCATCGCTCGGGTCAACGAGGAAGTAGGACCTCTTTGGAATGAGGGAAAACTCAAAGTCCCTTCGGCGGGACGCTTTAACTTTGAAGACATTAATCGGGCCTACGCCTTCTTTTCCAAGCCAGGCAAGTTTGGAAAAGTAATCGTGTCGATTCGTGAATAGCGCAGTTGCGCCGCACGATGATTTCTGAAGTGCCTCGCCCCGATCCTTCGCGCTGTGATCCACGTCGAGCTGACTACGACGCCATCGTGCTCGCGCACGAAGTGGCAGTGCACGCAGGTGAGCCCACATATCGAGATCCATCTTCGGGACTCAGTGTGCTGACGGTCGCGACGCTGCTCGCAAGGGGGTCGTGTTGCGGCTCGGGTTGCCGGCATTGTCCCTACCTTCGCTCGTAGCGCTTCGACGCTCCATCGCCGCCGAAACGTCGTCAGTCGCTCAACGCAGCGTCGTGATCGTGTGCCTCATGGCGTGCACTTAGAGAAAGGTCCGAAGTGGCGTGACTGGAATCAAGTGCGCGTCCGCGACGGGTCCATAGGTCACTGCGCCGTCTACTACGTTGACACCTTCTGCGAGGGAATCATCCGCCACGACAGCGTCGCGCCAGCCGTGGCGCGCCAACTCAAGGACGTACGGCAACGTTGCATTCGCGAGCGCTTGGGTAGACGTGTGAGGAACAGCGCCAGGCATGTTGGCAACGCAGTAGAACACCGAATCATGCACCATGAACGTTGGTTGCGAATGTGTCGTCGGACGAGTGTCTTCGAAGCAACCACCTTGATCAACCGAAATGTCGACCAGTACCGAACCCGCACGCATGCGCGACACCAATTCGTTCGAAATGAGTTTGGGCGCCTTTGCGCCCACGACGAGAACAGCTCCGATCACGATGTCAGCGTCCAGGCATGCCTCCTCGAGTGTGAGCGTCGAAGAAGCGATGGTTTGGACACGTCCATCGAAGTGGATGTCGACTTGGCGAAGTCGGTCAAGATTACGGTCGAGTATCTTCACGTTCGCGTGAAGCCCTACAGCCATCGACGCCGCCGCCAAACCCGCGACGCCCGCTCCGATGACGACGACGTTCGCGGGCGTGACGCCCGGCACCCCACTGATCAGTGTGCCGCGCCCACCTCCAGAACGCATCAGATGGTGCGCCCCCATCATGGGTGCCATCCTTCCCGCCACTTCACTCATGGGAGTGAGTAACGGGAGCGAATTATCGCGCAATCGAACAGTCTCATAGGCGATCGCCACGTTGTGCGCCTTCATCAGCGCGTCCGTGCACTCGCGTGATGCCGCCAAATGCAGGTATGTGAACAACACCTGATTCGATCGCGCCGAAAGACGATGGTATTCATCGCCAACTGGCTCTTTGACCTTGAGGACGAGCTCACTTTGCGCCCAGACGTCGTCCGCATTCTCAAGAATGGTGGCGCCGTTCGAGCGATAGTCCTCATCTGAGATCGACGAACCGACTCCTGCGCCCTGCTCAACGATGACCTTGTGGCCCGCGCCACTCAGTTCGCGAGCCCCCGCCGGGGTGAGTGACACACGGTTCTCGTCTTGCTTGATTTCCTTCGGTACTCCGATGATCATTGACGATCATCCTTTCAAGTTGTTACTTCGCGAACGCGCGTGTCGCCAATACGGTCGCGACACTCGAGGGCCACATCAGAACTCGATGTTGTGCATGACGTG
>PLRK01000115.1:0-437 GCA_003163875.1 Acidimicrobiaceae bacterium | reverse complement strand
ATCGCGGGTGAATCGCATCGCCCGGCTGTGGTCGCTCGTCCACACCGATGAGGCGAGACCGTACTCGACGCCATTAGCCCACGCCAGCGCTTGTTCTTCGTCGCTGAATTTCTGGACGGTGATCACGGGACCGAAGATCTCACTTTGGATCATTTCATCGTCTTGGTACAGATCCGCTACCACGGTCGGAGCGATGAAGTAGCCGGTCTCACCAACGCGCTCGCCTCCCGCGGCGAAGCTCGCGTGCGTGGGCTTGCGCGAAAGGAAACCCGTCACTCGCTCGAATTGATTCCTATTGTTCACGGGTCCAAAGAGTGCGTCGTCATTGTCGGGTGCACCGATTACGGTGTTCCTCGCTTGCTCTGCCAGCGCGTCGACGAAGTCTGCGTAGACCTTAGGACCAGCGAGCACTCTCGTCGCGGCGGTGCAGTCCTGAC
>PLRK01000051.1 GCA_003163875.1 Acidimicrobiaceae bacterium | reverse complement strand
GGAACGGTAATGCCCGCTGGATACGTAACAGTAATTGTTCCACCCGCTGGAATTGTGCCGGTCGCGGAGTACGTGCCCCACTCCCACGTTGACACAGCACCAGCTTGTCCGGGAAGGTCATAATCCGCAACTGCAGCGACCGAACTCGCGGAAGCGACCGTGGCAGTCGTGACGAGCGTTATCGCCGACCCGACAGAAGCGAGGAGGGCAACGCTAAGGAACGTTGAAAGGAATTTGAATGCAACGCGACGAATCATTATCGAGTGACTACTTTCGAACTAGACGATTGGACAATGACATTCACCCTCGCTGCAACAAGGGACGAGCAACTACCATACAACAAGATAAACCGGTGTTTCAAGATACGGAATCCTTCTTCACTTCTCACTGCAGCACGCGGCAATACCCTTGACATTTGTTTTGGAGTGAGGTCAACGTAACCCCATAAACGATACCAAGCCTCAAACCGACAAACTTGGTTCGTTCTGGAAAAACTACGGGGACTGCCGATCACGACGGCCTCAGGCAAGTTTCTACAATACCAATCAGTAACTTCGGGGACAAACGAACCAGACCTTATTGTTTAGAGGAAGAAAAGCAGCGCTAGAACCAAGAACTCGGAAAAGAGAAGACTGTCCGATAACCACGTGTAGAACCTTTCCATCATAGCGAATCGAAGTGCCCTGAGCCACAGCAATGTCCTTCAATTCCGAAGTATAGAAAAAAACCTATATTGGCGATCGATTTTCCCGGTCACGAGAACAGCGATTGAGAGAAACCCCATCAAATGGGCTTCCGTGACAGATCGATCACGACAATTCCGACGCATCGCAGGAGATCCACCTAGTCAAGACCAACCCGCTCTTGTTCGAAATGGTCCAATTACAGCTGCGAGCATGGTGCGCTCCTCTACAGCGATTGAAGCAACGTCCGCTCGTCATAGCGGCGGTGCGCAAGTATTTCTCCTACGAGTCCCACCTCAAGCCGCACCGGAACCGTTGAACGTACACACTTTGAAAGGAATCCAGGTCAGACGCTCCGATGACTCTTGTTCATCGAACTAAATCGAAGTACTCCTCTCGAAGCCTAAGAAACGAAGTGAGAGCAATCGCCTCAAAGTAGTTTCGTCACTCGTCCACGAATACGTGTCAACCATGAACACCGTGACGCATGAAACTCAAGCTGTGGTGTCGACCATCGCCAAAGAGCAATTCACCCCGTGAGCAACTGAATTAGGTACGCTACCTAACACTCGGCGCGCAGCTTTTTCCCTTGTTGCCCACGACAACGAGATCTTCGTTCACTGAATCTGCCGTCGAAATAATCGGGTCCGCTGGATAACGAACAACGTGATTGAGCACGGGCTCGATGCCTAAATATCTTGCGATGAAGGAGAAGACTAGTAGGAGGGTTTCGGCATCGCCATCTGGATTCATCTCTTTGAACTCATCGGGCAATGAACTGTCTACTCGCGGTATTGCGTCAACCGTAGTGACAATGTGAATCGTACCGTTGGACATCTGCACTAATTGTCCAGCGGCTTCAATGGCGCGCCGAGCATTAGGTGATTTATCGGCGCAAACTACAACGACATCGACAAGTACCCAAACGATGCCCCTTCAGATTCCCGAGCGCACTCGCCAAATTAGGTACTTGAGTAATCGCAATCGATGCTCAAAGAATACTCGCTCCGCAGAAGTCATGGAACTTTTTCTTTCCTCAAATGGCAGCTCTCGCTCTCAAAAGAAAGAGTCCAGGTATTTACCGAAATGTGCAACGGGAATGATTCGAACGACGCGAATACGAAACTAATGTTTCGTACATGATTGCGATCAACATTCGTGGCTGAATCTTCGTCACGTAGGACAGGCACGGTCCATGCTCGAGCAATTCGCGACGCGCTACGAATCGAACTCTCCTTATTGAGCCCCGTCGCTGGCGCAATTACTGCCTTGCCTGTCGCGCTCGTGTTCGCAGTTGGACTAAGCATCGGTACAACGAGCGGCGCCATAGCAATGGCCATAGGAGCAAACTTAATCGCGATCGTGTCGCTTGTCGGCGCGCCGCGCCTTTCACTTCGGCTCGCACTCGTCGACGCTTTGTTGTTAGGCATATCAGTCTACGTAGGTACGATCAGTGGATCGGTCACGTGGTTACACATTGCGATTCTTGTTCCGTGGTGCTTCAGCGCGGGAATGCTCGATGTCTTCGGACAAACATCGGCAACGGTAGGATCGCAAGCCGTCATCGCCTACGTCGTGCTCGGAAGGTTCATCGGTTCATCACTCTTCGCATTACACTTAAGTCTCTTCGTCGTCGCCGGTGCAAGCGTCGAGATAGTCGCACTAGTGCTTCTTCGTTTCCCCCCAAGTCTGCGCTACCAACGTCGACGTATCTCGCTTGCTCTCGAAGCATTGTCGCAACTTGCACTTCAAGATCCATCGAGTGCCGCAACAACTGCACTCGCGGCACTTGATGATGCGAATGAAGTCTTGAGCGCCTCATCACTCTTCGGTCGGGTCGATGCGGCGGAGCTTCGTGCGATTCTCGACCAAGCACGCCGCACCCGTCTCCAGCTAACCACGCTCGCGGGCTTGCGGGTTCGACTCCGCGATACGTTGTCAAGCGATAATGATCAACTGATCACGTCGACACTTCGCCCTCTCGCGAGTTCGCTCGTCGCAATGTCGAACACACTGCAACAACAGAAAAATGCGAACTGGCTAGAAAATGTGAGAGGTTTTGATTCTCAACTCTTGATTGTTGAAACGATGATCGAAGGACGTCACGACGAGGACGTCACTCTTCTCCAGTGCGTGGCACATTTGCGCGCTCTTGGTGGTCAGATTCGAGCAATGGGAAAACTCGTCGATTCATCCTCCACGTCTTCGCAGCGTCGCGTGTGGCGGCCCTCGAGACCCCAGTTCATCGGTTTCGAATTCTCGCAACTGCGAAGCAACCTTCGAATCGTGAGGGACAACGTGACGGCGACGTCACCATCGTTCCGTCACGCCGTCCGACTCGCGATCGCTGTTCCCTTCGCCGCCGTCATTGGATCCGCTCTCTCACTCCCCCGCAGCTTTTGGTTAGCCTTCGCCGTCGCAGTCATATTGAAACCTGACTACAGCTCTCTCCTTCACCGGGGTTTAAGTCGCATCGTTGGCACCATCATTGGCGCCGTCGTCGCCGCGCTCGTAATTGGTGGACTCCATCCCGGCCACGCGACTACGACGGTCTTAATTGTACTGTCGGCATGGATTGCGTATTCGACGTGGTCCGCGAGCTTCGCCGTGTCGTTCGGATTTGTTACGGCACTCGTATTGATGGCGTTGAGTATCACGACAACGGACACGCTGAGTACCGCACTCGATCGACTTCTCGATTTTTCACTCGG
Organism: Acidimicrobiaceae bacterium; assembly: GCA_003163875.1. Lineage (GTDB taxonomy): Bacteria > Actinomycetota > Acidimicrobiia > Acidimicrobiales > RAAP-2 > RAAP-2. The sequence goes on along the minus strand of PLRK01000051.1, from coordinate 45,746 downwards.
TGGTGTGATTGCGGTGCTCGCCTACCTCGTGTGGCCGACCTCGCCTCAAGTTGAACTTAAGGACGTGTGGACCCGACTCTACGAATCACTCGCTGCGTATCTCGTCGTCGTCTTTGATGTCATCACGTCGACGATAATTGCCAATGAGAGCGTCGTAGAGAAGTCACGGGCTGTGCGCATGTCGTGGGTGAGTGCCGAAGCGGCCGTGGGTCGTGCCGTCGAAGAGCCCGCAACGTTTGGATTCAACGCGAGCATGGCGCGCGGACAACTTGTTGCGACGATGCGAATTCTTCGCTCATTGCACGCATTGCGCGTCGAAGGCGAGAGCGGCGTCCGGGTGGAACGCAACGATCAGTTGAAAGATCTCGAGACCGCTTGTCACGAAACACTGACGGTGCTCGCGGGTGCACCTGCAACGAGGGAAGAGGTTCCCGATTTACGAGCCCTCTTCGTGCAAGTCGAACGTACGCTTCGTGACCAAGCGGCGCCATTATCGGTGCCGGTGCACCTCGATGAATTGGTCAATGCAATCAACACCGCGTATCACATGACTCGAAGCGTACCGACCGGGTTACCAGGAACCTAACGTCGCTCGTCGCGAAGAGCGGGACCCACTATCTTTTCGATCTGATCGATTTCTAGAAGGAAACCGTCATGCCCCACAATGGAGCTCACCACGACGAGACTATGGGCACCGGGAATCTTCTCCGCCAGTTCCTCTTGAAGGACTAATGGATAGAGCCGGTCTGACGAGATACCAATGATGATCGTGTCCGCACGAATCTTTGAGAGTGCACTTTCTACACCTCCTCGATGACGACCGACATCGTGAAGATTCATCGCTTCGCTCAAGACGACGTAGCTGTTGGCGTCGAATCTGGCCGCGAGTTTCTCACCCTGATGCTCGAGATAGGACTCGATGGCGTAGCGTCCACCTTTCAGTGGATCCTCTTGACCTTGGACGTTGCGCCCAAAACGCGAGTCGAGCTCTCCGCTTGATCGATACGTCAAGTGGCCGATGCCTCGGGCAATGGCGAGTCCGTCGCGCGGCCCAACTCCTTTGTCGTAGTAGTCACCACCGAAATAGAGAGGATCGGCTTTGATGGCGCGTACTTGAAGCGAACTCAGCGCAATCTGATCGGCATTTGAGGCGGCGCCCACGGCAAGTAGGACGAGTTTTTTCACGCGCGACGGATATCCAACTGCCCACTCCAAGGCTCGCATCGCCCCCATTGATCCTCCGACAATGGCGTGCCATTCGTCGATTCCAATATGTGTCGCGAGACCTACCTCTATCTTCACCTGGTCTCGAATCGTGATACGCGGAAACGATGAGCCAAATGGGCGCCCGCTGGTATTCAGTGATGATGGTCCCGTCGTGCCTTGGGACCCACCGAGCACATTCGCGCACACGACGAAGAACCGGGTCGTGTCAATAGCGAGCCCTGGTCCCACGAGGCCATCCCACCACCCTTTCGTGGGATGGCCAGGTCCACTGGGTCCACTCACGTGCGAGTCGCCGGTCAGTGCATGCTCGACCAACACGGCGTTCGAGGCGTCAGAGTTCAGTGTTCCCCACGTCTCGTAGGCCACCGTGACATTGCTGAGGGATTCCCCGGACTCAAAGTGAAACGCGCCGTCCGCATCCCCATGAAGAGTCGCAAAAAGTCGATGACCAACGTCGTCACCGACTCGCCAGTATCCACGCGACGTTCGCGTCATCGCTTTGCCGCGCGGAAGCCTTGTTCGAGGTCGGCCACGATGTCATCCAACGTCTCAATACCCACTGAAAGTCGAACGAGATCCGCGCTGACCCCAGTCGAAAGCTGCTCTCGCTCACTTAACTGCGAATGGGTTGTCGAGGCCGGGTGGATGGCGAGGCTTTTCGCGTCGCCGACATTGGCGAGATGGCTGAAGAGGCTCAATCCCTCGATGAACTTGCGCCCCGCGTCAGCACCTCCCTTAATGCCGAAAGCGATGATTGAACCACCACCATTCGGCAAATACTTCTGTTGAAGGGTGTGCCAGGGGCTCGAATCGAGACCGGGGTAGTTCACCCACGCAACGTCCGCGTGCGATTCGAGCAACTTCGCAATCGCTGTCGCGTTCGCCACGTGTCGTTCCATGCGAAGGCTCAACGTCTCGAGACCCTGAAGGAAAAGGAACGAATTGAGCGGCGCAATCGCTGGACCAATGTCGCGCAAGTACTGCAGACGCGTCTTCAGCACAAAACGTGCGGGAAACAGCGCCTCGGGCAATTGGCCAAAGATAAGTCCGTGGTAACTCGGATCAGGTTCGGTGAAACCAGGAAATCGACCACTTCCTTCATAGTCGAAGGTTCCTCCGTCGACGATCACCCCACCAATTGAGGTGCCGTGGCCACCGATGAACTTGGTGGCCGAATGCACCACGATGTCTGCCCCGTGCTCCAACGGACGAGTGAGATAGGGCGTCGCGAGCGTGTTGTCCACGACCAAAGGAATTTGGTGCTCGTGGGCCACTTTGGACACGCCGTCGAAGTTCAGTACGTCGCCCCTCGGGTTTCCTAACGTCTCGCCATAGAAGGCTTTGGTGTTGGGCCGAATTGCTGCCTGCCATTCGTTGAGGTCGTCTGGGTTCTCGACGAACGTCGTCTCGATACCAAGTTTGGGCAACGTGTAGTGAAACAGGTTGTACGTTCCCCCGTAGAGCGAGGCGGAGGAGACCACGTGCCCCCCATTTTCAGCGAGATTGAGAATGGCGAGCGTCTCGGCACTGGAGCCTGACGCCACGGCCAGCGCGGCGACGCCACCCTCGAGGGAGGCAATACGCTCCTCAAACGCACTCTGCGTGGGATTCATGATCCGCGTGTAGATGTTTCCGAGTTCGGAAAGCCCAAACAACGCTGCGGCGTGTTCGGTGTCACGAAACACGTAACTCGTTGTCTGATAGATCGGGATCGCGCGTGCGCCCGTCGCCGTGTCGGCACTCGTTCCCGCATGAATCTGACGAGTCTCAAATCCCCATTCGCTCACTTGTTCCTCCATTGTCGACGGCCGCGTCAGTGTGGCCCGTGCTTCAAGCACTTTATACTCTAAATCTGATAGATTTAGTTATGAATTGACGCGCCAATGGTGTTGAATTGCGCCTATAAGTATTGTCACGCCCGCGAGAGTCAGGTACGCACAAAACGGGAGATTTCAAACGATTCGAAGCCGATACGCTCGAAACGAGCCTTCTTTACGTGTACTCGCACACTTCCACATGTGTAGAGCGAAACGGCGGCGCACGTTTTCCGCGACCGTACCGCCGCACCATCATTGATTGGAGACCTTATGGAGCGATCGACCCCATTGCAACGCATCAGTCGAGTTCTACATTGGATCGGCGAGTTCACATCCCGCTCGGGAACAACACTGGCCGTCGTTTTGGTGCTCGTCATCTTCGGCATCGTTCTCGGCGTCAACCGTTTTCCCCAGACCTGGCAGACTTCTTTCGCCACCATCGTCAGCGCCATCACCCTCGTCATGCTGTTCGTTATCCAGCACACACAATCACGTCACCAAAAAGTACTCCAGTTAAAGCTCGATGAGCTCATTCGGGCTTCTCCAGAAGCCGATGACCTCGCGGTGCACTTGGAAGACGCACCCGACGACGAACTCATCGAGCGTGAGCGAGAACAAATTGCGCATCATGAAGCGATGCGAGACGACGGAGAACTCGAAATCATTGAGTTCAACCCAGGCAAGAAGCCTTAATCGTTAGTAAAATCCCCATCCGAACCCGCGGCGTTTGTCAGCCCTTGGTACATGTTCGATCAACTCTTTTGGGACTCGTGATGCTCCACCGATTCCGTTAAGGTAGGAAAATCAAACGAAACGGCCAAGCGAATATTCGTCATCACCTGATAATTCTTCGCGTGAGACCCTGTCACTGGAATTGTTCTTGGCGCGATGTGGACTCCTGCGGTGTCTTCTAAAAAGATTGTCAACGCCTCGCGGGCAACCGCCAACGCCTTTGCTCGTAAGCTCTTCGCGCCCCTTCCAAAGCGTTACAACCAGCTCAACCAGGTACTTTCGTTTGGACAGGACCGGCGTTGGCGCGCCGCCATGGTCGAGCACGTCGTGGGTGCAGAACCTCGTTTGATCCTCGACGTCGCATGTGGGCCCTGCGCAGTGACGAAACGAATCGCGAAACGGACAAATGGACGAATCGTGGGACTCGACCTCAGTGCCGACATGCTCAGCGCCGGGCAAAGGAACATTCAAAAGTCTGGACTGCAAGAGCGTGTGGCCCTCGTACTCGCACGTGGCGAGCAGCTCCCTTTCGCCAACGAATCCTTCGATGCCCTGACGTTCACCTATTTATTGCGTTACGTGGACGATCCTGCGGCAACGATCAACGAACTGGCGAGGGTACTCAAGCCTGGCGCACCAATGGCGAACCTCGAATTTGCGGTACCCAGCAAACGAATATGGCTCGTCTCATGGTGGTGTTACACCCGATGGGTGCTGCCCGTCGCTGGCTACCTCACGGGCGGCAAAGGCTGGTGGGACGTTGGTCGTTTTCTTGGTCCAAGTATCTCCAAGCATTACCGTCAGTACTCAGTGGACTGGACGCTTCGAGCGTGGGAGCACGCGGGCATGGAACACGTCGAACGTCGAACGATGAGTCTTGGCGGCGGCATCGTGATCTGGGGCTACAAAACAGAGCGCGCATGAGCGACCAGCAGACGCCGCCGTCGGGTCCAGCGTTCTACGCCCAGCCTAAGTACCTTTCGCGACCACGACTTCGCGAATGGTGGACGTTGCTGCATCCGCCCTACACCATGTTTCTCCTCTCACTCGTCGTCATTGGCGCGTCCCTCGTAGGTCCCATCCACACGTTTCGCCTTTGGATGACGGTCCTCGCGTTCTTCCTCGCGGTCGGCATTGGAGCACACGCAATGGACGAACTACAAGGCCGCCCCCTTCGCACGACCATCCCCACCTGGCAACTGGTCGCCGCGTCAATTCTGAGCCTTGGTGGCGCCGTCGTACTTGGCATCGTTGGTGCGGTCGAGGTCGACGAATTTTTGTGGATCTTCATCGCTGTTGGTGTTATCGCAGCAGTTGGCTACAATCTGGAACTCTTTGGCGGACGGCTCCACACCGATCTCGTGTTTTTTCTTTCTTGGGGCTGCTTCCCAGTTCTCACCGCGTACTTCACCCAGCATGAGAACCTAAGTGCCGCCGCATTACTTGCGGCACTCTACGCGGCCTTCATCGCCGCGACACAACGTCAACTCTCGACCCCGGCACGGCGACTTCGCCGCCACGTGAACTACCTCCAGGGTGATGAGGTTTTGCTCGATGGCACCAAGGTTGCTCTCAGTGTCGAGAGCCAGCTAGGACCAATTGAAGGCGCCCTTCGATCACTTTGTTGGACGTCGGTCGCGATTGCGGGGGCATTGATGTCAGCACGGTATCACTTCTTATAGCAAATCCAAACTGAAAGTACATCGAAATAAGTTTCTAGAAGGGCGGGCCTGAAGGTGAGGCGAGTTCACCAAACATCGTCAACTTCCTAGGTGCATATGATGCTGCGCCGATCAATCGAAGATTTCGAATTCGATACGCGGCGAGACACTAGTCGTCAAGTCGTAGCGTCCCGGCGTTCGCCCTGACGAGTCCGTTTGGGGGACTCGAGTCCGCTGCATCCACTGAAAGACTCGTGAGCCCACAAACTCGTCAGTTCCATTGATGAAGGACATCGGTGGAACCAGAGAAGGTTCAGCACTGAAGACCGGTGGATAGGCTGAGCCGATGGACCCGTTGATCTCCACTCCCTTTGACGAGCAATCGACGGCCGATGAGGTACTCGAGGGCGTCAGTCTTTCTGGTCGAAGTGCACTCGTCACCGGAGGATCATCAGGTATTGGCCTCGAAACCGCACGCGCGCTCGCGCGCTCCGGCGCCACGGTGACCCTTGCGGTGCGCAATCCCGACATGGGCGCACGAGCCGCCAGGGAGATAGCCGAAACCACGGGCAATGACGACGTCCGAGTCCAGGAGCTCGATCTTCTCAGCGTGTCGTCAATCAGCAACTTTTCGAAGCGATGGAATTCGCCACTTCACATGCTGGTACTCAACGCTGGCGTCATGGCGGTGCCGACGCTGGAGCGAAGCGCACGAGGTCACGAGGTGCAGTTCGCGACCAACTATCTGGGGCACTTCGCCCTCACAATGAATATGTATCCCTGGTTGGAGCGCGCCACCGGCGCTCGCGTCGTGTCGGTCAGTTCCATGGCGCACTACTTCTCCCCCGTGGTGTTCGACGACATTGACTTCCACGAGCGACCGTATGACCCGTGGTCAGCGTATGGTCAGTCCAAGACCGCCGACGTGTTGCTCGCCGTCGAGATCACGCGGCGCTGGTCGAGTGCGGGCATTCACGCGAACGCACTACACCCAGGCTCCATTCCCACGAACTTGCAGCGCTACACGGGCCAGATGATGACACCGGTGCAATACCAAAAGACGCCCTCCCAAGGTGCGGCGACGTCGGTCTTGCTCGCGGCGTCGCCACTGCTATTGGACGTCGGGGGTCGTTACTTCGAGAATTGCAACGAGGCTCCGGTTACGGCGAACCCGGAACCCTACAGCGGCGGCGTGAATCCGTGGGCTCTCGATCCCGAGAGCGCGGAACGTCTCTGGGAGCTGTCGATTCCTTTTATTAGCTAGCGCGCTGCGTTGGCGAAGAACTTTAGGGCTGGTTGGTGATCGTGGCGCGCATGAGTGTGTCGGCGAGCTCGACGAACGTCTGGCCGGGCGTGAGCGCAATTACTTGCCCAGATTCGTTCTTGTAAACAATTGGGTCCGCAAGAGCCTTTCGCGACCACGTACCTCGCTGCACCCGACCAGCGGTAAAGACTTCGGCCGGACCAGAACCCGTGAGCTGCGCGTACGAGCCTTCGACGCCTACCCCTCCGCGATAGAGCACGTTCATTACGATCACGTTCGCGGGCGACACACGCTGCCCGGTCGCCGTGATGTCCGGGTAGTCAAAAATCGTTCGATCCCACGAGAACGTCTTCTCGTCCCAGTTGTACGACACCTCGTAGCCCGAAAAGAAATCAACGTTGAAAACATTCACTCGAGCCCCGGTGGCCGGTTCCGAAGCACTTCGGTACGTGAAGATCGCGCGCGGAGGTTTGGGCTCTCCTCCATAGGTCATGAGCAGCACCGCGTTCGCGAGCAGGTTGTGGGGCGGAGGACGCTTAAGGTCGCGGAACATCGCGGCTCCAGCGTTTGACTCTTGGATGAGCTTGACTGGCGCCTTTTCGATGGCGTCAATCGCGTACTGGGCTCCACCCGAAAAGGCGAAGATCCCGCCTAGGGGATAGACGATCTGTGGATCGGTGCGTCGAACGGAGCGAACGGGACCCACGACGGTAGGAAGTTTCGAATTGAAGATCGCGGCCAATCGAGTGATCCCGCCCTCGACGATCTCTTCGTAGACGACGTCTGCGTCTTGAAGGCCGAATTGAGGATGTGCCTCAGGCGTATTGTCGATCTTTATGGTCAACGCCGAGCGATGACGCGTGAGTTCACTCGGATCGGGAAGTCCGGTTAAGGGAGCGACCCACACTTTGTTGGTCGTCGTGGTGACCGGCACCGACGTGGTGGTGCTCGACGTGGTACTCGAGCCACTCGAGGGGGCCGTCGTCGTCGTAGTTGAGTCTGCAAACGCTCGCGGCGAGAGCAAGGTGACGCTGGCGAGTCCGATGAGCGCCGCGCCAACTACGTATCGTCGCATGGGTCGAACCGATTTCCCCGACGCGTCGATCACTCAACCTGCCCAATGACGCGTTTCGCATACGCGTCAATCGTGCCTTCGGGATTGTCATGCATCAGATAGAGCGAGAATTGATCAGTACCGAGCGACGAGAGTTCCTGGAGTCGCTCCAGATGCGAGGAGACCGGACCGAGGATACAGAACCGGTCAATGATTTCATCGGGTACGAACTCGGTGTCGGGGTTACCGGTTTTGCCGTGATGGCGATAGTCGTAACCTTTTCGCCCCTTGATGTACTCGGTCAAGGCCGCGGGCACGACCGAGAGATCATCACCGTAGCGACCAACGATGTCCGCGACGTGATTGCCCACCATGCCACCGAACCAGCGACACTGATCACGTTGGTGCGCCACGTCATCGCCCACGTACGCGGGCGCGGCCACACACACACTGAACGGCTCGTCACTTCGATTCGACCCTTGGAGCGCAGCGTCGACGTTCTCAATAGCCCAGCGCACAATGAACGGATCGGCGAGCTGCATAATCAGTCCGTCGGCGTATTCACCCGCTACCTTGAGGGCCTTTGGTCCATACGCCGCCATCCACACGTCGAGCGCACCGTTCTTTACCCAAGGAATGCTAAAAGTCTGATCACGAAGCGTGATCTCTTGGCCCCGGGCCAGCGATCGAATGACCTCGATGCACTGGGCCAATTCCGCGAGCGTCGACGGCTTTCCTCCTGTAAATCGGACCGCCGAGTCGCCGCGGCCAATGCCACAAATGGTACGGGGACCGAACATGTCATTGAGTGTCGCGAACAATGATGCCGTAACCGTCCAGTCACGCGTCAGAGGGTTCGTCACCATTGGTCCGACCTTGATTGAGGTCGTCGCGCTGAGGATTTGCGAGTAAATGACGAAGGGTTCTTGCCACAGCACCGCCGAGTCAAACGTCCAGAAATAATCGAACCCGGCGTCTTCGGCTCGCTTGGCGAGCTCAATCACGTCCTTCGCCGGCGGATTCGTTTGCGCTACCAGCCCGAATTCCATGAACCTCCGTTCCACACGTGTTTTCCCACTAGCGGAGCAAACCGTTCAAACCACGTTTGAGAAATTTCCCTGCACCCGGGGTGCCCACGTAGTTGTCGTTTTCGACGAGAATCTGTCCTCGCGAAAGAATCGTCGTCGCCTTACCCTTTACCTTCATTCCTTCGTACGCCGAATAGTCGACGTCCATGTGATGCGTCGCCGATGAGAACGTGTGCGTGAAGTTGGGGTCGTACAGTACGAGGTCCGCGTCGCAACCGGGCGCAATCAGACCTTTTCGAGGAAAGAGTCCGAACATCCGCGCCGGCGTCGTTGACGTCACGTCGACCCAGCGTGCCAAGGAGATCTCGCCCATCTCGACGCCCTGGAAGATCAGGTCCAGTCGGTGCTCGACGCCGGGCATGCCGTTGGGAATCTTGGAGAAATTGCCTACTCCCAGCTCTTTTTGTTCCTTGAAACAAAATGGGCAGTGGTCAGTCGACACGACACTGAGGTCGTCAGTGCGCAGTCCGCGCCACAAGTCAATCTGGTGGCTGGAATCACGCAACGGTGGCGAACACACAAACTTTGCACCTTCGAAACCCTCACGAGCGAGGTCCGCCTCGGAAAGAAATAGGTATTGAGGACAGGTCTCGGCGAACACGTTTTGACCACGATCGCGCGCGCCCACTACTTGCTCGAGTGCCTCGCGTGCAGAGAGATGCACGATGTACAGCGGCGAACCCGCTACTTGCGCCAACTGGATCGCGCGGTGCGTCGCTTCGCCTTCGAGAATCGATGGTCGCGTCGCTCCATGGAAACGAGGATCGCTTTCGCCGCGTTCGAGTGCCTGAGCGACTAACACATCGATCGCGATGCCGTTCTCCGCGTGCATCATGATGGTTGCGCCATTAAGCGAGGCACGCTGCATCGCTTGGAGAATTTCGCCGTCGGTGGAATAAAAGACTCCGGGATACGCCATGAACAACTTGAAACTCGCGATCCCCTCATCGACCAGAAGATCCATCTCGTCAAGGGACTGCTTATTCACGTCCGAGACAATCATGTGAAACGCGTAGTCCGTCGCGCAGTTGCCTTCCGCCTTGGCGAACCAGTCATCGAGACCGCTTCGCAGGCTCTTGCCCTTGCTTTGAATCGCGAAGTCGATGATGGTGGTGGTCCCTCCAAAGGCGGCCGCCCGAGTACCGGTCTCGAACGTGTCGGCGGAGAACGTTCCGCCAAAGGGCATCTCCATATGGGTATGCGCGTCGATCGCGCCGGGGATAACGTACTGGCCAGTCGCGTCAAGCACGCGATCAGCCCCGTCCTTCCACGACAGCGCCGTCTCGGAACCAGGTGACGCCAGTCCCGCGATGCTCTCGCCCTTGATGAGGACGTCGGCGTCAAATGGGCCGCTCGCGTTGACGACGGTTCCCCCAGTAATAAGCGTCTTCATCACTCGCCTCCTCGTCGTGACGTGATCAGGGCTCGACCAATGCGCCGTAACTCTCGGGGCGGCGGTCGCGATAGAAGGCCCAGGTGTGGCGCACCTCGGCGAGCGTCGACATGTCGAGGTCGCGGATGATCACGTCGTCCTCCTTTTGCGAACCCGCCTCGCCAACCAGTTGGCCGCGTGGATCGACGAAGTACGAGGAACCATAGAAGTCGTTGTCGCCAAGCTCTTCAACGCCCACTCGATTGATTGCGCCGACGAAGTACTCGTTGGCGACTGCCGCCGCGGGCTGCTCCAAGTTCCAGAGGTACATCGATAGTCCACGGCTCGTCGCCGAAGGATTAAAGACAATGCGCGCGCCACCCAGTCCAAAAGCTCGCCAGCCCTCAGGAAAATGGCGGTCGTAACAGATGTACACACCAATCGGTCCCACCGCGGTGGCAAAGACCGGGTAGCCGAGGTTGCCGGGTCGGAAATAGAACTTCTCCCAGAAGCCCTTCACTTGGGGAATGTGGTGCTTGCGGTATTTGCCTAAATACGTGCCGTCGGCGTCAATGACGAAGGCGGTGTTATAGAAGAGACCTTCTTGCTCCTTCTCATAGACCGGCACCACTAGCACCATGCCCGTCTCCTTCGCGAGTGCACACATCACCTCTGTCGTAGGACCCGGGACGGTCTCGGTGTAGTCGAAGTACTTGGGATCTTGCACTTGGCAGAAGTACGGACCATAGAAGAGTTCCTGGAAGCACAGGACCTTCGCGCCTTGTTCTGCGGCGCGTCTCGCGAGCGCCACGTTCGCCTCGATCATCGACTGCTTGTCGCCCGTCCACTTCGTTTGCACGAGCGCCGCTCGAATTACTTCGGCTCCTTCGCCAGACTGGTTCGTCAACTCCGCACCTCTCGCTTGATGGTCGTCGGGACCAAAGACACACCCTACTTAGGTCCCATGGGCAAACCAACTCGACGCGACCGCATTTAACGCACACTTCACGCAATGCAATACGGTGCGGCGCACGCATGCGTGGGGAACCGGACGCTTCGCGCCTCTTCAATATTTTAGATTTATGACTAATTGGGTCATATATAGTGTCTCCTATGTCGATCATGATGTTCCCATCTGCCGCGAGGTGGCGAAAGGACCGAATTACTAGGCATTTCGTTGCACGTTCGAGGGGATTCATCTCGTGAGCACCACTCGACGCGACACACACGACGACCCGTACGGTCTTGGACTCGACGGACCGACGGTCGAAGGCCTCCCCTTCCTCAATCCCTATCGAAACATTGGTGAACTCAACGACACCGAACTGATGAAGCTTCGCCGACACCCTTTCGAGGTCGCTGCCGCCGTCATCAATACCTACGCCAAAGACGGCGTCGACGCCCTGAACGCAGTGCCCTACGAAGTTGAGCGACTCAAATGGGTGGGCGTCTACCCACAGCGCCAAGGCGGCGACGCGTTCATGATGCGCGTGAAGGTCCCCGGTGGCGTCTTGACGGCACCCCAGGCTCGTGAAATCGGACTCGCCGCCGAAGCGTTCGGACGCGGTCCGGACGATCACCCACTCTTTGGTAACAGTTACTGCGACATCACCACGCGTCAGACGATTCAACTGCACTGGTTGCACATGGCGGACATCCCTCGGATCTGGGAGCGCTTCGCTCGCGTTGGTCTCACGTCGGTGCAGGCGTGCGGCGACTGCGCTCGAAATGTCACGAGTTGTCCCGTTAGTGGGGTCGACGCCCACGAGATTGTCGACTCGTTGGCAGTCGCGACGGCGATCTCTGACTTCTTCACCGGGAACCGCACTTACGCGAACCTTCCGCGAAAGTTCAAGATTTCGGTGAGTGGTTGTAGCGAGGACTGCTCACGAGTGGAAATCAATGACATCGGATTCTGGCCCGCGTCTCTCGGTGACGTCACGGGATTCAACGTCCTCGTGGGCGGAGGACTTTCCGACGGCGAACGATTGGGATCGGACCTCGACCTTTTCATTACGAGCGACCAAGCTGTCGAAGTCGCGAGGGGTATCGCCCAGGTCTTCGCCGAACTCGGAAATCGCGAACACCGCGGCGTTGCACGGATGCGCTACCTCGTCGAAGAACTTGGTCCCGAGCAATTCCGAACTGAGCTCGTCGCTCGACTGAACGTGGAGCCACGCTCGGGTGCCACGGCGTTACAAACTGGTTTTCGTCGGGACCACGTCGGCGTGCACGCCCAACGCCAAGAGGGCTTTTCCTACGTAGGTTGCGTCGTACCCGCGGGGCGCCTCACCGGCCTCGAGCTTGCCGAAGCGGCCCGACTCGCCGAACACTACGGGGACGGGCACGTGCGACTTGGTGTGGACCAGAATTTTATTCTCTCGGGCGTCGCGAACGAGTTGGTCGACGCACTCCTCGCTGAGGACCTCATGCAAAAATTCAGTCCGAACTCGGGCCCCTTCACGCGTGGTGTCGTTGCGTGCACCGGCAATGAATTCTGCCGCTACGCCATCACCGAGACGAAGCAGCGCGCGGTACAGCTGGCGAAGCGTCTCGACGCCCGACTCGAAGAACTCTCACCGCAGAGCCCATTGCGCACTACCCCGCTACGCGTGCACCTCTCTGGATGTTCCGCCTCGTGCGCGCAACCCCAGATCGCCGACATCGGACTTCGCGGTGCGATCCACAAGGGCGAATTCAAACTCGAAGAAGCTTACGACGTTGGGCTCGGTGGTGCGCTCGGTCCTGAAGCGGGATTCATCAACTGGGTCGAAGGCGCGGTCCCGGTGCGCGACCTCGAAGACGCCATTCTCAACACCACGCTCGCCTACGATCAGCAACACCGCGAGGGTGAGACGTTCACCGCCTGGGCGCGGCGCACGAACATTGGTGATTTGCGCAACATCGTGAACGGCCGATCCTCGTGAAGGGAAACCAACTTCGCGAGTCAATGAACGACATCGCCGAGGCGCCTCGTAAGACGTGGTTCTGGGAGTTGGCGGCCGGAGTCATCGACGCCGATCGCTGCATCCAATGCGGTACCTGCGTCGCGGTGTGCCCGTCGAATTCGATTGGCGTCAATCAGCTCACCAATCTTCCCGAACTCGTCAAGATGTGCACCGGATGCTCACTGTGCTGGGACTTTTGCCCTCGAGCGGGTCTTCGCTACGAGGCACAGTGGCCTCCCGCGACGCCCGAACCAACCTCGACACCGGTGCAGATCATCTCCAAGCCCGATCCCGCGGACCCCTACTTCAGCCTTGAAGGTGCCGATCCGGCGTCCGGTCTCGGTCGAGTTCTCGGTGCCTTCAGTGTGCGAAGCGCCAGTCGCAACGATGACGCACAGGACGGTGGTGCCGTCACGGCGCTGTTGACCGCGCTGTTAAAGACCGGCGCCATCGACGGCGCGCTGGTCTCCAAGCCCTCGACGGATCCGTCGACGCCGTGGAAGGGTGTCGCCACGATCGCAACCAACGTCGCAGAACTTCGGGCAACGTCAGGTTCGTTCTACAACCAGACCATGGTCTTAGGCGAGCTGAATTTGTCCAAGTACAAATTGCCAAAGAAGCCACGGATCGCCGTCGTCGCGACGCCGTGTGCGGTGGAAGGGCTTCGAGCCATGCAGTCGCACCGCTGGCCCACGGGCGACCACCGAGTCGACGCGGTCACCTTGTCGATCGCGTTGATGTGCACCAAGAACTTCGACTACGAGAGCCTCATCTTGAACGACCTCGAACTCGAGCGCGGCATCGACTTGCGCCGGGTGAGCAAGGTGGATGTGATTCGCGGTCGATTGATCGTCGAGTACGTGGACGGGGCAATCGCCCTCGACGAACCCATTAAGAACTTCCACCACTCGGCGCTGCGCGGCTGTGACGAATGTGCGGACTTCATGGGTCGATCTGCTGACATCTCGGTGGGATCGGTGGGTTCCGATGACGGCTGGACGTCAGTCCTCGTTCGCACGGAACGAGGCATGCTCGCCTTTGACCAAATGCGCGCGGCCTTCGACATTCGTGACCTCACGGACCCTGAGGCGCTCATTCGCCTCGATCAGATGGACCAGAACATCGCGGTTCAAAATTTGCAACGACCCTTTGACCCCACGGGGTCGTTCTTCATCGAGTACGAAGAGCACGTCAAGAACTACCAGTACACCGAACGCACCCCCGTACTCATCCGATCAAAGGACGCCGTGACGGTCTCCCAATTCCGCCGTTTCGTCCAGCACGCTCAAGGCGAACACACCCACGAGTTCTAGTTTTCGTCGCCGCCGGTGCCGACACCGATGCCTGGTACCCAAACAGGGCGCGATGTTCTAGAGTGAGCCCATGACCGCCATTGGAAAAATTGCCGCCGTTTCTCTCGACACCGACGACGCCGTCGGACTCGCTGCGTTCTACGCCACGTTGCTCGATTATGAGATTGTCTTCGAGTCCGACGAGTTCATCGCGCTCAAGGGAAAGGGCGTTGGCATAGCAACCCAAAAGGTCGACAACTACGTTGCACCGTCATGGCCGGCCGACCAAGTCCCCAAGCAGATTCACCTCGAGATATCGGTGAGCGATCTCGAACAGGCCGAGACCGCAGCGCTCGCGCTTGGCGCGACGAAGCCAGCAACGCAACCTTCACCTGACTTATGGCGCGTCTTGACCGACCCCGCCGGACATCCGTTTTGCATTACGACCATGATTCCCGCCGACTTCTAGTGCTCGACGCCGTGACGGGCGTGACTGCGAACGCGCCACAATTGTCGTGAAGCTCACCCTCGATCTTCACGACATTTACAACCGTGGTGGGGACATCGATACGGCGTTGCGGGGCATCATCGACGAGGCGGTCGAGAAGAAGATCAAACTGGTCGAGATCATCCCGGGAAAAGGCAGCGGACAACTGAAGAAGCGTGTTCTGCGATTCCTCGATCAAAAGGACATCAAGGCGAAGTATCACCGCGTGGAGAAGGATTCGCACAATTTTGGTCGAATTTTCGTTCATTTTCACCCGAAGTAGACAGCGAGTGAACGGCGCCAATCATGAAGCGCACCTGTAGCCTCGAAGACATCGAGCACGCACTCTCTTCCTTGCTACCTGGCACTCGTGAGCAGACGATTAGATGATTGAAGGGCGCGTGTGCAGATGCACAGCTTTGATCGCCTCTTTGGTCCTCGCACTCTCATTTCTGCCACATTTGAATGATGCTGGAGCCTCGTCAACGTCGACACTCAATTGGACCGTGTATCACGGTGACGCGCAGGGCGATGGTCTGGCGAGTTCCATCGCCTCGATTGACACGGCGACACCGCGTTGGACGTCGCCGGAGTTGGATGGCCAACTCTACGGTGCTCCGATTGCCACGTCGCAGGCGATCTTCGTCGCGACCGAGGAAAATGTCGTCTACGCACTCTCGCCCCACACTGGGCGAATCGTGTGGGCGAGGCGCCTGGGGACCGCCGTGCCCTCGGGCGATCTACCGTGCGGTGACATCAGCCCCAGTGTGGGCATCACGGGCACGCCCGTCATTGACACTGTCCGCAACGAGATCTTCGTAGTCGCCGAACAATTACGAAATGGCAGCGCCCGTCACGAGTTCTATGGGCTCAATCTCACTAACGGTTCGGTCGAGACCAGCGTCGACGTCGATCCCCCCGGCGCAAACCCGACCGCACTCTTGCAGCGAACGGGTCTAAGTCTCGACGACGGCAGAGTGGTCTTTGCCATGGGCGGAAACTACGGCGACTGCGCCAATTATCGAGGTCGCGTCATTTCAGTGGGAGAAAACAGTATGGCGCCCGAATTCTTCACGGTGGACGCCCGCGCTGGTGAGAGTCAAGGTGCGATCTGGATGGGTGGCGCCGCGCCCGTCGTCGACAGCAGCGGCGACGTGTGGGTCTCTAGCGGCAACGGTTCGGTTCACTCCGCTGGAGCTGCCTATGACGACAGCGACGCCTTGTTGGAACTATCGCCTTCGATGCACCTGGTGCAGTACTTCGCCCCAACCTCGTGGACTCAAAACAACCAAGACGATCTCGACATGTCAATGGCACCAGCGCTGGTGTCGAATTCCCTGGTGCTCCTCGCAGGCAAATCCGGTATCGTCTATCTCTTGAACCGCCAACACCTCGGTGGTATCGGACACCAAGAAGCGACGCTGAATGCCGCGTGCAACGGCAACATCGACGGCGGGATCGCGCGAAGCGGCGACGTCGTGATCATGCCGTGCGTCAATGGTCCTGTCGCCATTCGCGTCACACCATCTCCCGCCAAAATCTCGGTACTCTGGCGCTCATCAGTCAGTGGCGGTCCGGCGGTGATCGCGGCGGGGCTGGTCTGGACGATAGGCCTGAACGGTGACCTTTATGGACTCAATCTTCATAACGGTGCCGTCGTGCACCACGTGATCGTGAACTTGCCCGCGAACCATTTCCCGACGCCTGGATTCGGTGATGGCATGATGCTCATACCCACGGCGACCAAGGTGATCGGCTTCACTACCACGTCGCCGTAAGTCAGCGGGGGGGTGCGCACTCTCACGGCGACGTCGCGTACGGCGCGGGCGCTGCGCCTAGTGGGTCCTGGCGGCGCCCGCGTCGACCGCGAGATACGAGTTACTTCAACGCAGGGTCATCGAGCGGCAGTGGATTGTAAATCGCTCCCAAGTTGACGCCGTAGAGTCCGTGCCACAGGTAGATAGCGAACAGCAACTTCCATCCCCCGTAGTGAATCCCGCCAAAACCAACGCCGTAGCCCTTGTAGTACACGTAGGGCACTAAGAACGCAGCGGATAACGTCGCGAGCACCATGGAAAATCCCAGCGCCTTCAGCATGTTGAACCCCGAGTTCACGACCTTGCCCGCAATCGGGAAGATGAATAACGCGAAAATCAACGCAAAAATCACACAGTCCAAGGCGTGAAAAAATCCGCCAATCGCAAATTGCGCGACGAATGAACCCTTAGGATCGATCGTGGCGCCATTGGTGATTGGCCAGTCCAACGACGGCAGGCCAATCCCCGGTAGCCAAATCCCCCAGAGTGTGGCGATCTGTCCGCCAACCAGTCCCGCCCAAAGGGCGGCGCCAATCGGATGTTTCGTGACCCACACGCGCCAAGATCTGCCCGCGTTGAGCCCCCCTAACTCACTATTCATTGTCGTAATCCCCCCTGTGTCCTTTCGGACCTCATTACGTTCGCACCGACGTGCGAAGTGGACATATCATCCACTTTTTAGATGGCTACGTCAAGTACGTCGGCCCACCATTGAATTCAGTTCACGGGTGACTCGCCAGCAACGTCGAGCACTAAGTCGAAGGATGCCTCGTCGTGATTCATGTCCACGACCAGACTCTCACGCACGCCAAACACTGCATCCGAGTGAAGGTGCGGGGACGACGCGTCAAAGAGGTGCGTGATCAGCGTCTTGTAACCCGCACACGTGACGAGGAAGTGCGTATGCGCCGGACGCCACGACTCACGCGCGCTCGTGCGAAGAAGAACACCCACAGGCCCGTCCGTTGGAATTTGGTAGTCCACGGGCCGTACCGTCTCAAAGAAAAATCGGCCGTCGACACCCGTCGTGAAATTGCCGCGATAACTCATGGGATCGAGGGCAGGGTCCTGCACGTCATAGAAACCTTCGGGCGACGTTTGCCACACCTCAAGGTGGGCGTCACGTAACGGTTCGCCACTCGCATTCCGAACCATACCGCTGAAGATGAGAGGCTGACCATCACTGTCGTCGGGTGCAATCGAATCACCCATCGAAAGTTCGGGGCCGCCCGGGCGATAGAACGGCCCCAAAACGGTAGGCTCGGTCGCGCTATCGGTTGGCTTTTGGTTCACCATTTCGACCAGCATCGACACTCCGAGCACGTCGGAGAGCAAGATGAACTCCTGGCGTTCGTCATCACATTTCTTTCCCGTGGCGGTCAGAAATTCAATACCGCTCATCCACTCATCGCGAGTGAGACCTGTCTCTTCGACGAACGCAAGCAAGTGCGCCGTCAACGACGTCATGATCTGCACCAATCTCGGATTCGGACACTCGCGGTAACTCGCGAGCACCTCGTCTAAATGCTCCTTCGACGTCATCTTGGTAACCACGCGACCTCCCTGTTCTAACTTGTGACGCTAGCCAGCGTCGAGTACGACGGCGATGCCTTGACCAACACCAATGCACATTGTGGCGAGCCCCCATCGAGTCCCGCTCCGGCGAAGCTCGTGCGCCAGGGTCGTCAAAATCCGAGCGCCCGACGCACCAATGGGATGCCCGATGGCGATGGCGCCCCCGTTGGGGTTCACAATGCTCGGATCGAGCTCTGGGAGATTCTTCAAACACGCCAGGGCTTGGGCCGCGAACGCCTCGTTCATCTCGACAACCGACAAATCCGACCACGAGATCCCCGCTCGCTCGAGCGCGAGCGCGCTCGCCTGCACCGGACCAAGACCATAGCGCTGGGGCTCGAGCGCACAATGCGCCCTCGACGCCACTCGAGCCAGAGGTTCGTAGCGCGTTTGTCGAAGACCCCGCTCATTCATCAACAGCAACGCCGACGCGCCGTCGTTCATCGGTGAGGAGTTCCCGGCGGTGACAGTCCCCTCACCTCGAAAGACCGGCCGAAGGCGCTCGAGCGAGGCGAGCGTTGCGTCAGCCCGTACGCATTCATCGATCTGCAGTTCGCTTCCTGGCACTCGTACCACCTCGTTGTCGAACACACCTTTCTCCCAGGCGGTCGCAGCCTTTCGATGACTCGCCAAGGCAAACTCGTCCTGCTCCTCGCGAGAGATCTGGAGTTCGTCTGCCAGAATCTCGGCACCCTCACCCAACGACACCGTCCATTCCTTCTGCATTCGCGGGTTCACCAAGCGCCACCCGAGGGCGGTCGAAAACATTGTGGTGTTCTCCCTCGAGAATGCCTTGTCGGGTTTGGGCATGACCCATGGCGCGCGCGTCATCGATTCGACGCCACCAGCAAGCACGATGCTTGAATCGTCCGCGATGAGAGAGCGACTCGCCTGCACGACCGCCTCGAGACCGGAACCACACAAACGGTTGACGGTGACGCCTGGCACGCTCACCGGTACGTCCGCCAGTAGCAGGGCCATGCGCGCGACATTTCGATTCTCCTCGCCCGCACCATTCGCGTTGCCAAAGAAGACGTCATCGATGGTTCCGGGGTCGATTGACGTGCGAGCGAGCAGCTGCGCGATGGCGGTGGCGGCGAGATCATCTGGACGCACCGTGGAGAGTGCACCTCCAATTCGCCCCAAGGCTGTACGCACCGCGTCGACAATGAATGACTCGCTCAAGGACGCATACCTTCAACGCAGGCTTGCAGAAGGTCGCGAGCTTGTTGCTCATCAATTGGCCGGACGTTGTCGCGCGCTGCCTTCGCAACGAGCGGTGCGGCGGCCTGGACGCCGTCGTCGGGAAATCCAATCTGCGACAGCGACGAAGGCGTGTGCAGGGTGCGTGCCAAATCGTAGAGCTGGCCGGCGGCGTCCCCTGCGAGCACGGCCGAAAGTCTCTCGTAGGCGATCGGAATGGCCGGGGCATTAAAAGCGAGTGCGTGGGGAAGCACGACAGCATTCATCTTGCCGTGATCGAGTCCGTATAGACCACCGAGCACGTGACAAGTCTTGTGATGTAATGACGTACCGACGACGGCGAGCACCGCTCCCGCGAGGTACGCGCCGTAGAGCACGTTGGTGCGTTCCTCGAGGCTGTCGGGTGCGTCCGTCAGAAGTGGAAGGTGTGTTGCCAGGACCCGTACCGACTCAAGGGCCAGCGCCGACATCACTGGATTGGCACCTGGACCATACAGACCTTCGACCGCGTGCGCGAGTGCGTTCATCGCACTCGGTCCAGCGATCTCAATCGGAAGACGCAGCGTCAGTTCAGGATCGTAGATGACGGTCACGGGTTGGACGGCGAGGTCGCGACCCGTCGTCTTAACGTTGCCTTCGGTCATTCCCCAGATCGGCGTCAACTCCGATCCGGCGTACGTGGTTGGTAGGCACAACTGCGGTAGTCGAGTCGAGAGTGCCACTGCCTTCCCGAAGCCAGTCGCGGAACCACCACCAAGTGTGACGATCGCGGTGGCGCCCACGTTGATCGCGATTGCCCTCGCTTCTTCTGCCAGCTCCACGGGGACGTGTTGGACAACGTTGGTGAACCTCGCGACGCAACGATGCGCCAGGTATCCGGCAATTTCATTGGCGAGCTCGCCATCGAAGCCGTCGGCGATGAGGATCACGCGCTCAGCGCCGAGTCGATCGACTTCATCAGCGATTTCGCGACGTCGGCCCACGCCGAACACGACGCGGCCCCGAAGGGCGTCGTAGTCGAAAGACTCCATTGTCACGTCCCTGTGAAGGAGCGAAGGGCACGAAGTTCTTCGCTCGTGGGGACGGCTGTTTCGTGCACCGAATCCGCCACGACCAAGTTCCAGCCCGTCGCCGCCCGCACTTCATCGACGCTGACACCGTGGTGAACTTCGCTCAAGACGAATTGACGATGTGTGTCGTCATAACGCAACACGCCAAGATCGGTGATGATGGCTTGGGGACCATGCCCGCGAAGTCCCAACCGCTCGCGCTCCCCGTTGCCA
The DNA here is from genome assembly GCA_003163875.1 of Acidimicrobiaceae bacterium. Lineage (GTDB taxonomy): Bacteria > Actinomycetota > Acidimicrobiia > Acidimicrobiales > RAAP-2 > RAAP-2. Next base: position 24,926 of record PLRK01000051.1, on the reverse strand, counting down.
TCGCCATGACCCAACGACGTTACAAAATCAATCTTCTCCACCAGCGCTCGCTCGTTGTGACGAAGGGTGATAATGACCCTCGAGCACGATGCCGCGATTTCCGGCGCGCCGCCCGCCCCCGGAAGGCGCACTTTCGGTGCCCCGTAATCCCCGACGACTGTCGTATTGATGTTGCCCCAGCGGTCCACCTGGGCGGCACCTAAGAAGCCGACGTCGATGCGCCCTGCTTGGAGCCAGTACGCAAATATCTCCGGAACGCCCACCACCGCGTCGGCGGTGACACTCAAGACCCCATCACCAATCGATGGTGGAATTCGGTCCGGTTTCGCCCCAATGCATCCAGACTCGTAAATCAAGACGACGTGAGGCGCGTGCGTCGTTCGAGCGAGATTGGCAGCGGTGCTGGGCAGTCCAATGCCCACGAAGCACACCGTCCCGTCACTCAATTCGCGCGCCGCTGCCACCGCCATCATCTCGTCACTCGTCCACGTCACGTCATCAATCGTCGTGTTAGCCACGCGCCACCTCGAAATCAGTCGTCTGGAGCGAGGCGATGAATTCCGAGTTCGTCGCGGTGCCGAGCACGTGTGCGTCCATCCACGCTAAGAAACGCTCACGATCTCGACTAATTGGCTCCCAGAACGCGTAAAAGTCGTTGGCGCGCTCAGAGTAGTCCTGCGCATAGGAAGGGAACGATCCCGAGGGGCACTCCACAACGGTGCCCACGACCCAGCTTGGCAAAACCACGCCGTTGACGCGTGGGGTGAATTTGTCGACGATCTCTTCGACAAGAACGATGGAGCGACGAGCGCTCAACACTGTCTCCTTTTGAACGCCGGTGATACCCCAAAGCATGACGTTGCCGTCGTGATCGGCCTGCTGAGCGCAAATTATTCCGACGTCCAAATCGAGTGCGGGAACGGCGGCGAGCGACTCACCGGTGAACGGACACGTCACGAAGCGGACATTTTCCGTCACGCTGGGCAAATCCGTGCCCGCGTAACCACGTAAAATGCCAAAGGGAAGGCCACTCGCGCTCGTCGCGTAGCGAGTGGCCATGCCGGCGTGACTGTGCTCTTCGATCGCCAGTGGTGACGGTATCGCTCGTTCGACCGCATCGCGGAATCGGTGCAACGATCCAGCCCCCGGATTTCCCGCCCAAGAGAAGATCAACTTCGATGCGCACCCCATCCCAATCAACTGGTCGTAGACGATATCGGGGGTCATACGCACGAGAGTTAGATCGCGGCGACCTTGACGAATGATCTCGTGACCCGCGGCGAAGGGGATCAGATGCGTAAATCCTTCGAGCGCGATCCGGTCCCCATCGTGCACGTTGTGCGCGATGGCTTCTGCGAGGGTTGAGAACGCGGTCATTGCTTAACGCGGGTACCAGGGTGCGATTGCCGCGTTCACATTGATCCATACTGACTTCAGATCGGTGTACTCGTGCATGGCTTCGAATCCCATCTCGCGCCCGTACCCGGAGCTCCCTACCCCGCCAAAGGGTGAGCCTGGATTTACCCGCTTGTACGAATTGACCCACACCATGCCAGCTCGAAGCACACCGGCCATTCGATGTGCGCGTGAGAGGTCATTAGTCCAAAGTCCCCCTCCAAGACCGTAGTCAGTCGAATTGGCAATCTGCATCGCCTCGTCGTCGTTGGCAAAGGTGGAGACGGTCACGAACGGCCCGAACACCTCCTCTTTGCACACGCGGCTCTCTGGCGACGCGCGTACGACAGTTGGCACAATGTAGTAACCGTTCGACAGCGCGGGGTCTTCGGGTGCCTTGCCACCCGTCAATACTTCTCCCCCTTCGCCACGCGCAATGTCGACGTAGTTGAGCACTCGATCGCGATGCATCGCCGACGTGAGTGGTCCCATCTCCGTCGCCTCATTCAATGGATCCCCGAGGCGAATTGAAGCGGCGAGCGCGAGGAACTTCTCTAGGAACTCATCAGCTATGGACTCGTGCAGAATCAGTCGCGAACCAGCGATGCACGCCTGGCCCTGGTTGTGAAAGATCGCGAACGCCGAACCGTTGACGGCGGCGGCGAGATTGGCGTCACCAAAGACAATATTGGCGCCCTTGCCTCCTAACTCAAGCTGCAATCGCTTTAGATTCCCGGCGGACTGCGTGACAATCGAGCGGCCCGTCGCGGTCGAACCCGTAAAGCTCACCTTGCCAATATCGGGATGACTCGCGAGCCGCGCACCGGCGCGGGCACCGTAACCGGGCACAACGTTGAGGACCCCGGGTGCAAAGCCAGCTTCCTCGAAGAGTTCACAGAGTCGCAAGGTGGACAGCGGCACCAACTCCGAGGGCTTCATCACGACCGTGTTCCCTGCGGCAAGCGCAGGTCCTAACTTCCAGCCGCAAAACATCAGCGGAAAATTCCACGGGACGATTTGCCCGACCACTCCGATCGGATCATGGGTGACGTAGTTGAGGAAGCCGGCTTCCACGGGAGGTAGAAAGCCTTGGTACTTATCGGCCATCCCACCGAAGTAGCGAAACGTGGCGACGGTTCGCGGGACATCCAGCAAGGTCGAGTCGTGGATCGGGTGTCCGGTATCGAGTGACTCAAGCCGTGCGAGTTCAGCCGAATGCTGCTCGATGACGTCGGCGAGCCGTAGCAACAGTCGACCTCGCTCGGCGGCGGCGAGTGATGACCATTGTGGATACGCGCCTTGAGCGGCGAGAACCGCCCTATCTATGTCTCGCTCACCGCCCTCGGCGACCATCGCGATCACCGAACCATCATGAGGATTGACGACCTCCATCGTCGCCCCGTCGATCGCGTCGACGAACTCTCCGTTGATGAACAGACCGCGAGTAAGCAATGGCACCTAGAACGTGACGGGTACGGTCGGCGCTTCGCCTCGAGCAATCATGCCTGGAAGGTCCGGCGAATTGTTCTCCCACACCAGCAGCATCGAACGTTTTGGTGAGTAGCCCTGGTGGCGGATGTCAGCAGGCATCGCCGCACAGTCACCAGCCTTCATGACGACCTTGGCCCTCGGCTTACCAGATTCGCGATCTTCAACTTCCCAGATGATTTCGTCACTCAACTGCAGGAACCATTCGACCCTATCGTTGCCGTGAATGATTGGCAGTATGAATTCCTCCGTCGTGGGACACATCAAACTGTCACGACACACCGAGACCACTGAAGGGTTCCACGTGACGTCGCTTCGTGACAAGTAGCCAAAGAAATTAAATGCCGACACTTCATTCTCGTAACCCTTCACGACCTCGACCACTGGCTCATCAAGATCCACATCCAAGAAGGCGCGATTGACCGGGTAGCCCGACTCATCGCTTCGAAGCGGCTCGTCATCCGGCAAACCCACCATGCGCTTTGCGGCGACGCGCGTGCGAGTCACCGCACGGGAGTTATTGCCACTTTTTTCACCGTACGCCGAACCCGTTTCCATTGGCGCGGCAAAGGGATCGAAATCCTCGTTCACCCAGTCGTTGAGAATCGCTTGGAACGTCTCTTTAATCTCATCATGGGGGAAATTCTCCGAATGATCGAGTTCGGCCTTTCGATACTCTTCGTTGAAACGTCCAGCGAAGAGGTCAACATTCCCGTAGTGGTTCAGGGTCCCGATCACTGAATCGAAGTTCACGGTGCCGTAGAAAAAGTTCCAGGCGACGTCACGCATCATGGCCTTTAGGAATGGTTCTGCCGCCGTAACGTGACGACCAGTCGGCCACTGGACGTGCACGAAATGCTCGTCGCGTTCAAATCGAAATCCGCCCAGGGTAAAAGGACGATAGCCGTGCTCGTTAGGCACGTCGCCCAACTGAATTGGTGAAGTTGTCATATTATCTCCCCGCTCACTTAGTACTTCTGACAGATTTCGGACCATCGTTCGACGGTGTCAGGACCTGACACCGTCTGCAACAACACGACGGAAGGCTTCTCAGCTCGCATGCGATAGCAACGACCCGCGGGAAGGAGCGCTAGATGTCCACGACGCGCGATGACCTTACCCATGACTGTGCCCTTTGGTTCACCACTCAACGCAATGGAACCAGATGCCGACGGGTCAACCAAAGGGTGCTCGGGATCAAGCAAGTCAATGACCACCTCGCCGTCGACCACCATTGCGAACTCGTCGTGAGGGGTCACTCGCCAACTCGACGTACCCTCGGCGCGAATCACTTCGAGGACGTATTCTTGATTTTTCGCGACCGCTACTTTCTCCCAGGGTTTTGCCTTGCTCGCAACCTCGAAAATGTTGGAAAAAACGTAATTCTTCGGATCATCGTTGATGACCTCAACGCCACCCTTTTCGTAGCCATCGAGCCCCGCGAATATCGTTTTGTATTTCGTCACCGCCCCCCCCTTTACTTGATGTCGTCAAAACTTCGAGAACAGCGAAATCCTCAAACTCGCACCGTCGCAAGAGCGCAGACAGCACCCTTCCGACGCCAAAGACGGCAGGCTCCCCACGTCCTAGGCTCGGCCCACCGCGTTCTTGGTCAGAGCCTGAACATAACCACAAAAGGTTTCAAAATCAAGTATTAAATTCACTCGTTGACAATGCTATGTTTCGCCAAAGCAGTATCTAGATCAGGGGGAATTTAGAAATGCGCAATGACAATGAATCGGGAGTGTCCGAACGCGAGTTGAGTCGCCGGACGCTTCTTCAGGGGGGCATCGCCGGGCTGGCTGCCGTTGGACTCAGCGGGGCCGTCGACTTGGCCAACCCACTCGCCGCCGGAGCAACCAGCGTTGGAAAAACAATCAAATTTGGCTACGTGAGTCCAGAAACGGGACCGCTCGCAGCGTTCGGGGCGGCCGACACCTTTGTCATCGGCGCCTTGAAGTCGCTGCTCGCCAAGGGGGTCACCATCAAGGGTGTCACGTATCCCATCGAGGTGATCGTGAAGGACAGTCAATCAACGGACGCGACAGCGGCATCGGTCGCTGAAGACCTCATCAAGAACGACAAGGTCGACGTCATACTCGTGTCTTCTACGCCCGATACAACCAATCCAGTGTCGGACCAGTGTGAAGCGAATCACGTGCCTTGCATCAGCACCGTCGCGCCATGGCAGTCGTGGTTTTTCGGTCGTGGCGCGACACCCACCACAAAATATAAGTGGACCTACCACTTCTTTTGGGGATTGGAAGATGTTGAGGCCGTGTACTCGGACATTTGGAGCGCCGTCGCCAACAACAAGATCATCGGAGGTCTTTGGCCCAACGACAGCGACGGTGACGCATTCGCGAGCACGACGACTGGTTTCCCATCCTTTGCGAAGCCGCTCGGGTATTCCATCGTCGATCCTGGTCGCTACACGGACCTGACGACTGACTTCACTGCGCAGATCACCGCGTTCCGCAACGGGAATTGCGAGATTCTTACGGGCGTGCCAATTCCACCGGACTTCACCACGTTCTACAAGCAAGCAGCATCGCAGGGTTACATTCCCAAGGTCGCAACAATTGCCAAGGCGATGCTCTTCCCGAGCTCAGCGCAAGCGCTGGGTTCACTGGCGGAGAACATTGGGACCGAATATTGGTGGGGACCCACGCACCCGTACGTCAGTTCCATCACGAAGCAGAACTGTGCGCACATCGCCGCTGATTATGAGAAGAAGACGGGTGACCAGTGGACCCAGCCAATTGGTTTCGTGCATGCCCTCTTTGAGGTTGCAATCGCGACACTAAAGAGCTCGGGTCAAGCACACAATCCGAGCGCCTTCGTGTCGGCCCTTTCGAAATTGAAGCTCAATACGATCGTCGGACCGCTCGATTGGACCAAGGGACCTGTACCCAACGTCACCAAGACTCCCCTCGTCGGAGGGCAGTGGCGCGCTGGCAACACCCAATCGGGCTACGCGCTCGTCGTCGTGACCAACGCGCAACACCCGAACATTCCCTTGGGTGGCAAGCCTGAAGCAATTGCGGGAGCAACCGTCTGACGGATCAGCCACTCCTACAAATCACCGAGCTCGAGAAACGCCTGGGATCAGTCGTCGTCGCTGACGGCGTCTCGTTGAGCGTTGATCGAGGAAGCATTGTTGGCATGGTGGGCCCAAACGGGGCCGGGAAAACCACCATGCTGGCAATGATCGGTGGTGACGTCCGGGCGGACAGCGGCACTATCGTGTTCAACGACCGCGACGTAACCAACGTACGCTCCTCACATCGAGCGCGTCTCGGGCTCGCGCGTACCTACCAAATTCCGCGTCCCTTCATTGGCCTTACTGTCTTCGAGCACGCGCTGCTCGCCGCCCAACAGGCGGGTGGTCTGCGCGGTGAGGAGGCCAAAGAGAGCGCGGCGTTCGCTATTGAGCGTTGCGGCATGAACCACATCGCGAACGTCGCTGGTGCGCAGTTGCGCTTGCTTGACCGCAAACGCCTGGAGGTCGCACGGGCAATCGCTGGCCGACCGTCACTCGTTCTTCTCGACGAGGTTGCGGGCGGCCTCAGTGATGCAGAAGTCGTCGTGCTGACCGAGATCATCCTTTCGCTTCGTGACGCTGGTCTGACCTTCGTGTGGGTCGAGCACGTGGTGCGAGCGCTCCTCGCAACCGCTGATCGAATGGTGTGCCTGAGTGGCGGGCACATCATCGCGGAAGGCACTCCAGAAGATGTGCTGCAAAGTGCGGCGGTCGTCGAAAGCTACTTCGGAAGCGCGGCGTTGATCGTGGGCCCGCAATGACGCACCTACGTCTTGACAGGGTCACCGCCTACTATGGACACCTCCAAGCGCTCCAAGAGCTCTCGCTGGAGGTTGATCAGGGCGAGATCCTCGCCGTCATTGGCGCAAATGGCGCCGGCAAGTCGACCCTCCTTTCACTCATCTCAGGGGAACAGGCGCCCCGCGAAGGACGAGTGTTCTTCGACGACATCGACATCACCTCACTCGCCCCTCACCAGCGAGTGCGCAAAGGAATTGCCCTCGTGCCCGAGGGTCGCCACCTCTTTGGAACACTCAGCGTCGAAGACAATCTTCGAAGTGGTGCCTCTACACGGCGACGCGGCACGTGGGACCTCGATGCCGTCTACGAGCTCTTTCCCTTCATTGCGGCTCGCCGAAAGCATCGCGCGGCGGTGCTTTCGGGGGGTGAACAACAAGCGGTCGCGATTGGACGAGCGTTGATGTCGAATCCCTCGTTGTTACTGCTCGACGAAGTCAGCCTGGGGCTCGCCCCCGTGATCATCCGTGATCTCTATGCGGCATTACAACGCATCACCGCCGAAGGCACCACCCTCCTAGTAGTCGAACAGAACATCACCGAAGCGCTGGCGGCGGCTAACTACGCGATTTGCCTTCTCGAGGGTCGCGTCGTCCTTGAGGGAAAACCAGACACGCTGAGCCAACGAGCAATCAGTCAAGCGTATTTCGGCCACGACCTAGGACCCTCGTCAAAGGCAGCGTCGTGATCTGGCTAAACGCGGTGGTCCAGGGATTGCTCCTCGGCGGACTCTACGCGATCTTCGCTTGTGGTCTCTCGCTGATGTTTGGTGTGATGCGCCTGGTAAATCTCGCTCACGGCGACATCGGTGTCCTGGCGGCGTATTTCTCGATCATCTTGATCGAGCACTTGGGTGGGAATCCGCTGTGGACCTTTGCGGCGGTGGTACCAGTCGCGGCCCTCGTTGGTTACTTCCTCCAACGATTTCTCTTCGACCGTGCTCTCGACGGTGGTGAATTGTCACCGCTTCTCGTGACGTTCGGCCTCTCGATTGTCATCGAGAACCTCCTCCAACAAACCTTCGGAGCAAATGACCAATCGCTCAATATTGGAGCGCTGTCATATCAAAGTTGGAAGATCGCCACCGACGTGTACGTCGGACGCTTGAACGTCATCATTTTCGTGATTGCGGTGATCGTCATCGTCGGACTCCAGCTTTTCCTCTCAAAGACCCGCACGGGACTTGCGCTTCGCGCGACTGCGGACAATCGACGAGCGGCGTCGCTCAGTGGCATCAATCCCAAGCGCACCCGTTCCATCGCGACCGCCATTGCGCTCGCGACCGTCGCGATTGGAGGATTGTTCCTTGCGATGCGTACGTCCTTTGCTCCCACGTCGGGTTCATCGGATTTGCTATTCGCCTTCGAAGCCGTCATCATCGGGGGACTCGGCAATCTTTGGGGCACCTTGATCGGAGGAATTGCGCTCGGCATCGCTCAAACAGTGGGGAGTCAGATCAACGCCGCTGACGGCATTCTCATTGGAGATCTGGTATTCCTCGCAATTCTCGCGTTTCGACCGCAAGGCTTGGTTGGATTGAAGAGCGAGGTCGCCCGGTGAGTGAGATCACGAATTCACCGCTCGACGTCGCGCCCCTCGTCACGCGAGGTTCCAAAGGATCGCGACTCGGTCTCGGTACGGTGATCGTGGTCGCGGTGCTACTCGCGTTTGCACCCGCCATCACTGGTGACGCGACCACCAATGACCTCACCCAATTTTTCATCCTTCTCATCATGGCGGTCGGTTGGAATCTCGTCGCGGGTTATGGAGGAATGATCAGTATTGGCCAACAGGCGTTCATTGGTTTCGCGTCCTACGCGGTCCTTGACCTATCGCTGCACGGGGTGTTGGCCTGGTACGGAGTTCCGATTGCCATCGTCCTTTCGGGTCTCGTCAGCATTCCCGTCTCGTTTCTCGCTTTTCGACTACGAGGTGGGTACTTCGCGATTGGCACCTGGGTCATCGCCCAGGTCTTCCAATTGGTCATTGGTCAACAGTCGAATCTTGGTGGTGGAGCCGGAGCGTCGTTGAATGACCTCAACAATCTAAGTCCCATCACCCGTGACGACATCACCTACTGGTTCGCCCTCGCGCTCTGTGTGCTGGCGCTGGGCGTCACAGGCTTTCTACTTCGAAGTCGAATTGGTATGGCGCTCGTTGCGGTGCGCGACGATGAACACTCCGCCGCCGCCACTGGGGTAAGCGTCGTTCGCACGAAGCGATTCATCTTCATTCTTTCGGCGGCCATTTGCGGCGGCGCTGGCGCGCTGCTCATTATCTCGAACCTGGAGGTCCAGCCCAACTCATCCTTTGCCATCCAATACTCGGCATTCATGATCTTCATGGTGCTGGTCGGCGGCATTGGTTCCTTCGAGGGCCCCATCATCGGAGCGGTGATCTTTTTCATTCTTGAACAGACCCTTGACAACTACGGCGTGTGGTATCTGGTCATCCTGGGTGCGTTCGCTATCATCGTCACGCTCTGGTTGCCGCGCGGCATTTGGGGTGCCATTGATCCTCGACACCGGCGATCCCTCGTACCCCTTCGCTATGAGTTGCACGTGGACGAGGGATGACATCTCGACGACTCCGTTTCATCGAATTCTTGACAACGACGACATGATGAGGAGACCATATGCCACGCATCTTCGCTGACGTCGCCGATACGTTCGTACCACATCGCAATCGTCGCCACGGTCTACTGCCCTCAATGATGGTGCTCATGACCGTCGTCACCGGCCTCGTCGATGCGTTCAGCTATCTCGTCCTGGGTCACGTCTTTGTCGCCAATATGACAGGCAACATTGTCTTTCTTGGTTTCGCCTTGGCGGGCGCTCCCGGATTTTCCATCAGTGCCTCACTCGCCGCGCTCGGGGCCTTTGTCGTGGGCGCGGCGATCGGTGGACGACTCTTCGTCTACCGCTCCACGCACCGTGGTTCGCTACTCGTCACTGCCGCCTCAATTCAAAGCGTGTTCCTCGCCATTGCCTTCATCCTGGCGACCCAAACCGCGAATCCGTCGACGGGAGGATACCGCTTCGCACTCATTGGCATGATGGGGATCGCGATGGGGCTCCAAAACGCGACCGCTCGCAAGCTCGCGATACCCGATCTCACGACGACCGTCTTGACCCTCACGATTACCGGGATGGTCGCCGACCTAGGTCACGTCAAGCAGTTGTCCATTACCAACGTGCGCCGCGCAGTCTCAATTCTGGGCATGTTCATTGGCGGGCTCGCCGGAGCAATCCTTGTTCTGCACGCACAGATCTACTGGCCGTTATTGCTCGCCGTCGTTGGCATTCTCGCAGTCGTGGTATTTACCTCGCGAGCGAGTCGCACGAGTGCAGAGTGGTCGGCGCCCTAGGAAGGATTCAAGGACTTTCGAAGCTGGTCGCGCGCGCGGTCCCCGATTTTCTTCAAGGTAGATCCCAAGAAGGGGTTGAGGATTGCAAGAGGTCCACGCAGTTTGAGATTCGCGATGTACGTGACGACGGATTCATCACCGTTCGCGCGAACGGTGATCTCATCTTGTGAGATGAGACGTGACGTCTCGCCCCTCAACACCACACGTGAACCTTCGTCGAATTCACTAATTCGATAAACGATAGGAATCTCTCGCCCATTCGTCACGGTGAGCACGCGAAATTCAGTACCGAGACGCGCTGGTTCATCGGACAATTTCTCCGCAGTCCTCACGCCTGGATCCCAATGCTCGACATTTTGAAATTCCGCCATGTAGTGAAACGCGGCACCAGCCGTGAACGTGGACTCGATCTCTGTCTGGTATCTCGCCATAGGTTGCATCCTATGGTTGTTCCCTCGATGTTCACGCTTGGGTCACTCGGGTACCTCGTTGCGTCGGGCAGTAGTCGAAATTCTTCGATGAAAGTTACCGACCGCTCACTAGGATTGAGATCGATTGATCATTTACACCATTCAGGAGGGCTCAATGCTCGGCGACAAAGATGAACATTTTCAAGGAAAAGGCACTGACCTCAGTGCCCTGCAGGCTCACATTCAAAAGTACCTCACCGACGACGGCTTTACCGTCCAAACGTCACCAACAAGCGACAAGGGTACGGTCATTCAAGCGAAAAAGTCTGGATTCTTGCGTGAGGTTGTCGACGCCGACCGTGCGTTCACCATCACGATCACCGGTACGCCCGCGGATTTCAACGTTCACTTCGGCGTTGGAAAATGGTTGCAGCACCTTGGCGTCGCTGCCATCGAGACGTTGCTGCTCTCGGATCTCTTCCTCGTCGTCGACATCGCTGATTCGGCGTGGAGCCTTGAGGTAGAGAACAAGCTCATTGCCGACGTGAAGAAGTTCGTCGGCTAAACGACGCCTCACCTCTCAGTTCTCGTCCTGATCTGGCGTCAAAGAGTCGTAACGACACTGGTCGCTCCAACTGTTGTCGATAGCCCGACGTCGGTCGGGAAATCAAGACGCGCGACGCCGATGCGAAAGTCGTTGATGCCGAAGTACACGTCAAAACGGTCCGGCTGTCCGATGTCGTCGCGACGGTCGATTCCCGTGGGGAACACTACGTCAGCACTCGTTCCTCGTGGTCCGGGCGTCGGGACGGGCGTCAATATCGGATGCTGGGTTCGAAACACCACGTCTTGAGGGTTCTCCTCGGCGAGGATTGTGATACCGGCCGAATAGGTGAGTCGTTCCTTCCCGGCATCGGGATCGAATTCGCTACTCACACCGTGATAGATGATGAGCCAGCCTTCGGGCGTCAGTACCGGTGGTGTGCCGGAGCCAATCTTGAGATTTTCCCAGGGTGCCTCTGGCGTCACTAATGGGATATGTGTCGCGAAGCGGGTTAACTCCTCACGATCGTCGCCAAGTTGCAAGGGGCTGAAGGATAACCAGATGGACTCGCGACTGAGGTCGAGCTTTCGTTCCTGACCTAGGCGCAGAGTCTCCTCGTGTTCCACACCGGAGAAGTAGGGACGATGCAGCAACGCGAGTTCGAGGTCTCCGGTCGGACCGGGCACTGGACGCGGGAACATCACCGCATCCTTGTTGTCAACATTGTCGAAGGTGATTGCACCGACCGGTGCGAACTTGGCCAACCCCAATCGATCCCAATGCAGCAGGTCGCGCGAGGCGGCAATGGCGATACGAGGGCCTTGCATCGAAAATGCCGTGTAGGTCATGACATACAAATCGATTGGCTCAACGTACGTGATGCGAGGATCCTCACATCCGCCCATCCCTTCACCACGCAATTCGTACGGGGCTTCAGGCTCCAATGCAATACCCATTCGCTCGACACCCACCGGTTCGCCCGCGTCGTCAAAAATCACTCGCATGATCCCGATTCGGCTGTAATTGCCCTTGCCAACGATTCGCGGAAAGAGGTAGAGCTCCCCGTCGGGACCCCGGGCCGCCGCCGGATTGAGGATCCCCTCGATCTCGAACGGATCGTTGATGTCGGCTTCAATGAGCAGCGGCAGCGGTTTCAGTACGAAGGGATTCATGCCATCCTTGTCAGTTGTGTCGATTAGTGCCAACGGGTCACCGCGTCATTTCTTTTGTGATGCGAGTGGCGCAACGTGGCGTCGGGACGCGACGTAGCGTCATTGTTCTCCTGTTGATGCCCCGCATCCGTGAAACTCTAACGCCCTTCTCGACGTACTCCGTGTCACTCGGCCGAGAATCGTGCCCCGCGTCACCAGCAACCCAATGAATGGTCATCCCACTACGGAGCGAGCACGTCGAGGGTGATGCTGAGCCGAGAGTCATGATCGAAGGCTCTCGCGTACGACGAACCAGGAGGCACGCCATTGAACCTCAACTCCAAAGGAAAAAAGGGCCAGGAAACACTGAAACGGCGCGGTTACTTCGACGATATGTTGGAGCAATACGAATAGCCTTCCTCTCCACGGCTCCACCCCGCCGATGTGGCATCGCCACGTTCAGTGCCGATTTGATGGGAGCCATCGAAGATGTCGATCCAAAAGTCATCTGTTACGTCGCCGCCATTGACGAACCCAGTGCCCTTCGCGCGTACAAATCCAATGTCCGCTGGCGTATCCGCCAAGATCGCGAAAACAGCTTTCGCCAGGCTGCTCGGGACATCAATGAGTCCAATGTCGATATCGTCATCGTCCAACACGAATTCGGTCTCTACGGCATTTGGAGTGAAGAGACCACGAAGGATGGCTCGACCCACAGCGTCTACCACGACTATCTCTGGTCGTTCCTCGTCGAGCTGAAAAAACCAGTGATCACGACGTTGCATACCGTACTTCCCGAACCTTCGGAGAGCATGCGTGAAGCAATTCGCTCGATCGCCCAAGCGAGCGATGAAGTAGTCGTCATGTCGCACACCGCCGTGTGGCTGCTCGAGACCATTTACGGCATTGACAAGCCGGTGCGCGTCATCGCCCACGGCACACCCGTCATCGACCCAAGTGGTCGCCATACCTTCAAGGCCAAGATGGGTTTGAAGGACCGGACCTTGATCTCCACCTTCGGACTTGTCGATCCGCGAAAAGGCCTCGAGTACATGATCGCTGCCATGCCCGACGTACTGCGCGACCATCCGGATTCGATCTACCTCATTGCTGGTCAGACTCACCCTGACTTACTACGGGTTCAAGGCGAGGCGTACCGCAATGAACTTCGCGACTTGATTCGTCACCTCGGCATTGAAGAGCACGTGAGTTTCATCGACAACTACATGACGCTACGAGAGATAATCGAACTCTTGCTGGCGAGCGATGTCTACGTCACGCCCTACCTCGATCCCAATCAGATCACGAGTGGCACCTTGTCCTACGCCCTGAGCGCCGGAAAGGCCATTATCTCAACGCGCTACCTGCACGCAATCGAAGCCCTCGGCGAAGGTCGTGGACTTCTGGTCGATTTCCGCGATGCCCAGCAACTCGCCGACGCCACGAATTCGATCCTTGACGATGACGCCTTCAAGAGTCGACTCGAACACGCGACCTACGTGTACGGGCGAGAAACCACGTGGCCCAAGTCCGCTCGCGCCTTCCTCGACCTGGCGAATGCGCACGTCCAATCGGCCGAGCATCGTCGAAAGCTCGTGACCCACTCCCCCCAGCGTGGTGCCGGCGCTTGATTCGTCAAATCGCCCGATTGGCGAGACCAGTGCCGGCGCTGTCACCCAACGCAATCGCGATTGCCGTCTACGCCGATGCCAAAGGCCAATTCATCACCGCCCAAGAGGCCGGCTTCGAAGGAGTCGCGTGCGTCGATGACGCGGCGAGGGCACTGCAACTCTACTGTGCGTTGTGGAGCCGCACCGGTTTGGCGTGGGCCAAGGAATGGTGCGATGGTCTCGTAGATTTCATCCTCGCCATGCAACGAGACGATGGTCGCTGGTGCAATTTCATCAAGGACTGGGATGGCGATATCAACGCGGACACCAGAACGTCAGTTGCTGGTGGTCACTTCTGGCACGCCAGAGCAATGCTCGCCTTGGCGAATGGTCGCACCTACTTCGATGACGAGCGAATTGAAGACGCGTTACGACGCGGTGCGACACATCTCGACGACGTTGAAGTGCCCGCCGACGTGCGCGCGCTCCACGTGCTCACGGCCATTGCCCTGCGCGGCCAAGATCCCCGTCTCGACTTCTCGACGATCACCACGTGGTGCGACGAGATTGCCGAATGCAGGAGCGGTGACGTACTCATGAACTCGCCCGACGAAACTGGCCGTCCTCACTTGTGGGGCCACCTTCAAGAGTTTGCGCTCTCGCGAGCGAGCGTCGTGTTGGAGCGACCCGACTTTCTCGACGTCGCCGAGCGAAGCGCGTCGGCCGTCTTTGATGGCGTGATCCGTTCGGGATTCGATCAGCCCCAGACGAGTCCCTACGACGTTGCGACGTCGGTCTTGACGATGTCGGAATTGGCCACGACGACGAAGAATCTCAAGTTCGATGAGTTGCATTCCTTGGCTCGCGAGTGGTTCCACGGACGAAATTCTGCGGGCACTCCCGTGTACGACGTCGAGAATGGGCGCGTTGCCGACGGCATTGACAAAGGATGTCTCAACGCAAGTTCTGGCGCAGAATCGAACATTGAGGGAGCGCTTGCGCTGCTCAATGAAGTAATTGTGCATGCGGGCACTCTCGACGTCGAATCGATCAAGGCGCCACGTACTTCGAATCCAAAAGACCTCTCGTAGTTCCTGTTGTCATCTTGCGGACGTCCTATTTAATAGGACACTATGCAGTATCTAAAAGTCATGAATGTAAAAATGAAGGTGCATTTTCACTTTTAAAGATAGATTTCTAGTCTTTACAAGAAGACCTTTTGGTGCAATAGAACTATAATAGTTACTAAGATAACTATTGAGGTGTGGAAATGGCCAATCATGACGAAGAGCGAGCGATTTCTCTCGGCGAGAGCATACGGTCCTTGCGCATTCAACGACGATTCACCCAAAGCGAACTAGCCGAACACGCCAACGTATCCCTCGGCGCGCTGAAGAACCTAGAAAAAGGACGAGCCTCGATTGCAACACTGGTGAGGGTCATCCACGCGCTGGGTCACGATGCATGGCTGGAGTCCTTGGCACCCGCGTCGAACTCGTTCAATCCCCTCGATCTCATAGGCCAGCGGCGCCCGGCCCCATCTCGAGCACCGCAACGCGTCCGCCACAGCAAGATTGAATCGTGACGTACCGACAAGCCCGACTCATTGAGGTGTGGGCGTGGGGTGCGCGAGTTGGCGCCGTCGCACCCGACCCGGCGACGCAGCGCCAAGTATTCGCCTACGACCCAGCGTGGGTCACGACGGGATTCGAACTCTCGCCGATCGAGATGCCACTGCGCGAACGTCCATACGACAATAGCCAATGGCCCAATCTTGCCCCTGACGCGTTTCTTGGACTGGTCCCCCTCGTCGCAGACAGTCTGCCCGACGCTTTCGGTAATGCCCTCGTGAATGCTTGGATGGCCGAACAGGGCGTTGGGGTCGAGAGTATCTCTCCCCTCGACCGCCTGGCCTACGCAGCCAATCGCGCAATGGGCGCGCTCGAGTTTCGTCCTCCCGCACTCACGCGCGCCAAGGACGCAACGAGCGTGCTCTCCCTTGCCGATCTCGTGCGCGCCGCTCGATTGACCGTTCGCGGTGAGCTCGCCAGCGAGACGGGCGCGCACGCGGCGATCCAACAACTCATCCAAGTTGGCTCGAGCGCCGGTGGCGCTCGAGCGAAGGCGGTCGTTGCCTTTAACCCTTCGACCTACCAGATCGCGTCCGCATTGGCCCCACTCGACGAAGGCTTCGAGCACTGGATCATCAAGCTCGACGGCGTGAGCGGCACGGGGATGGATGGACACGGCGGCGGCCTCGGCGACAGCGCACCGTACGGGCGCATCGAATACGCCTACAGTTTGATGGCGCGCGCCGCCGGCATCGACATGACGGAATGCCGTTTGCTCGCCGAAGGTCCCCGCCGACACTTCATGACCCGTCGCTTCGACCGCAACAATGGCGGTGAACGAATCCACGTAATCTCTCTCGCTGCCCTCGCCCACCTTGATCCCCGCCAGGTCGGCGCCCACAGTTACGACCAGTACCTTGGAGCGGTCAAACAATTGAAGCTTGACGACCAGAGCCTCCAACAAGCTTTTCGGCGCATGGCCTTCAACGTAGCTGCCGTCAATCGAGATGATCACACCAAGAATTTCGCGTTTCTGCGGGCACGCGAGGGCGACTGGCGACTCGCCCCGGCCTTTGACATCCTGCACACCCACCGCGCTGCAAGCAAATGGACGAGTCGCCATAATCTTCGCGTGAATGGAAAGATCGAGAACATCACGTTGAACGACCTCTACGCCGTCGGCGAGCGTCACGAAGTATCGGGATATAGACGGGCTGTCCGTGAAGTTTTGGACAGCGTCGATCATTGGCCACAGTTCGCCGATCTGGCTGAATTGGACGCCGACACGACCCGCGCAGTTGAAACTGACCTCACGGAGCATCGACCAAACTAGGACTTTGTTATCGAGGCGACAATTCCTCAAACACGCAAGACTGAAACCTAATTTCTTGGCACATACCGCATCGCCACGGCGCCTGCGTCGAACGTCATTTGGTCCACGAGCTTCAAGTTCACAAATTTTGAGAGTCCAGCGAACGGCGTCGGACCGTATCCGGCCAGTCTCGGATGCACGACGAACTCGTACTCGTCGATCAATCCAAGTTCAGCCAATGCGAGTGGGAGCTTCAAGCCCCCCAAGAAGAGCCCATTGCCGGACTCACTCTTGAGTTGTCGAACAGCCTCGTCCAAATCGCCGTGCACTAGCACCGCATTCCAGTCCACGTGCTTGAGGGTGCTCGACACGACGTATTTCTTCGCGGCGTTGATCGACCGGGTGAACAAATCTTCCTGATCTTGCCCCACTTGCTTGACATTTGGCGATCGGAACGCCGACTCCATCATTTCGTACGTCACCCGACCAAAGAGAAGGGCATCGGCTTGGTTGATACTTTCGGAGGCGTGACGGTGCAAATCTTCGCTCGGAGTTATCGCGAGGTGATCGCAACATCCGTCCAAGGTGACGTTGATGGAGTAACGAAGGGGTCGCACCTGGCAAGGGTACCGCCAGAGAGGCGATAAACCAAGCATCGCTCACTAGTCGAGTTTTCAAGGCAGCGTGTTCGGATGGGCCGAAGCGTCGCACTGGTCGACCTTCGTATTTGATTGACCAATCAATTGCGGCTTGGTGACGGCTGTGAAACAATAATGCCGGCAGAACAAGGCGAAAGTGTCTTGAGAATTTCTCCACTAGACAGCGACGACGCCGCTTCACAACCAAAGGAGTTCCCATGGCAGACATTCGCCTCCGCGTAGGCATTAAAGCCCCCGTAGACGAGGTCTTTCGTACATTTGCAACCGTGGAAGGCCTCAAAACGTTCTGGACTGAAAAAATTGACGGCGAATCGCGCGAAGGAGAATTGTTGCGTTTTTTCTTCATTGGTGAAACGCCAAGAGCGGTGATGCGCGTTGATGAGATCAAAAATCAGCGCCTCGTGCGATGGCGCTGCATGGTGGGCCCAGCCGAATGGGTTCACACGAAAGTCATCTTTGACATTGGTTTCGATGATGACGAAACGTCGGTTTTATTCACTCACGCCGACTGGACCGATACTGGCCCCTTCATGCACCATTGCAGTACCAAGTGGGCGTATTTCTTGTTGGGACTCAAGGACATGCTTGAAACCGGTGCGCCCTCGATTGCGTTTCCAAACGATGCCCACATAAGCAAGTGGGGATGAATCGGCTGAAGATTGTGGTTTCGACTACTTGCAGGTCAAGCAACTCGACAACTGACAAATACAATCTGCGCTGCGTTCAATACAGTACTGTACAAAGGCCGTCTAACTTCGGTTTCATCGCAGTTTCGATCAATTTTGGTCAGGGTGAGCAGCGACGTGAGCAACATTCGCAGCAACGCAATTAGTTCAATCAGCTTTGAACATTGTGGAGTGACCCTAAAATCGAGTGAGTGTAAATCAGAAGTAATGCCTCTTCGTCATGTTGTCCTCCTCGCCCCCTTCGGAAGCATCAGGACTCTCGTTCGAGGTGGATCATTTCAAGGGGGGTCCGCGCACCCTCATCGTGAGCAATTCGACCAAGGAGTATCGAGCACAGAGGTGAACGACGGCAAGTACCACTTGCGTGTCACGCAGGTCGTCAACTTACCGGTCAACAGCAGACTTCAACTTCAGTAGAGGCTTAATTGTGGGTTTACTAGTAGAACGAAGAAGTGAACAATTGGTCATTTAGATGCGCCAAAATTCTTCTCTCAAGTCTCCTAGTTTCTGCGGCCACGCTTACCGCGTCACCCGCGATCGGGATTGTCTCTACCATCTTGGTCAGCACCACTAGCGACGTCGTCAATGGTGACACCAGTAGCGTTTCGAGCTTGTTAGCCAATCCTGGTGCTGACGGCATTTCACTTCGAGAGGCGATACTCGCGACGAACAACAGTCAGGGTACGGAATCCATCTCGTTCGCGCCGTCTTTGAAGGGGCAAACGATTTCGCTCACTTCGCCCCTGCCGCCACTTCGAAGTGGAGGAGTGACCATCAGCGGTGACACTGACGGGACTGGTGAAGCCGAAGTGACGTTGGATAAAGCACCGTCGTTCCAGGGATTAGGTACTGGACTTACGATTGCATCAAGCTTCAATACGATCAACGCTCTCACGCTGTCGGGCTTTGGAATCGGTATCGATATTGATCCGCCCCCTCTTAATAGCCAATCCTTAGCTACTCATGAAACTTTCAACGGAAACACTGTGAGCAACATGAACATGGAAAACATTCAACAATTTGGTGTTCTCATGGGGTCGATGTACTTACAAGGATGTGGGCTTTTCGGTGGCACCGCAACGCCGTGCACGACGGACGACACATGGAGCAACACCGCGATTACGGGCAACACCATTGAAACAATGGACACGGGATTCGCAATCAAGGATTCTGATGCCGGCGATACATTCTCGAACGTGACGGTCGCAAAAAACACGATTGCCGTGCAAGGATATGACGGCGCAATCAGCGTGGAGATTGGCTCCAATGCAACGGGCTCCAGCGTTTCCGGAGTGATTATCAGTGGCAACAAAATCACCGGTCAGACTGGCGAGGGCATCGATGTTGGACCTGGAACGAATCGAGCAGTCGGTAACAGAATCGAACAGGTTCAAATACTCGATAATTCAGTCGACCTCGTCAATAAGGGCTTGACTATCTGCTGCCAAGGAATTGTGCTCTTTGCTGGAACCGACGCCCCCAGTGCCACGGACCCAAACGTGCTTCCGCTGGGTTATCCGGACTCAAATTCACTGACCGATGTTTTGGTGAAAGGAAACGACGTCAGTGGCACCTTGACAACCGGCATACTCGTCCAGGCGGGACTGGGCGCCGGAGGTTCATCGAACTCGATTTCAGACATTTCCATTGCTAACAACCAAGTCAATACGTCACTGAAAGCTAACGGCATCAAGGTAGTGAATGGAAGTGGAACCCCACTTGGAGGACGCGTTGCGACGTCCAATCACATCAGCACGGTTTCAATAGATGCGAATCGAGTAGCGACGGGCGTCGTGCCGCTCCAGCCGACCAACGGTTACGGTGCAATCGACATCGAAGGCGGCGGCGATCCCTCGGTTTCGAACGGTATTTCAAATGTGAATATCGTGAACGACGTCGTAACTTCATCGAATAGCGCAGTGGTGGTCATCGGCGGCGAAGGGAAAAGTGGCATGACATCGGGCAACACGGTGCAGGGCCTCCGATTGGAAAACGACACGCTAGTAAACCCGAGCGGCAATGTCCTAGACGTTGCGGCAAATTCCTTTGGTGCCACTGAAGACATGATCACCGGACTCAACGTCGTCAATTGCATTCTCTGGGGTTCGATTGAAGGACAAGTGACCCCTTCTATGCTGAGCCACTCCTTGGTTCAAAAATCG
This sequence comes from Acidimicrobiaceae bacterium, assembly GCA_003163875.1. Lineage (GTDB taxonomy): Bacteria > Actinomycetota > Acidimicrobiia > Acidimicrobiales > RAAP-2 > RAAP-2. The sequence goes on along the minus strand of PLRK01000051.1, from coordinate 4,730 downwards.
TCCTGGTCCGGACGAAATGGGAACGTGACCGGGGACCCAAGATTCACGAACGTTGCGGGTGACAATTTTCAGCTACTTCCCAAGAGTCCGGCGCGCGCGGCAGGGACATCACTCGGTGCTCCCGCGATCGATATCAATGGTCGCGCTCGCACTTCTAGGCATATCGACATTGGCGCCTACCAAAGTTCCTGAGACATACGCCGTACAAGAATATGCAAGTCAATGCTGATTGCCGAAATTAGCCTCTCCGCGAGAAAAATCGCTGGCGACGAGGTAACATTCGCGTCAGCGCGTGTATGACGGTGCCCCCACACCATAGACAGATGGTACGGCCGAGTCGAAGAATCTTCGCCGACAACTAGATGTTGGGGGAATCCATGGACACCACCACGACGACGATTGCGAACAACGCGACGCATCCAGTTCTTTCGTACAGCCAAGACGTCGTCTTTCTCTCTTTCGTTGTTGGAGGCGCTCTTCTTGCTGGCATCATTGTGCTCATCGGCCGTGGACGGTTTTGGGGCTCAAAGACGACTCCTGATCCCTCAGAATCGGTGATCCGCAGTTGGCTAGCTATATCCCTAGTCTTCGGCTTGCTCGTCTTGTGCACTGCGGCGTTCGTTGTGAACGACGAACAACTAAGAAGCACACTCTTGGGCGGTCTCATCGCGAGCGTGAGCGCCGCCGTGACGTTTTATTTCTCATCGAAGGCTACAGATCAAGCTGTTAGTGCTGTCGTCAATCTTTCGCAAGGCAACGTACAATCGGTCACCAGCGCTCCCCCACAGGGAACTGTTGGCCAAGTTTATTCGTATCAGTTCAGCGCCAATGGTCTGAAATCTGCAATATTTCATTTTGAACCGGGACCGTCAAAGTCACTCCCCAAAGGTCTGAAACTTGACCCGAATGGGAACCTTCATGGAACACCGACGGCATCAGGTAGTTTTAGTTTCAGAGTGAACGCACGAACAGCGGACGGTACCCTTCTGAGTCAGCCCGTGACGATTGTTATTAACAACAAGAGTTGAACGCCGATTGGAAATGCGACGCAAGAATTGAATGCGCGACGCTGGAGGACATGACCTCAGTCAATGCGCTTGCTGGTTAGCCCCTGTCCGCCATTGTCCGAATATCTTCTGCACAACCTGCAAATAGCGAGGAAGTGTTTCACCTTGAAGTGTGACTGCCTCCGGTAGAATTGGAATGTGACTGCAAAGACGCGAGCTTCTGTTTCTATGGTCCTTGTGATCACAAAAACCCCTCTGACAAGCGGACTGACGACAGTCAACTAAATGTGCAGCAATCCCGGATACCCTCTGTAACGTATCGATATTCTCACCTCGATTGAAGGTGTCGAGTTTGACTCTGCACGGTCGCGGCGTCTCACGGTTCGTATCGATGGTTTGCACCTTCCCTTCATAAGCCGCGATGACCTGATTGCAAATAAGCGCGTCGCCGGCAGCCCGCAGGAAAACGCTGACGTGGCTCGACTCGTAGCACTCGATTCTGACTAACGACAAGTCGGACTAAAAACACTCCCTAAACGGAGGCGAAATAAACAGTGAAGGTCCAGTGGGCTGGACGCTCGAGTAAGCGATACTGGACCCATGGCGGATCGCAACGTCTTGGGCGGACCATTGGAGCTTTGTGGCACTGACCCCGTCACCGGTTTCTACCGCGACGGTTGCTGCACCTCAGGGCCAGAAGACCTCGGGAGCCACACAATCTGTGCGGTCGTCACCGCAGAATTTCTCGAGCACCAAAAGTCAATTGGCAACGACTTGAGCACACCAATGCTTCAGTACGGGTTCCCAGGATTGGTGCCCGGCGACCGATGGTGCGTGACTGCGGTCAATTGGCTGCGTGCCCACCACGATGGTGCAGCAGCGTTCGTCGTTCTCGCGTCGACCCACGAAAGAGCACTCGAGATTGTGCCTCTCGAAATTCTCCGCGAGCATGGCGTCGATGTCCCGTCCAGTCCAGGCGACTACTGACGCCTTCAGAAATTGAAGAGGAGGTTCTCCTGCTCTGCGTTGCTCGACCGGATCACCACGACTTGTTCGCTGGGCATTGCGAGGCACTCGGCGTATTCATCTGACAATCACCTAACGGCGTTAGTAACAACGACGAAATGGCGACTTAGGCGCGGGCAAAGTTTTCGGCGAGCGATTCCACAATCTCTCCGTACAACGCCGGAGGTACGTCGTGCCCCATGCCGGGCACGATCTTGAGTATTGCGTTAGGAATAGCGTCGGCAGTGGCCACTCCGCCCGACGGATTGACCAACGGATCGTCGGCACCGTGTATGACGAGCGTCGGTACGTCAACTGCGCGAAGGGCTTCGGTGCGGTTGGGTTGTCCAATGACCGCGGCGAGCTGGCGAACCATTCCGGAAGGATGAAACGCCCGATCGTAGGCTGAGCCTGCGTACTCGCGAAGTTGCGCCTCGTCCGCCGGGAAGCCCGGAGAGCCAATCACCTTCGACGTACGAACGCGCGACTCGATCGCCTCATCCCTCGTGGTCGGTGCCGGTCCCAAGAGTGCGCCGAGTGCTTCCGGCGAAGCTTGACCCACCTCCGGGTCGCCTGTCGTCGACATGATCGAGGTGAGTGATCGAGTCTTTTCGGGGTACGCAATCGCGAATGTCTGAGCGATCATGCCTCCCATTGACGCACCCACGATGTGCGCTGAAGAGATGCCGAGTGCGTCGAGTAGGCCCGCCGCGTCAGCCGCCATGTCCGTGAGTGCGTACGGTGCACTGACTTTGCCTGACATGACCTCGCCGAGATCATCGACCCCGGTGTCATCGAACGAGCTGGACAGTCCCACGTCGCGGTTATCGAAACGAATCACGTAGTACCCTCGGTCGGCGATACTTTGACAGAACTCGGGGTCCCACAAGGTCATCTGCACGCCGAGTCCCATGATCAACAAGACGGGCGGTGAGGTCGGGTCACCGAACGTGTCGAACTCAATAGTTATTCCGTTGGCTTGTGCGCTTGACATGACGTGAGACTACTTCGTGCGGACGCACGTCACACTCGTTTGCTGAGGACACTGGCTCTCCTCGCTTGACGCAATTGCGCTGCACCCGACGACGAGAGACGATCGGTGTTTGGATGCACAACAGACGCTGCTTACGAGTGACTCCGAAGGAAACTGCGAAGGGGTCCGTTGACCTCATCGGGATGACTCAGATTCGACGCGTGTCCCGCGCCGGCGATGCGGACGAGCTTCTCGCAGTGAGGTAGCAATGACTCCAATCGTTCCGCCTTGTCCATCGAGATCGCGACGTCGTTCTCGCCGTGGAAAATAATCGTCGGCGCCGTGATCTCTGGGATTCGATCCCAGATGTCGTCTCGATCCATCAAGGCACGAAATGGGATGACGTTGTCTTCTCTCGGCCGGGCGACCCACTTGGCGACCCAAGGCGAGTGGTCGTAACCGGGGCTCATGATCATGTCGGCGACCGCGCTGAGGGTCACGTCAGACGGACCATTCTCGACCCAATCGGCATTCATTGCTTCGAAGAGAGGTCGTACGTCGTCCGCTTCGACGCCGCCCTGGGTGTCGATCAATCCGAGTCCGCGTACCCGCTCGGGAGCACGAAGCGCAGCGCGCATCGACAAGAAACCGCCTTGCGACATACCGACGAAGAAAGCTGCGTCGATTCCCAGATGACTTAGCAGTGCGAGCGCGTCATCGGCCGAATCCCAATAGGTGAAGGGCGCAGTTGCCGCGGTGGCACCAAATCCGCGCTCGTCCCACGTGATACAACGAAATTCGTCGGCGAGCGCAGCCACCTGCGGCTCGAACATCTCGTGGTCCATGAGAAATCCGTGACTGAAGAGGACCGGCGCACCGTCTCCCCCGGAGTCTTCAAAATACAGGCGTTGACCATTCACGTCAGCAAACGACATTTTGCTCCCCCTCGTTTCGTATCGTGCACTGCGCGACCGTCGCAATCGTTCCCGTTCGCAAGGAACTCATCGACGACTTTGATTCGGGCACCTCACATCGCGCACCCCCCTAGGGTTGGAACCTACACCTTGTCAAAAGCACCGACTCGAAGTTTTTGGATCTCGCCGTCACCATTCGAGAAGACGGTGCGTGCGACGACCACACCTCGCCGAGAGGATCAGTTGGATACTCTCGCCCGCCCGGGCATCCGACGCAACGCTTGATTGCAACCACAGATTTCCTGGTACGAGTCCAGACGGTGGAACGACGATGATTTCCAACGAAATTAAGCGCGCCATACAGTAGTCTTCCGTGAACGCCTCGGGCGAGGCGCGTCATTGTCCAAGGGGGACAACAATATGAGTGTCGTTGTTACGATTAGTTTTCCTGTGGCTGACGTTGCCAAGGCGATCGAGGGTCTTCACAGTAATTCGACTTTTTTTGAGGAAACATCAGCGAGTACGAAGGGTGCCGGCGTGGTCAGCCACCGGTTTGTGGCTGGGAAAGGCGAACTTATAGTTATCGATGAATGGGACACGGCGGAGCACTTCCAAAGTTTCTTCGCCGCCAACCCGAAGATCGGCGATGTTATGGGCTCGATTGGAATGAATGGCGCGCCTACCATCACGATCTATGACTCAATCGACGGTCCAGGGACTTTTTAGATTCCTGTGTGAATTGGCTTCATCGGTCGTCGATGGCGTTCGGGCGAACGAATCCCATGGCTTGTCTCGGAGTTGTGTGCCCAGTACTCCATCTCGAGAGTTCTT
>PLRK01000084.1 GCA_003163875.1 Acidimicrobiaceae bacterium | reverse complement strand
CGATGTGGTGGGTGCCGAATGGTCACCAACCTTCGACCACCGAAGCCGAGTAGAAGGTCCGAGAACTGCGTGGCAACGGTCCGAGCAGTGTCGTCTTTGACTTCCGCCAACCCTTCTCGACGCCAATGGGTGGTGATGCTGGAAGAAATCGCTCGCTTTCGTTCGCCTGGTGCTCAGTATGATGGTGCGCCATGGCTGAAGAGACAACGGACCTGCCGCAACTGTACGTAGTGTTCTTGGGCGGTGACCCCGCACCCGGGCGAATGGGGGAGGATCACGAAGTGGTCGCCGTCGTCGCTTCTGACGTGAAGAGCGCGCGCGCCAAGGCTCGAGCGAAGTGGACGGGGGTGTCCAAAGGTCACGTTGATGCTGTTCGCGTGCTCAAGGTCATCGATGGCTACGAGATAGTGTTGCAGCCTTCGTCTTTCGATGAGGTTACTGAACTCGACGTCACGTACGAACCCGCCGATGTCAACGAAGCGTCGTAACAGCTAGCGTTTTCGACAAACCAGTTCACCTTTGCCAATGGGAACGACGAGCGCATCAACGCGTGGATCCTCAAGTGCCTTCGTCACGAAGGCGGCGAGTTCGCTCGCGTGTGAAATCACGTTGTCGGCGACCAGGAGGCCCCCGGTGACTAGTTGTGGAACGATGACGTCATAACAGCGGTCGTAGACGTCCTTTTCTGCGTCGAGGAACGCAAAACCAATCTCGTGAATGTCCTTCGCGTACGTGAGAAAGTCGCCTTGCACGAGGGTAATGACATCGCCTACGTTGGCGTGTTCGAATGTTGACTGCGCGAGCGCTACTTTTGGCGCGAGGATCTCGTAGGTGTGAAGTCGATGCGAGCGAGCGCGACACGCCAGCGCGAGCCACAACGCAGAATACCCCGCGCTCGTTCCAACTTCGATCCACGAACCAGTGGGCGCGGACGCGGCGAGCAGGGCGATGAATTGTCCGGTCGCACGAGGTATCTGGCGCAAGCGCGCAAGTTGGGCGGTGCCGTCGTTGCGATCCTCCTCGTCGCGTCGCTCCAGATCGGACATGACTGTCGCAATTTCCAATGGAATGTCATGGAACATCGTGGACTCCTTGCACGCCAACTCCATCGTCTCAGACATCGCCAGGTCACATCTTTCGTAAAGTTGGTTGCCCCGGTAATGGTGACACGACCTTTGTCAGTACCATAGGCACACGAGGTGCACAGTGCCACAACTACTTTTCAGCGTATTTTCCAATCGAATCGATGCGATAGACCTCGCCCGTGAAGCGTCGGCGTCACTCGCCAACAACGGGGTGTCGTCCGCGGTGCATTTTCTCGACGAGGATGACCAGCCCGACATGTCGTCGGAAACGTTGGTGGTGAGCCTGGGCGGTGACGGCACGTTCTTGCAGTCGGCACGCCTCGCTCACGAGCATGGGGCGCGAGTGCTTGCGGTCAACCTCGGGAGGCTTGGATTCTTGTTGAACGTGCCCTCGACCGAAATCGTCGAAAGCGTCAACGATGCACTGGTGAACAAGCAGGTCGTTGAGCGCTTAGCGCTTCGATTCTCAGTGCTCGGCGAATCCTCTGCCGGATTCGCTCTCAACGAGGTGGTGGTGGAACGAGCTCACGCTGGCCACATGGTCAAAGTGCGTACGTTCATCGACGATGACGCGTTTCTCACGTACTCCGCGGACGGCGTCATGGTTGCGACACCCACGGGGAGCACGGGCTATAACTTTTCCGCAGGCGGTCCGGTTGTGGACACCATCGTGCCCGTGTTGGTGCTGACGCCTATCGCGCCACATTTTACGATCGATCGCTCGATTGTGGTCGACGGCGAGAAGGTGGTGCGCTTGGTGGTTGACGACAAGCCGGCTCTCATTGTCGCCGACGGACACACGATCGGGTCTCTGGAACCGGGTCAAGCGATCGAAGTGCGAAAGAGCCCCATGCCGGTACGGGTGGTGGCGACGCGTAGTTTCGAACTCGGATTCCGCCTTCGCGAGAGTCTTCGAGAGGGACATGCCTAAAGCACAATTGGTCGAATTGTTCGCGCACGGCCTGGGCGTCATCGACGACGCTCGACTCGAGCTGGGGCCGGGATTTAACGTGATCACCGGCGAAACAGGAGCGGGCAAGACACTGTTGCTTGGTGCACTTGAATTGTGCTTGGGAGGTGAGAGTGCCACCTCTCGCTACGCCGCTCGTTCGGACATGCGCGCCGCGGCGGTGTTCGTGCACGATGGTGACGAGATGGTGTTGACCCGGGAGGCGAGTTCCACCGGTCGGCTTCGTAGCACCCTCAACGGGACACCCAGTAGCGCCGACGCTCTCCGAGCGCTCGCCGCCGACTTGGTGGTAATCCACGGACAGCACGACTCGCTCGCGCTCAGAAATCGGGGCGAGATTCTTCGCATCATCGACGCTAGCGGCGCTATTTCGACTCGTGAACTTGACGACGTTCGCTCCGCCCTCCGCGACGCATTCGAACTACGTGACTCGCTTGGAGGCGACGAAGCAACGAGGGAGCGCGAAGTGGACTTCCTAGAGTTTCAAATTGGCGAAATCGAGGGGTCAACGATCGTCTCGGCTGACGAACTCACCAACGTGCTCGACGCCCTCAGTCGGCTCAGCGCGCTTCGCGATGGGCAAGAAGCCCTGATGGCGGTCATCGAGCAGATGGATTCGGAGCGTGATGACGCCGTGTTGACCAATTTCGCGCGCGCCATTGCCATGATTCCAAACGGGCCAACGTACGAAGGGCCGCGTGATGCGTTGGCGGACGCGCTCGCTCTTGCGCGCGAAGCGTTGCACGAGCTCGCAACCCTGAGCGACCCCGAAGCCTTTGATCCTGGCGTTTTTCGCGAACTTGACGAGCGCGTGGCGACACTGCAGCACATCGCGCGCAAATACGGGGGATCACTGGGAGATGCGCTCGATCAACTTGACGAGATGCGATCGAGAGTCGCTTTGTTGCGCGCGGCGTCGGTGCGCCTCGCGACGCTCGACACCGAGATCGGCGAGCTCGAAACCCGTGAACGAGATTTGGCACGGAAAGCCAAGAAGGAACGAGAATTCGCGTGCGTCCAACTGACCGATGCAGTTCGTCGCCACCTTCCGCGCGTTGCGTTGCCAAACGCGTTGCTTCGATTTGTGGTCGACGGCGATGACGGTTCAGACGCCCAGATTCTTTTTACGCCAAATCCTGGTCTTCCCGAGGGGCCGTTGCAATCGCTCGCCAGTGGGGGAGAACTCAGTCGAGTCCTCCTCGCGTTGTCGCTCGAGACCGCACACGAAGACGTCGTGGCGGTATTCGACGAGATCGACGCGGGTGTTGGTGGGCAGGTGGCCCAACAGATCGGTCAATGTTTGTATGAAGTAGGGCGACGCCAGCAGGTCCTCGCGGTCACGCATCTCGCGTCAGTGGCGGCGAAGGCCGATCACCACTTCGTCATCGAAAAATTGACGACGCACGGCGTAACGTCCACCACCCTTCGTCCCGTGACGGGCGAACATCGGGTCAATGAAATCGCGAGGATGCTCGCCGGTGACCACATCAGTGCCGAGGCGAAGGCCCTGGCGTCGCAACTCCTCGAAACCTCTCGTTAATAGTCGGTTTCTCGAATCCTGTTCGATATGATGGGTGTCCGTGGATGCGGCGGTTGACGAGTGACAAAATTCGTCTTTGTAACAGGTGGGGTTTCGAGCTCACTCGGTAAGGGACTCACCGCCTCGTCACTAGGTCGCCTGCTAAAGGCTCGCGGACTCAAAGTCACGATGTGCAAGCTCGACCCTTATTTGAACGTCGACCCGGGCACGATGAATCCCGGTGAACACGGCGAGGTCTTCGTTACCGATGACGGGGGAGAGACGGACCTCGATCTTGGACACTACGAACGATTCATCGACGAGTCACTCTCGCGAATGTCAAATACGACGACCGGTTCCATTTACTCTAACGTGATCGCGAAAGAACGCCGTGGTGACTACCTCGGCAAGACCGTGCAGGTGATCCCTCACATCACTGATGAGATCAAAGAGCGCATTCGGCGATTGGGAACTCTCGGAGCCGACGTTGTCATCGTCGAGATCGGCGGCACCGTGGGCGACATCGAGATCGTGCCCTTCATCGAATCGATCCGTCAGTATCGTCGCGACGCCGGTCGCGGCAACGTGTGCTACGTGCACCTGACCCTGGTGCCATATCTTGCGCCGTCGGGTGAACAAAAGACGAAGCCAACCCAGCATTCGGTCACTGAGTTGCGTTCGCGCGGCATCCAGCCAGACGTCATTGTGTGTCGTAGCGACCAACCCATCTCCGATGGACTAAAGCGCAAGATCTCGTTGCTCTGCGACGTGCCTATCGACGCCGTGATTTCGGCGATTGACGCGCCTTCGATCTACGACATACCAATCAACATGCACAACGAGGGCCTCGATCGAATGGTCTGTGACACGTTGGGCATAGACATCGCCGAACACCCCATTGATCTGACGGCGTGGCAAGACGTCGTGCACCGTGTACACAACACCACCCGGACCTTGAAGATTGCCGTAGTGGGAAAGTACGTGTCAATGCCTGATGCCTATTTGTCAGTTGCCGAATCAATCCGACACGCGGGGTTCGCGGTGGGGGCGACGACGTACATCGATTGGCTCGAGGCAGAACGCGTTCCTTCCGAGATTGATTCAGACCGATTGCGCCAGTATGACGGCGTCATTGTCCCGGGCGGTTTTGGCGAACGTGGCGTAGAGGGAATGATCGCCGCGGTGCGCATAGCTCGCGAAAACGATATTCCGTATCTAGGCTTGTGTTTGGGGATGCAGGTGATGGTGATCGAGTTCGCACGTCACGTGCTGGGGCTCAGCGATGCGCACTCCACCGAGATTTCGCTTGGAACGTCCGCGCCCGTCATAGCGTTGATGGCGGAACAGATGGACGTGGTGGACCTGGGGGGAACGATGCGTCTCGGTGCGTGTCCCGCGATGCTTGATGAAGGTTCCATCGTCGCGGGTCTCTATGGTGCGACCGTCGTGTCGGAACGTCATCGCCATCGTTACGAATTCAATTCGCGTTATCGTGAGCAATTCGAGAACGCCGGGATGCGTTGTTCGGGTACGTCGCCTGATGGTCGTCTCGTAGAGTTCGTTGAGATCGCGGAACATCCTTTCTTCCTCGGCACTCAGGCGCACCCGGAATTCAAATCACGGCCGGATCGTCCTCACCCGCTGTTCCTTGGTCTCATCAAGGCCGCGGCCTCACGCGCCGAGGGTCGAGAACCACACATCATCGACCCCTCGTCGGTGAACGTCGCCTAGTGAGCGAATCGTTTCGGGTCGTCCAACGAACGCCCCTTCTTACATCCTTCGTCTTTGACGTCGAACGACGAACGGTGGAGCACGACGGCACCACCTTCGATCGCGACGTGGTAACGCATCGAGGAGCGGTGTCAATACTGGCCATCAATGACCTTGCAGAGGTCGGCTTCATTCGTCAGTACCGCGCGCCTTTTGATGACTACGTTCTTGAGATACCGGCTGGCACATTGGACGTCGACGGTGAACTTCCCCTGGACGCTGCGAAGCGTGAACTGCTCGAGGAGTTGGGATGCGTCGCCAGTGAATGGACGTTGCTTGGACGTTTCATGGTGTCGCCGGGTTGGACGAACCAAGTCATGAACATTTTCGAAGCCCGAGGAGTGACGAATGTTGGTCGCGAACCCGAAGGTCCCGAAGAAACTTCGTCCAGTATCGAATGGGTCCACGTAACTGATCTCAAGGAACGTTTAGGGCGCGAAGCCACCCTCGACTACACACTCAGTGTCGCGATGCACCGGATCTTTGGGACGTTCTTTGACCACGACTAGAACGCCCGCGAGCGACTTTTTAGAGTGGCTCAGTATCGAAAAAGGTCGAAGCGGTGCGACGATCGAGGCGTATCGCCGTGACATTGACAAGTTCTCATCGTGGATGCGCGAGCGGCAACGTGATGTCCTCAGCGCAAACGAAGATGACGTCGAGAACTATGTCGCGACGCTTCGTTCGAGTGCACAGGCCGAGAACTCGGTCGCTCGAGCGATTTCGGTGTTGCGTGGATGGTTCGGGTTCATGCTGGATGAGGGCACGATGACGAGCGATCCCACGGCTCGACTGAAGGGAGTTCGCCGCGCTCGCACACTGCCCAAGCCCCTTGATGAACAACAAGTCATCAGGTTGCTCGATTCCGTGCACGGCAGTGACGCAATGGACCTTCGGGACCGTGCCCTTCTCGAGATGTTGTACGACACGGGTGCGCGAGTGTCCGAAGTCGTAGGCATCAAAGTGGAGGATCTTGACTTTGACGAAGAGTTGATTCTCGTCACTGGTAAGGGCTCGAAGCAGCGGCTCGTTCCGATGGGAGGGACCCTGCGTGGAGTGATACAGCGGTACCTAGCCCAAGGAGGACGTGACAATTTCGCCAATGCCCGAAAGACGTCACGTCTGTTCTTGAACAGCCGCGGAGGGCCGCTGTCACGTCAGGGCGTGGATCTCATCATTCGAAAGCGAGCACTCGTTGCAGGAATCGATCGTTCCTCCATTAGTGCGCACGTCTTTCGTCATAGTTGTGCAACACATATGTTGGCCCACGGCGCCGACATTAGAGTGGTCCAGGAGCTTTTGGGACACGCATCCATTGCGACCACGCAGCTCTACACGGCGGTGTCGATGACGTCGCTCAAGCGCGAATATCAAAGCGCGCATCCGCGAGCGCACGAGTAAGAAGAGACAGTGACTGAATTCTATTTTTTCCTAGCCATCATTCCCTCGGTCATATTGCATGAGGTGAGTCACGGCTGGGTCGCGAACTATTTCGGCGACCCGACGGCGAAAAATAATGGTCGACTGACGCTCAATCCTCTGGCGCACATCGATCCCTTCGGCACTGTTCTTCTTCCAGCGTTGATGATCTTCTCGGGTCTTCCGGCCTTCGGGTACGCGAAGCCCGTGCCGGTCAACGTCTCGCGACTGCGAAATCCACGCACGCAATCGCTCTACGTGTCACTCGCCGGACCGCTCGTCAACATCATCCTCTCCGCATTGGGTTGGGTGCTCACCTATATCGCGGTGAAGTACGCGAACAGCGCTCTGCTGCTCGATATCGGCGTGTACCTTGGACTCGCGAATCTGGTGCTCGCGGTCTTTAACTTGATTCCGATTCCACCCTTGGACGGGTCGGCGATTATCGAACGCTTCGTGCCGCGCCAGCATCTACCCGCCTACTACCGCATGCGAGCACGGGCGCTTCCTGTCGTCATGGTGCTCGTCGTGCTGGACTTCCTTGTTTTTCACGTAGGGACCAATGCGCTCTACGACCTCGAAACATGGTGGATCAACCTCATCCCCCGATGAGGCCCATTGCTTTCGCGGCGCGTTCATAGACCGGATCCGCAATGGCACTGGCCTTCTTAGCCCCGAGTGTGATGATGGCGTTCAACTGTGCCGGATCGCTTCGTAATTCGCGGTAGCGGTTGCGGATCGGAGTGAGGGACGCAACGATGAGCTCCGCGAGGTCATTTTTCAAGTCACCGTAACGTGTGTAGCGGGCGGCGACCTCGTGAGGCGTCTCGTTGGAGAAGCTCGCATAGATCTCAAGTAGGTTCGACAGGCCTGGTTTCTTCTTCTGATCGAATTGGACTTCACCGTCGGTGTCGGTGACGGCTTTTTTGATCTTCTTCTCAATTTCGGAGGGTTCGTCAAACAGATAGAGCGAACCAAGCGGACTGGAGAGGGATTTGGACATCTTGCGTGAAGGATCTTGCAGGTCCATCACGCGAGCGGCGGCGTGAGGAACGTAACCAACGGGCACCGTGAATGTCTCGCCATAGCGACTGTTGAATCGCTCCGCGAGCACTCGCGTGAGCTCGAGGTGTTGGCGCTGGTCGTCGCCCACTGGCACTTGTTCAGCGTCGTAGAGCAAGATGTCACCCGCCATCAAGACGGGATAGGTCAGCAGTCCGACGCGGTAGCCCTTCTGACGACCTGACTTTTCTTTGAACTGCGTCATGCGGTTGAGTTCGCCAAATGTAGCGACGCACTCGAGGAGCCAGTTGAGTTTGGCGTGGGCGGCGACGTTGCTCTGAACGAACACGGTAGCGATCTCGGGGTCGATACCCGCGGCGAGCAATGTCGCCACGCAATCAATAGTCTTTTCGCGTAGCTCGTCGGGATCGATATCCAGAGTCAGTGCGTGCAGATCCACCACGCAGTAATAGGCGTCAGGATTCTGAGACGAGACCCATTGCTTCACGGCACCGAGGTAGTTGCCCACGTGCATGGTGCCCGATGGTTGGATCCCGGAGAGAATTCGCATCACTCAATGTTAGGCGAGCACCTCCTTCTCCTAAGGCCACGAACTAGAGTTGGTCCGTGACCTTCGTCGTGACGACGCCGTCCTTCAGCGGCCCGGTGGAACTGTTGTTGCACCTCATTAACAGCCACGAGATGGACATTTTGGACGTACCACTGGCCCCACTGGTCGATGAATTCGTCGCGGTGCTACGCGACGAAACGGTGCAACTCGCCACCGACGACTTATCGGAATTCTTGCTCGTGGCGTCGATTCTTCTCGAAATGAAGAGCCAGCGCCTTCTGCCTGGTCGTGACAGCACTGAGCCCGACGAGGAATTCGTGGGCTGGGAGGAGCGCGATGTCTTGCTCGCGCGACTCTTGGAGCTTCGTACCTACTCGGCCCTCGCCGATGCGTTCGTGTCGCTCTTTGAGCGGGCGAGCCGGTCATTTCCTCGTCTGCGCGGCGTCGATGATGGCTTCGTGGTCACGCCCCCTGACCTGCTCGCGGGAGTGACGACGGCACTACTCGCTGGCGCCTACCTGCGCGGCATCGAGGAAAAGCCTGTTCCGGTGGTACGACTCAATCACGTAACCGTCGACGCCGTCACGGTCGCTGAAACGGTTGTCGCTCTGTCCCAACGTCTGCCTTCGATGGGTCGGCTCTCGTTTCGCGCTCTCACGGCGAATCTGCAGAGTCGAATCGAAGTGATCGTCCATTTTCTTGCCCTCTTAGAACTTTGCAAACTTGGTCTCATCGACTTGGGCCAGGGAGCGACCTTTGGCGACGTCCAAATCGAATGGCTCGACGCCGAATCGTCACTCGATCTTGGAAGGGTGGATAGTTATGAGGGCTGAGAACTCTTTGGAACAGAAGCTCGAAGCGATGCTCACTGTCGCACTCGAACCAATCACGGCGGAAGAGTTAGCCGACGTCGTTGACGAAGACGCTGACGTCGTCGGCAATGCGCTTCGCCAGCTGCGCAGTGAATACGCGGAAGAGAGCCGAGGTTTTCAACTTGCCGAGCTTGCGAGTGGTTGGGTCATGCAGTCCGCTCCTGACGTCGCCCAGTGGGTCACAAAATTTGCGAACCGAGACGTTTCGCACCGGCTCAGTTCCGCCGCGCTCGAGACGCTCGCGATCATTGCCTATCGCCAACCAATTTCTCGCGCGCAGATCACTGCACTGCGCGGTGTCAACGTCGACGGCGTCGTGCGATTGCTTGAACAGCGCGGCTACATCGAAGAGAAAGGTCGTGCGTCGGGTCCGGGACTGCCCATTCTCTACGGCACCACCGAACTTTTTCTCGATCGGATGGGACTCGCGTCGATTGCGGATCTTCCACCAATCGAAGAGTTCATGCCTCCCGTCGAGACGGCGAACGAAATTGCCGAGGAGCTCTTCGAGAGTGCGCTCGAATTGGCGGAGGACGCGTAATTGGACGAGGGGGAGCGCCTCCAAAAGACACTGGCGCGCGCCGGTTTCGGTTCACGACGTTCGTGTGAGATTCTGATCACCGAAGGCCGCGTGACCGTTGATGGGAGAATCGCCGAACTCGGAAATCGAGTGCATCCCGATCGACAAGTGATCTGCGTTGATGGTGCCTTGGCGCCCACGGCGCAGAACATGGTGTATTTTCTCTTGAACAAGCCTGACGGCGTCGTGACGACCGCGTCTGATCCTCAGGGACGCTCAACGGTGCTCGACCTCGTCGAATCACCTGTTCGAATTTTCCCGGTAGGACGACTCGATATGAACACCGAGGGGCTGATTATTTTGACCAACGACGGCCGACTCGCGCATCTCTTGACGCACCCGAGTTCGGGTATCTCCAAGGAGTATCTGGCACGTGTCGAGGGCGATCCGTCACCCGGTGCGATCCGACGTTTACGCGAAGGCGTGGAACTCGACGACGGGATCACCAGTCCCGCGCAAGTGAGCCGGGTGAGCGAAGGTCTCCTGCGAATCGTGATCCACGAAGGAAGAAACCGACAGGTACGTCGCATGTGCTCGGCGATTGGTCATGACGTGACGCGCCTCGTACGTACGAGGATTGGGCCTTTGCAAGACGCCACGTTGAGTCCCGGTTCCTTTCGACAATTGTCACTCAGCGAAGTACGACGTTTGATGGAAGCCGTCGGGATGACCGACGAAATCGCATCTACGATGCCATCATGACTTCGCCCATGTTGCACGCGATCAGGGGAGCGAGCACGTGCTCAGTTGACACGCCCGAGGAGATCACCGTGGTCACTCAAGAATTGATTGTCGCGATGTTGACGCGCAACGATCTGCATCACGATGACGTGGTGAGCGTGTTGTTCACGACGACGCCCGATCTCACGTCCATGTTTCCCGCCGCGTCAGCGCGCGGCGTGGGATTCGGTGACGTGCCGCTCATGTGCGCGAGCGAGATCGCTGTTCCGGGAGCGATGGCGCGCGTCGTACGCATCATGATGCACGTCTACAGCTCTCGTGCGCGATCCGAGATACACCACGTGTACTTACGACATGCCCAGTCGCTTCGTGATGACCTCCCTGAATAGCCGCCAGGCCTACGTCGTAGGTCTCGGTCTCATCGGCGCGTCGCTCGCCAAGGCCCTTGGTGAAGTTGGCTGGCTGGTGAGTGGTGATGACGCGGACCCTCGTGTCCGAGCGGCGGCACTTGATGAAGGAGTCATCGTCGATTTCACACTGAGCGACGAGCACACGCTCTTGTTCGTCGCGACACCCGCCGGAAGCGTGGCCGAGATCGCGAATTCATTGCTGCATTCATTTCGCAATCCCTCCCTGGTGGTGAGCGACGTCGCGGGTGTCAAAGGTTCGATCGTGCGTGACGTGCTCGACCCTCGCTTCGTGGGTGGCCATCCCATGGCGGGATCAGAGCGTCGAGGACTCAAGGGCGCGAAGGCGGATCTGTTCCAAGGCTGCAATTGGATCTTGACGCCGACTGACATGACCAAGCCCGAGACCTACATCGCACTGCACGGCGTGCTTCGCGAGATTGGAGCCAACGTCGTTGGGGTACGCGCCGACGATCATGACCGCCTGGTCGCGATCGCCAGCCACGTGCCCCACCTACTCGCTGGTGCACTCATGAACGAAGCAGCCTTCACCGCCCAAACTGATGCGGTCCTGCTCCAACTCGCCGCGGGGGGTTTTCGTGACATGACCCGCATCGCTGCCGGTGACCCGTCGATCTGGCCCGACGTACTGTTCGAAAATCGCGACGCCGTCACCGACACTCTGGTCGCGTTAGAGAAGCGATTGGAAAATCTACGTATCGCCATCGCCGACGAGTCGAGGGACATCATCGAAGAGAGTCTTGCCAGCGCGTCGGAGGCTCGTCGTACGTTGCCTGGACGCGCGTTGAGTTCAGAAAATCTCACGTATCTGCGCGTGGGTGTCGCGGACCAACCCGGTGTCTTGGCGTCGGTGACGCGAGCCGCTTCAGAATTGCTGGTGAACATCTACGACATTGAAATCGCCCACGGAATCGAAGGCATCGGAGGTACCTTGCTCCTCGCCGTTGACAGTGCGCAGGCATCGTTGCTCCTCGATGCATTGTTGACGCTCGGTTTCAACGTGGTGCAAGAATGACGAGCGACAATGTGTCCATTGAGCACGCTCACCAGCTCAGAGGTGTCGTGCGCGTACCGGGCGACAAGAGCACGTCACATCGTGCTTTGATGATCTCCGCGCTCGCGGACGGCACGAGTCGTATTGAGGGACTTTCAACAGGGAATGACGTTGCGTCAAGTGCGATGATCATGGAACAACTCGGTGCTCACGTTGAGCGTGATGGTTCCGTCGTGTTCGTCACGGGCCCCGAAGAGGGACTCCGAGCGGCGATAGCACCTTTGGACTGTGGAAACTCGGGAACCACCATGCGTTTGCTCACGGGTCTCGTCAGTTCCATACACGGCGACCATGATCTTGTGGGCGACGCGTCCTTGTCACAACGTCCGATGGACCGGGTCGCGATACCACTCGAACTGATGGGCGCACTCGTGCAAGGTCGTGGGAAATCAGTCACGGCGCCCTTGCACGTTCAGGGTCGATCGACGCTGCGCGCAATTGATTATCACGTTCCTCACGCGAGTGCCCAGGTCAAATCGTCAATCTTGTTCGCGGGTCTCGTCGCGCAGGGGGTGTCGAGCGTGCTCGAAGACGTTCGCACTCGCTCGACTACTGAGGACATGTTTCGAAGTGCCGGCATCAACGTCGAGAGCGACGACGTCGCTCAGGGTCGACGCGTCACACTGCATCCCGGACGACCCGAGGCATGCCACTGGACGGTACCTGGTGATCCGTCGCAAGCCGCATTCTTCTGCGTGCTCGGTGCGGTACATCGCGACGCAGTACTAAACATTATTGACATTGACGCGTCACCAGAGCGCACGGGGTTCGTGGGAGTTTTACAACGCATGGGCGCAACCATTGAGTCGGAACATCGCGGGACACACCTCTCGCTTGCGGTCTCGAGCTCGGCGCTTGTGGCGACGGAGATACATTCAAGGGAGATCCCTTCGGTCGACGAAGTGCCCATCCTCGTGGTGGCTGCCTCGGCCGCTACAGGTGTAAGTGCGTTTCGACAGATGAACGAATTACGAATCAAGGAGTCGGACCGGTTCGAGGGATCGATGGAGCTATCGCGCAGACTTGGTTGTCGTGTTTGGAGCGACGGTGATGACTTCTTCGTCGAGGGCATTGGCGGTGCCGAGAAGTTTTCCACCTTCGAAATCGACGCGGGACTCGATCACCGGATGGTAATGGCGGCGGCCGTCGCGGGATCAGCGGGGTCCGGGTGCCGGATCGCCGGTTCAGCCACCGTGGCGTCGAGCTATCCACACTTCTTCGGCGATTTAGCGGCGTTGCAATGAGTCGTGACATCATCGCGATCGATGGCCCCGCGGGTTCCGGTAAGTCGACGGTCGCGCGCGCGGTCGCTCAAGCCCTCGGCTGGTCGTTTCTCGATACGGGCGCGATGTATCGCGCGCTGACGAGCGAGGCGCTCTATCAAGGTATCGACGTGCACGACGCAAACGCCATGGCCCTACTGGCGCGCGATGCACGAATTGACACGTTGCCACGAATCCGAGTGAACGATCGCGATGTCGAAGATGAGATCCGGAGTGAACCCATCAATCTCGCCGTCTCGGTCGTTGCGGCGAATCCATTGGTGCGCGCTTCGATGGTAGGGCGCCAGCGTGAGATCGCTGACGCGCAGCTCACTGGCACGGTTGTCGAAGGCCGTGACATTACGACGGTGGTGTTCCCGAATGCGACTCTGAAGGTGTATCTGACCGCTTCGCTTGACGAACGTTCTCGGCGACGTGGCGAGGAGGGTGTTGCTTCCGTGGCGCGACGTGACATTGCCGACTCAACACGAGAAGCGTCGCCTCTTCGCCAGGCGCCCGACGCGCTCGTGATAGACACGACGGGTCGCGACGTGCATGAGGTGGTGGGGGAGATTGTTGAATGCCTGAAGAACATCAAGTAACGCTCAATCCGAATCGAACGCTGGTCTACCGCTTCGCGGCTCGGCTTTTGAGTTTGCTCGCGAGAATGCTCTTTCGCCCGGTCGTTGTCGGTGCCGAGAATATTCCGCTCGAAGGACCCGTCCTGATTGCACCCATCCATCGCTCTAACGTGGACTTCGCGTTCACGCTCTTCATCTCGCCGCGCAAGGTGTTTTTCATGGCGAAGGAATCGTTGTTTCACAATTCCCTCTTCGGATCATTGCTCGGACAACTAGGCGCGTTTCCGGTACGGCGGGGAAGCGCGGACCGCGAATCGATGGCGTCGGCCGAAGACGTACTGCGTCAAGGTCGGGCTCTGGTGTTATTCCCCGAAGGCACGAGGCAAGAAGGCCTCGAGGTGAAGCCGTTACATGATGGCGCCATGTTCATCGCGGCAAGGACTGGTGCCACGGTCGTGCCCGTTGGCATCGGGGGAAGCGAGAAGGCAATGCCCGTGGGCGCGAAGTTTCCACGACCTTCAAAGATTCGCATTGTCGTTGGTTCACCCATCGCGCCACCCTCGTCCGAAGGTCGCGTCGCGCGTTCGGCGGTCAGTGCCAAAAGCGAAGAATTACGTGTTGCGCTCGAGAGGGTGTACCGCCAGAGCATGGGGCTCACCTAGCGTTCACGCCACCAGGTGCCGAAGACAACTCTGGCGTAACGAAAGCCGAAGAGCCAATTCTTGCCCTTTTTGGTGGTGCCCGAATGACGCGGATACCAAATGGTCGGCACCTCGGACGCGCGCCATCCACGCTTGAGACAGGTGATCAAGAGTTCGGCCGTTTGATATTGCTCTTGCGTGAGTCGATCGATGACGTCCGCGAGCATCGTGACGCGCAGTCCTCGATAGCCCGTTGAGGTGTCGGTCAGTTTGGCGCCCGTCATTCGGTTCATGATGAAGGAGAAGAAGAATACGCCACTCTTTCGAAACCGGTCCGTGGTCTTGTCGACGCCGAGGCGTCGACTCGCGACGACGAAGTCAGCAGTGTCGTTCAAGAGCGGCGCGAGAACTTGAGGGATTTCCGCCGGATCGTTCTGGCCGTCGGCGTCAAGGGTGACGACGTAGTTCACCTGGTGCTCAATGCAGTAGCGATACGTTACTTGCAGCGCTACGCCGTGACCAAGATTCACAGGGAACTCAATGACCGCGACACCCGGAAAGGAACGCGCAATCTCGGCCGTACGGTCATCGCCACCGTCCACGACGACCAATGTGGTGTAGGGCTTGCCATCAATCGAACTCGGCATCTTCTCGAGGACGCCACCGATGTTGCCCTCTTCCTCGTAGGCGCAGATCGACGCGACGACGGCTTCGGGTTCGAACCCCGGTCGCTCACTCTCGAGGCGCGCGAGCGCTTGTTGAATCGCGTACGCGCGAAGTCGCGTGCTCCGGCGCTTCTCAAGGTTTTGGCTGGCCATCGTGCTCCCTATAAGGATTTCGCGTTGGCGAACACGCGCAGCACCATTGGCTCAAAGTGTTCGAGTGGTTCCGCGTCGTACGTGGGATCGAACGCCTTCTGATCCCAATGATCAGCAAACTGTTCGGCGAGTTGGTACCACGGTTCACCCACGTGTTGCTCGCGCAGATTCGGGTCCATCCCTAAGTACTCGTAGTAATACCGACCCTGGAAGTCCTGATGGTACGAAACCATGCAGTAGACCTCGTGGCGCACGTAGGGCTTCAATATCTCTGCGGCGATCTTTGGATGATTCGGCACCGAGATCAGCTTGCCAACGTCGTGCAGGAGCGAGGCGACGATGACCTCTTCGTCGGCGCCGTCGCGTTCGGCGCGGGTCGCGGTTTGCAAAGCGTGCTGCATTTGGTCGACGGAGAAGCCATCGGTGATATCGCTGAGCCCCTTCACCATAGAAAGGACTTGTTGGCCCACGCGTGGCTGGGCGACGATCGTTTCTTCGACGATGGTCATCCACTGTTCGCGTGTCGAGACATCCATGCTCGCAAAAGAACTCACAGCGAGATTCTAGCGGTACCGAGCTATTTGGCTTGGACGGCGGATAAGACCTGCGCCGCAGTGAATTCTCGGTCGGCCTGACTGTCAAAGGTCGACACCGTCGGTGTCGCGACCAGCAGGTCAAGCATCGCGGAGAGGGTCTTGAGAATTTCACGCAATTCCGGTGGTGGCGGAAAATACTCGTCCTCCACGGTGACCGAGTTCACGATGACACCATTGGCTGGGTGCAAGAACGCCAAAACCTCATTAACGAGTGACTCGGGTGCGGACGCTCCCGCAGTTACCGCGACTGTGCCTTCGAGGTCCGAAGGAAGGTCGAAGGTGCCGTTAACTCGAATGACTCTCGGGCAACCCGCCGCTTTGGCGACTTCGGTGAGAGCGACGGTGTTGGACGAGTTCGCCGATCCAATCACCACCACGGCGTCGGCCGTGGACGCAATGGCACGCAGCGCCGCTTGTCGATTTGTGGTCGCGAAGCAGAGATCGCTTCGACTGGGCATCCAGATATCGGGAATCGTTGCCTCGGCGTAGTCGCGTAGATGTTTCCACTCGTCGAAACTCAACGTCGTTTGACTAAGCAACGCGAAGGGGCCCTTCTTCTTGCGCGCCAGACTATCGATATCGCCGGTCGACTCGATAAGGTGCACGGACTTCGGGGCCACCGCCATCGTGCCCACCGCTTCTTCGTGACCTTCGTGACCAACGTAGAGCACGGTGTAGCCCTTCTTGGCGCGAACTTTCAATTCGTGATGCACCTTGGTTACCAGCGGACACACCGCATCTACGACGGTTCCTCCAGAAAGTCGGGCTGTCTCAATCACTTGGGGAGGCGATCCATGCGCACTCAACATCACTGGCGCGCCGTAGGGTACACGCGCGACGTCGTCGACGAAGACGACCCCGAGGGTTTTAAAGTGCTCGACGACGAACTGGTTGTGGACAATCTCGTGATAACAAAAGACTGGGGGCTCGAATACCCTCGTCATCCAGTCCAACGCCTTAATGGCTTTTTCAACGCCCGCGCAGAATCCTCGAGGCGCCGCGAGTACCACCTTGTCGACGTTCACCCCACGTAGCCTAGTAATCCAAGTCTTTCGCCAGTGCCTAGGCTGGAGGGGTGTCGGGTGCTCGAATTTCATCAATTTCGAAGAATTCTCCGGCTTCGGGCGTTGATTTGCTCGTGGGCGACGAACTCGTGTCCGTTAACGGCCGAGCGCCAACCGACATCATTGAATATCAACAATTGATTGACGGCGAGAGCGTGACGCTGCTTATCAAGCGCGCAGAAGGTCCACTCACCAGAAAGGTCACGATCCACAAGGAACTTGGTGAACCTCTCGGGCTCTCGATTGATTCAGCCGTCTTCGACCGGATTCGTACCTGCGACAATCACTGCTCGTTCTGCTTCATCTACCAGTTGCCCAAGGGTATGCGACGCTCACTGTACGTGAAGGACGACGATTTTCGCCTG
Organism: Acidimicrobiaceae bacterium; assembly: GCA_003163875.1. GTDB lineage: Bacteria > Actinomycetota > Acidimicrobiia > Acidimicrobiales > RAAP-2 > RAAP-2. The sequence goes on along the minus strand of PLRK01000084.1, from coordinate 24,734 downwards.
TCATTCCTCTACGGCAATTACACGACCCTGACGCGCTTCACGGAATTCGACCTGGAGCGAGTCATTGACGAAGGACTTTCACCGCTCTATGTTTCAATTCATTCTACGAACCCGGAACTTCGTGCCGAAATGTTGCGAAATCCTCGCGGAGCCTCGTCTCTGCGCTGGCTACGAGAACTTTTACGTGCGGGCATCGAAGTCCACGCACAGGTTGTCGTGTGTCCGGGCGTCAACGACGCGGCCGAACTCGAACGCACGCTCGCCGACGTAATTTCGCTGTACCCAGAATTGACGAGCGTTGCTCTCGTGCCAGTCGGGGTGAGCGCCTTCACCAATGAAGTGACGATGCGCTCGCATACGGCCGACGAAGCTCGGCGCGTCGTGCGTCTCGCTGAGCACTACCAAACCCTCACCGAGGAGATCCTGGGACGGGTGTCGGTGTTCGCGAGCGACGAGTTTTATCTGGTGGCTGGCGAAACACCACCACCTGCGACGAAGTTCGAAAGCCTCGATCAGGCAGAAAATGGCATTGGATTGGTCGCCGCATTCACGCAGAGCTTCGAAGGTGACGCGAACATGGACAAGTTGGGTACGGGCTTCTTTCAGTCCGTTGATGGCGCTCCGGCGTGGGGCTATCGCGCCGAACACGGTGAGGCGGCCAACGAAGGCCCGAGTGATGACGTGCTCGTCGTCACGGGCGAGTACGCAGAGCCGCTGCTACGAAAGATGTTCGACGAGCAGGGATTTGGAGACGTGAAGGTACTCGCGGTGAAGAATTCGTTCTTCGCGGGCAACATAAAGGTGGCGGGCCTCTTGACCGGTGAGGATATCGCGACGGCACTCGCCGACGTGCCCGACACGACATTGTGCCTTTTACCCGACGTGTGCCTTTCGGAAGGACGGTTTCTTGATGGCGTGAGTATCGACGAACTCGGACGCACGGTGCGAGTCGTGCGAACCACCGGACAAGATCTGCGTCACACGCTCGAATCCTTCAGAGTCAAGAAATTGGTGACGTCATGAGACACGCTCAAGTAGTTATCGTTGGGCGTCCCAACGTGGGCAAGAGTTCACTCGTGAATCGACTCGCGGGACGCCGAGAAACCGTCGTCGAAGAACACCGGGGCGTTACGCGCGACCGCAAAGCTATCGAAGTCGAGTGGCGAGGTTTGTCGTTTGATGTCGTCGATACCGGCGGTTGGCTTGAAACCGGCAGCATCCTCGAGGACAAAGTGTCCGATCAAGCGAATCAAGCCCTCGCGAGTGCTGATCTCGTCTTGCTCGTCGTTGATGTAACGACGGGGATGGTCGACGAGGACACGCACGCCGCTCGCTGGGCACTTCGTAGTGGCAAGAAAGTTGCCCTCGTCGTGAACAAGGTTGATGACGTGCAGCATGAGGCGAACGCGTGGGAGTTCTTGAAACTGGGAGCGGGCGATCCGCATACGGTGAGCGCCCTACACGGACGTGGCTCCGGAGACCTTTTGGATTTCATCGTGGACGAGCTGGGTGAACAGATTCAAGTCGAGGAAACGGCGGACGCCGACGACGACGGTGCACTTCGTGTCGCGATCGTTGGGCGACCCAACGTCGGTAAATCGACGTTGTTCAATCAATTGATTGGCGAAGAGCGTTCCGTCGTGCACGACATGCCCGGTACGACGCGTGACGCGATCGACACCGTCGTACAAACTGACGTGGGTCTCATTCGATTCATTGACACTGCGGGCATGCGCCGACGAGCGAAGACCGAAGCGGGACTCGAAACATACGCCGTGTTGCGCAGTCTCGACGCGCTCGACCGCGCCGACATCGCCGTGTTGGTGATCGATGCGACGGTCGGAGCAACAGGCCAGGACCAACGCCTGGCTGAACGCATCTCCGCTGCGGGCTGTCCCTCGCTCGTGGTATTGAACAAGTGGGAATTGGTCCCGGTTGACGAACGCGACGACGTGTTGGCGGGCGTCGGCGACAAACTCGCGTTCCTTGGTGACGCGCCAGTGATGAAAACAACCGCGACGACGGGCAAAGGCGTGCATCGCATATTGCCGGCCTTGTCGATCGCGGCGGCGGATTACGTCAAGCGAGTGCCGACCGGCGCGCTCAATCGCGCTATCCGCGACCTACAAATCAAGCAGCCCGCACCCACGGGAAAAATTCGCTACGCCGTCCAAGGCGCGACGGAACCGCCGACGTTCACGTTGTTCGTGGCGGGACGTTTACCGGCTACCTACATGCGCTACGTTGAGCGATCATTGCGCGAACGCTTCGAATTGGGCTCGACACCGCTTCGAGTACGTGTTCGAGTCGAATAGTGGCGCAGTGGTGCGAGACCTGTGACCGCCCCGTCGAAGGGGACGTGTGTGAAGTGTGCGGTAACGAAGTACACGAAGAAGTACGAGAGCCCATGCCCTGGATGTGGCGCTTCTTCATCGTGTCATCGGTGATTTACTTGGGCTGGCGGCTTTACCAATTAATTTCGTGGTTGTCCCATAGGAGGTTCTGATGCCGATTTACGCCCTCGGTGAACGTGTGCCGTCCATCCATCCCGACGCTTTCGTGCACCCTGACGCGGTCGTGATCGGCGACGTTCGAATCGGAGCAGAATCTTCCATATGGCCATGCGCCGTGCTCCGTGGTGACTACGGCACGATCTACGTGGGCGAGCGCACGTCAATCCAAGATGGTGCGGTCGTCCATGCGGTTTCGGAGTTTCCCACGGTGATAGGTAATGACTGTGTCATCGGACATCTGGCGCACCTTGAGGGTTGCGTCATACATGATCGCGCACTCGTGGGTAGTGGATCGGTGGTGCTCCATCACGCCAACGTCTCCAGTGGAGCGACGGTCGCCGCGGGAGCAGTGGTGCGAAATCGAATGGACGTTCCCGCGGGCTCGCTCGCCGTTGGCGTGCCTGCGCAGATCAAAGAAGGCGCGAGTTCTCAAGAAGCAATCGATAACGGAGCTGCGCTGTACGTTTGGAATGCGAAGCGCTACAAAACCGATTTGCGCCAGCTTTAGGCGTTCGACGTACCTACGAGACGCTCAAGCGCTACAGCAGCGTTGCCGTTTCGCACGGAGGACGCCGCGAGCTCGAAACCTTCACGAAGCCCTGACGCGCGTCCCGCTACCATCAACGCGAGACCTGCGTTGGCGCACACGACGTCAAAGACCGCACTCGGCTCACCGCGGAGAAAGTCGCGTACGACTCGCACATTGTGCTCGACGTCGCCACCGCGGATACTCGCGACGTCATGGTGCAGACCTAGTTCGCCCGGAGCGTCAAGGGATCGCGTCTCGACGCTCTGAGGACTGATAACACGCAGCGTCGAACCTGCGCCCAAGGAGAGTTCGTCGAGTCCATCGTTCGCATTGACGAGGACGGCGTAACGAATGCCGCGTGCGTGCAACACCTGGGCCATGTGATCAAGGAGGTGACGCTGCGCGACGCCAATGAGGGCCCGTTCAACGAGGGCAGGATTGGCAAGGGGACCGAGGACGTTGAAAATCGTCCGAAAGCCAAGTTCTTTGCGGATAGGTCCCAAATAACGAAGGGCCGGATGAAACGTGGGAGCGAAGAGGAAGCCGATGTTCGCCGCTTCGAGACACGCCTGCACTGTCGTAGCGTCAACGTCGAGGCGCACGCCCAGTGCTTCCAGGACGTCGGCGGATCCCACCGACGACGATGCTGCCCGATTCCCATGTTTGGCGACTTTGACACCACAGCCAGCGACCGCCAAGGCAGCCATCGTTGAGATGTTGACGGTGTGAAGTTGGTCGCCGCCCGTGCCCACGAGGTCGATGGCGCCGGGATCGACCTCGAACGTAGTGGCCGTGCTCATCATGGCGTCGATGAATCCGGTCATCTCGTCTGCCGTCTCACCCTTTGCGGTCAGCGCCGTGAGAAAACTTGCGATGAGAATGGGATCGATTCGCCCGTTGAGAATTTCAAGGAGCGCTTCGCGAGCGTTCTCGCGCTCCAGGTTCGTGCCGTGAACGAGGGGATTGAGTACGTGGGTCGAAAACGTCGTCATGAATCCGTGAATCCGTAGCGCGGGAACATAAGGGACAAGATACCCGCGCCAATGGCCAACGATGTTACAACTACGATTTGATGATGGCGACCACGTATCTCGACTCAATCGTTGCCGCCCACCGCGAACGCGCGCGCACTGATACACGTGAGTGGCGGGCGCGTGCGGACACCTTGCACTGTGATGGTCCGTCGTTTCTGGACGCTCTGAGTTCATCGAACGATGGTTACGTCAAGGTAATCGCTGAGGTCAAACGACGATCCCCTTCAAAGGGCTGGATCGACGAACACTTGGACCCAGCATCCTTAGCGCGAGCGTACCAAGATGGGGGAGCGAGCGCCGTCTCGGTGCTCACGGACGTCGAATTCTTTGCTGGCTCGGCGCGAGATCTCGAGGAGGTTCGTGCCGCGATAGATCTTCCCGTCCTTCGTAAAGATTTTGTTGTGAGTGAGAACGACGTGCTCGACGCCGTCGAAATGGGTGCGAGCGCGGTGCTCTTGATCGCTGCGGCTCTTGAAGAAGACGAGTTAACCCACTACTTCAACGTGGCAACTCGCTGCAACCTAGATGTCCTCGTCGAAGTACACGACGAGGACGAAGCGAAACGCGCGGTACAGATTGGAGCGCGCCTCGTTGGCGTGAATCAGCGGGACCTACGAAGTTTCGACGTCGATCCACAACGAGCGGCCAAAGTAAGTAGTGCACTGCATGGTGTCGTCAAAGTGGCGGAATCAGGATTGTCCACACGCGACGATGTGCGACGCGCCGGCGAATCCGGTTTCGACGCCGTGCTCGTCGGCGAGACGTTTGTTCGAGCGTCGAATCCTCGAAGTTTGGTACGTGAGTTTTCGTGTGTTCGCCGAGATCGTGATGATTGATTTCGATGTGACGAAGGGATTCGTCAAAATTTGTGGTGTGACGTCCGCAGACGACGCGCGAATGGTGGTTTCCAGTGGAGCTGACGCGTTGGGACTCAATTTCGCAATCTCCAAACGCCACGTCGAATCTGAGACCGCGCGTGACGTCGTCGAAGCCACACCTGGATTCATGCACGTGGGCGTCTTTCGAGACAGCGACAGCGCGTTTGTTCTCGAGACCGTCTCATCCAGTGGCGTGAACGTGGCGCAAATTCATGGCCTGCTTTCCAACGACTTAACCGAGCGTCTCCATGAACGCGATATCCGTGTGATCAAAGCGCTCTCGGTCAATGAGTCTGACTTTCTCGATTTCGATGACGGACTGGTCGACGCCGTCCTGGTCGACGGCGCTGAACCGGGTAGCGGGGTCGGGTATTCGCGATCGCTCGTCACTCGCCGAGAATTTCGCGCGCCGTTGATCATCGCAGGTGGCCTGAACACGAACAACGTTGCGAGCGTCATAGACGAAATTGGACCGTGGGGCGTCGACGTAGCTACCGGCGTCGAAGCGAGTCCTCGGGTGAAGGATCCCATCTTGGTGAGTAAGTTCGTGACACTGGCCCGCGAGGCTTTCAAGCGAGAAGAGAACATGTGAGCGAATCCCCGTCATTCATGTCCTCTCCTGACGCGCGAGGTCACTTCGGTGAATTTGGTGGTCGCTTCGTGCCCGAAGCACTTATGCCAGCGTGCCTCGAACTCGAAGTGGCGTTTCGTGACGCGTGGAGTGACGACGCATTCCAGCTCGAGTATCGAACGGTGTTGAAGGAATTTGGTGGTCGACCGACTCCTGTAACCCCACTTCCGCGTCTTTCGGATCGTCTGGGCCTCGAGCTCTACGCCAAGCGCGAGGATCTCGCGCACACCGGCTCACACAAAATCAACAACGTCGTAGGACAAACGTTGCTCACCAAACGGATGGGCAAGACCCGCGTCATTGCCGAAACCGGTGCAGGCCAACACGGCGTGGCGACCGCTACCGCCGCGGCGCGTTTCGGTCTTGCGTGCACGGTCTACATGGGTGAAGTCGACACAAAGCGTCAGGTACTCAATGTATTTCGAATGGAACTCTTGGGAGCGACCGTCATACCGGTGACCTCAGGAAGTCGAACCCTGAAGGACGCCGTGAATGAAGCGATGCGGGAGTGGGTGAGTTGCGTGAGCGACACGCATTACTGCCTCGGTTCGGTGATGGGTCCGCACCCTTTCCCTTGGATGGTTCGTGAATTGCAGTCAATCATTGGCATCGAGGCATCCGCTCAACTTGAGGAGATGGGTGTTGGAACACCTGACCTGGTCGTCGCGTGCGTGGGAGGTGGCTCAAACGCTGCCGGCGTCTTCGCCGGCTTCGCCAATACCTCAGCGCGTCTCGTTGGCGTGGAGGCGGCGGGGGGAAGTGCAGTGGGGAAGGGATCGCCCGGCGTATTGCACGGCATGAAATCACTACTCATCCAGGACGAATTCGGTCAGATTGAAGAGGCTCATTCGATCTCCGCGGGGCTCGATTATCCAGGCATTGGGCCCGAACACGCATTCCTTGCGACATCGGGAAGGGCCGAATACGAGTCAATCGGCGATGACGAGGTGTTGGATGCACTCAAGCTATTGAGCGAACTTGAAGGCATCATTCCCGCACTCGAAACCGCACACGCGGTGGCGTGGATAATGAAGGAAGCAGGCGGCGCGATACCCAAAGGTTCCAAAGTGTTGTTGAACCTCTCGGGTCGTGGCGATAAGGACGTGGCACAAGTACGAGAGATACTTCGAGGCGAACGATGAAGCTACTCGAACAACAGTTACGTTCGCTTCGTTCGTCTGGTCGCAAAGCGCTTGTGCCGTACTTCGTCGCGGGATTGACCCCTGATTGGACACAACACGTGGAAGCGGCCGTCCTTGCCGGCGCCGATGCGATTGAGATAGGCATTCCATTTTCTGATCCAATGATTGACGGCGTGGTTATTCAAGAGGGCGTGCTTCGATCACTCGAAGCGGGTACGACGTTGGATTCGATATGCAAGGACTTGTCGTCCTTGTCAACGCACGTTCCGCTCGTCGCTATGACGTATTACAACATCTTTTTCCACTACGGCCTCGAACGCGCCGCCGGAAAATTGGCGGCGAGTGGTATCACCGGGGCGATTGTGCCTGACCTCACGATCGAAGAATCGCGCGAGTGGCATGACGCATGTGACGCAGACGACATCGCCACGATCTTTATCGTGGCGCCGTCGTCCACGCCGGATCGAGTGGCCTTGCTCGCATCTGGGACCGAAGGATTCTGTTACGCATCGGCGCGTATGGCCGTCACTGGTCGTTCAGCCGATGCAGTTGACGCCAAGCGTGTCATTGCCGACGCGCGAGCGATCTCGGACGTACCGGTCTACGTGGGTATCGGCATTGGCACGCCCGAGCAAGCACGTGATGCGTCGATGGTGAGTGACGGTGTCATCGTCGGCACGGCCCTCGTACAATTGATTCTCGACGGCGGTGACGTGCGCGCCATCGAGGATTTCATCGGCTCGTTTCGTTTGGCAATCGATACGGCACCAGCGCGTTCTGATTTTCTTTCAGATGCTGAGGAATAACTTAGGTTGTTCTTCCAGTCGCCGTGGGTGTTACCACTCGGTAGAACTTCAAATCTGTGAAAATTTTCACAAATCTGCCACGCGCCATACCAGCACATCACATTACAAAGGTGTTAAATCATTACTGGGTCGCCAAGCCGGCGATTCGTATTGAACCTTATTGGGGGGAATTAAATGGCTGAACAAAGTATTGCGGATCCCGGTCCGTTAGGACTTGCCGGATTTGCTATGACGACCTTCTGCCTGAGCAGCGCAAATGCCAACTTGTGGAAGGGTGCAGGAGTGGCCGCGGCCCTCGCTTTGGCACTCATCTATGGCGGCACTGCCCAGCTTCTCGCCGGTATGTGGGAATTTGTACGCAAGAACACCTTTGGTGCCTTGGCGTTCACCTCGTACGGCGCGTTCTGGATTGGTCTTTGGCTACTTGAGCACGGCGGGCCAGCACCGGTCGGCACGGACACGGTAGGGATTTACCTCCTGTCGTGGACCATCTTCACGCTGTATATGACCGTTGCGGCGCTTCGTACGAGCACGGCAGTGCTCGGCGTCTTCGTGGCGTTGTCACTGACCTTCATCTTCTTGACCATCGGTGCGTGGGGTTCAGGCCACACCGACATGACCAAGATCGGTGGATGGCTCGGTATCGTCACGGCAGCGCTCGCCTGGTACGCCTCGGCGGCCGGCGTGATCAACGACACGCACAAGCGAGTGGTGTTGCCGGTGGGCCCACGCGGCTAAGGTAAGCACAATGGTGTCTTAACCTCGGACCCAAACGCCAACAGCGCCCCTGCCTAACCGCAAGGGCGCTGTTGGCGTTTTGGAGCGAAATGAAAGTACTCTCGACTTGGAGGGTGACTTCAGGATCACAGAGAATGTAGTGACAAAAGGTTGTCGTCGTCGCGGCGCGTGCTGCGTCGATGTATGAGTGGGGGAAATTATGACGGAAGCAAAACTTGAAGCTTGGCTGGAGGAGACGAGAAGTTTTCCGCCGAGTGCCGCGTTTGCCAAGCAGGCGAACGCGCAACCTTCGATCTACGCCGAAGCTGACGCTGACTCGGTCGCGTGGTGGCGCACACAAGCTGATCGATTGGTGTGGCACAAGGAACCAACCAAGACGCTCGAATGGGACATTCCATTCGCGAAATGGTTTAGCGACGGTGAGCTGAACGCGAGCGTCAATTGTGTCGACCGTCACGTCGACGCCGGCAAGGGCGACAAAGTGGCGTTCCATTGGGTCGCTGACGCGGAGGGCGAATCTCGAACAATCACTTACGCCGATCTGCAAAAGTTGGTCGCGCAAGCATCACACGCATTAACGGAACTTGGCGTGAAAAAGGGCGACCGCGTAGCGGTGTACATGCCCATGATTCCTGAAGCGGTCGTCGCCATGCTCGCGATCGTTCGACTTGGCGCGGTGCACTCGGTGGTCTTTGGAGGATTCTCCGCGGACGCATTGTCTAGTCGCATCCTGGACTCGGATTGTCAATTCGTCGTCACCGCCGATGGTGCTTTTCGTCGTGGAACGGCAGCGCCGCTCAAGCCAGCAGTTGACGAAGCTCTCAAGTCATGTCCGAACGTGAAGGCCGTGCTGGTAGTCAAGCGCACCGGCGGCGACGTCGAATGGACGCAAGGTCGAGACCACTGGTGGCACGAAATCGTCGCCAAACAAAAGACCGAGCACACGCCCGAGTACTTTCCAGCTGAACACACGATGTTCATCATGTACACCTCTGGCACGACCGCAAAGCCCAAGGGTATTTTCCACACCACCGCCGGTTATCTCACCCAGGTGGCGACCACGCACTACTACATCTTTGATGTCAAGGCGGAGACCGACGTCTGCTGGACTGCGGCAGACATTGGTTGGATCACTGGTCACAGTTACATCGTCTATGGGCCATTGATCAACGGCGTCACTCAGATTATGTACGAGGGACTTCCGGATTCTGGGGGCAAAGACCGGTGGTGGAAGATTATCGAACAGTACAAGGCGACGATTCTCTATACCGCGCCGACGACGATTCGTACGCTGATGAAGTGGGGCGAGGAGTTTCCCAAGAGCCACGACCTCTCCAGTCTTCGCCTGCTTGGAACTGTTGGCGAGCCAATCAACCCCGAAGCGTGGATCTGGTATCGCGAGAACATCGGAGCGGGGAAGTGCCCGATCGTCGACACGTGGTGGCAAACCGAGACGGGAGCCATTATGGCGACGCCTCTGCCCGGTATCACCGCGACGAAACCCGGCGCCGCGATGCGTGCGTTTCCCGGTATATCAATCGACGTAGTCGACAACGAAGGAAACTCCGTAGGCGATGGTGAAGGAGGGTATCTCGTCATCACCAAACCGTGGCCCTCAATGACGCGAGGGATTTACGGAGATCCGGAGCGTTTCAAAGAGACGTACTGGTCGCGTTTTGCTGGCAAGTACTTCGCCGGTGACGGCGCGAAGCGTGATGACGATGGCGACATTTGGCTCTTGGGACGCGTGGACGACGTTATGAACATTTCGGGTCACCGCCTTTCTACAACCGAGGTGGAACACGCGTTGGTGGGACACCCATCGGTCGCCGAGGCTGCGGTCGTGGGGGCGAGCGATGACCTCACTGGTCAGGCCATCGTGGCATTCGTCACGCTCAAGCTTTCCGCAGATGAGCAGATGAAAGACCAAGCGCCAATCATTGAGGAGTTGCGAGTACACGTCTCCAAGGTCATCAGCCCCATCGCACGACCACGTCAGATCATCTTGACGCCGGAACTACCCAAGACCCGCTCCGGCAAGATCATGCGACGGTTGCTGCGCGATGTCGCGGAAAATCGTCAGTTGGGCGACGTCACTACGTTGATGGATCCGACGGTCGTCAATATGATCTCGGGCCTGATGGGTTCGGACGACAGCGAATAACGACGTTCGTTATGCCCCCGGCGCGAGCCGGGGGCATAGTCGTTTCAAGAATCGAATCCCAGACCTATGACGTCGAGGAGACGAAGCCAGAGATTGCGTTTTCCTTCACGTTGATCGGCACGCTTAATTGACCATTGCGTGATGCGAATGAAAATCCATCGCAAAGGTTCTGGCGGAAAGGGGAGTGGTTTCTTCTGCACCATGCGCAATCGTGTGCGCTCGGTGTCAAGACCATCGAGCAGATCAAGCATGGTCGCCGCCCCAAAGCGAGTCGAGGACACACCGAGTCCCGTGAAGCCGAGGACGTAGGCGACTTTTCCGTGGTGTGACGTTCCCCAAAAGGGAGAGAACCTTGTGCACGTATCGATTGCTCCGCCCCAGGCGTGGGTGAATTTAATGCCCGCCAACTGCGGGAACGTCTTGAGGAAGTGGCTCGCGAGCGTGGCGTAGGTTTCGGCGTTGAATTCATAGTTTCGTTGCACCTTGCCGCGAAAGTTGTAGATGGCGTCGTAGCCACCCCACAAGATGCAACGATCCTGGGTCAGTCGGTAGTAGTGGAACTGATTGCCCGCGTCCGCTACACCTTCTCGTCCGGACCATCCAATGCTCTCGAGCTGCTCGTCGCTCAATGGCTCAGTGACGATCTCGTAGTCGAAGACTGGAACCACGTACTTTCGAGCTTTTCGCACGAGCGAAGGAAACACATTGGTGGCGAGCGCCACGCGAGCCGCGGTGACGGCGCCATAGGGTGCGTGCACGCGAACGGCGTCGTCGACGTCTTCGAGCCATTCAACTTTTGAGTTCTCGTAGATGGTCACACCCAGAGAGATACAAGCCTTTTCCAATCCCCACACGAGGCGAGCGGGGTCGACCATCGCCGTGCCATCGGCGTCGAAGAGTGCTCCTTCGTAGAGCGGCGAGTGGATGCGAGCTTGAATTTGGGAACGGTCGAGAACCTCGACGTGGTCGCCCATTTCGTTGCGAAGGCGCGCTTCCTCGGGCATCGAATCGAATTGCCACGGAGCGATCGCAACCTGAATTTCGCCAGTTCGCTCCCAATCACACTCAATGGCGTAACGCTCGATCGTCTTTTCGATCTCGTCAAGATTCTCACGCCCCAGACGCTCGATGTCGGCCATCTCGTTCGCAAATCGTCGCATGCCATTTCGAAAACCGTGGGTTAGCGACGATGAGCAAAACCCTCCGTTGCGACCAGACGCGCCCGCACCCGTTTCGTACTGCTCGACGACCACGACGTGACGTTCGGGGTCGCGTTCCTTCGCGAGCAGTGCGGTCCAAAGTCCGGTGTAGCCCGCTCCGATGACGCACAGATCCGCGCCCACGTCGCCAATGAGCGCCGGATGATACGCAGGCTCCAGGGGATCTGAGTCGAGCCACCATAGTTCAGGCGTCAGTTCGGCGAGGTGGCGTAAAACAAAGGGGTCCTTCTTATCCATGCTGTGTCCAACGCCAGGTTGGATTCACCCTCTCCAGGAACTTCTCGTTTCGTGGTGCACACCACGCACGAACGCCAGCTTTCACGCCAGTCTTCGACCAAATTGTACCGGCGAAACCAGCAAATCCTTGGCTTCGAGATCCACGAAGTTCGCTGCGCACGAACGAGCGAGACTTCGCAGGCCGAGCGAAACAACAACCCCGCAACGTCGTCATAGAATTTGTTGGGGGATCGTGATGTTCGACACAGAAATAGAGGAAACGAATGCGCTTGGCGAACCTCCATGGACGAGCCACGCTCGTCCTCGACGAGGGAATCATCGACGTGGCCGAAGCCTCGAAGGGGCAATTCTCCTCGAGTACCGACGTCATCGTCGGACAACTCACTGACCTCGATCGCTGGCTTCGCTCCGAAAAACCAGAGATCGGTGATTTCACGACACCCGTCCACGTCGCACTCGATCCTGGCCTGGGCCCCGTGGTTTCGCGCCCTTCACAGGTCTTCGCGATTGGCCTCAATTACCGAACGCACGCCAAAGAAATGGGGTTCACACTTCCTTCTAAGCCCATGGTGTTTACAAAATTCACCTCGTCGCTCGCGGGTGCCAACGCTTCCTTTGAAGTTGCTTCGGAACGTACGGACTACGAAGCTGAACTCGTCGTCGTCATTGGCAAACAAGGTCGTCGCATCAGCACCGACGACGCTCTCAGTCATGTCGCGGGCTACTGCGTCGGTCAAGACCTTAGCGATCGCGAATTGCAATTGGCTGGTAGTCCGGCACAATTCTCTTTGGGCAAATCCTACGAGCACTACTCACCACTAGGGCCGTGGCTCACGAGCGCCGACGAAGTGACGAATCCTAATCGCCTCAAAATTTCGTGCTCGTTGAATGAGGTGGTCATGCAAGACGCTAGTACGAGCGACATGGTGTTCAGCATTGCTCAGTTGGTGTCGTATCTTTCTTCGGTCGTAGAGGTGTATCCGGGTGACATCATCTTCACGGGAAGTCCCGATGGTGTTGGTCAGGGACGCACGCCGCCAGTCTTCTTAAAGAGTGGTGACGTTCTCGAAACAACGATCGAGGGACTCGGCACCATTCGCAACGCTGCCACGTGACCATTGTCAGTTCCGACTGGTGACGTTCTGCTCTAGTCCGTTCGCGTGATTTGATACCAAACTTGGGCACAAGCCACTACCTATGTGGTCGGTCGAGGAGGATACGTCATGAAATGTGTTAGCGAGGCCGAGATTGCGACGCACTTGGCATCACTGCCCGGCGAGGAACCTCGAGTCGTCGTCTCGGGCAATTTTGCTACTCCTCACGTCCTGGTCGCGATTCTCCTCGCGACCTTGCCGCGTTGCCGTGCTTTCATTCTGAACCCCCAAAATGGTTGGCCCGTGCGCGAAGGCTTTGTCACTGAGACGCCATTCGTTGGTCCGGGGGCGAGATTCGATTCGAATGTCGACTACCTACCGATGCGACTTTCCCTGGTCCCAAGGCTTTTTGCGTACAACCGGCCCCCTGACGCCGTTTTGATACACACCTCGAGTCCCAAGGGGAACAAGGTGTCCTTGGGTATTGAGGTCAACATCATGCCTGCAGCAATTGAACAAGTTCGCCGACGAGGTGGCGTCGTAATTGCCCAAGTCAATCCCCAGATGCCCTACACACGAGGCGACGGAGAACTCAGCATTGACGATGTCGACCTCGCCATAGAAGTTGATGAAGCCCTACCGTCGCCAGTGGTGCGACCTATTGATGCCACGTCAACATTGATTGGCGAGAATGTTGCGACACTCGCGAGTGATGGATCGACGTTGCAGATGGGAATCGGAGCACTCCCCGACGCCGCCCTTTCTAGGATGCATCATCTGCGAGATCTCGGCGTCTGGTCCGAGATGGTGAGCGATGGTGTCCTCGCACTCGAACACGCTGGTGCGCTCGACCGCTCGCGCGTCGTTACCTCAACGTTCCTCTTCGGATCCGTTGAGTTGTACCAATGGGCGCACGACAATCCGCGACTCGTCATGCGTCGCACAGAGAGCGTGAACGATCCTGGCCGAATCGCCGAGCAGCCTGGCATGCTTTCGATCAACACTGCGCTTCAAATCGACCTCTATGCGCAAGCGAATGCGAGTTACGTCGACGGAAAGATCTATTCCGGCTTCGGCGGCCAACCCGACTTCGTGAGTGGCGCCCTGCACGCAGTCCGCGGCCAATCAGTTTTGGCGTTACGTTCATGGCACGACAAAAGTTCGACCTCAAACGTAGTGCCGCTCCTCCACGATCCCGTCTGTTCGTTTCAGCATTCGGTCATTGTGAGTGAACACGGCATTGCACCACTTTTTGGTAGAAGTCAGCGAGCTCAAGCCAATCTCTTGATCGATACGATTGCGCACCCCACGGCACGCAATTTCCTCTACGAGGCTGCCCTCGACCGTGGACTGCTTGCTCGTGGTTCATAAAAAGTCAGAACGCACGAATCTGTCGTCCCAAAAGACTTGACGCATGTCACGACGCCCGCTAACCTAGTTCACTATTCCCATAAGATAACTAGAAATAGTTGAGAAAGTGAGCTTCATCATGAGAGTACGGACGCCAAAATTGGTCCGATTGGCAGCAGTTGGTCTCGCGGGGGCGACAACTCTTGGTGCCGTGGCGTTGCCAGCGTCGGCGAGCACACAGGCGACCATCGTCAACGTCGTGGGCTATTCAGTGGCTGGACCAGCGTATAAAGCCCTCGAGACCGCGTTTCAAGCGACGTCCGCAGGTTCTGGTGTCACTTTCACGAACACTTTTGGGGCGTCGGGCACCGAGGCGACCAATGTCGCCAATGGTCTTCCCGCCGACGTCGTGAACCTGTCGTATTACTCGGACGAAGAAGCGGATGCCACCGCCGGTGCCATTCCCTCAAACTGGCAAGATCAGGAAAATACCGTTGGGGGAGTCAATCCCGCCTCTGCGACGGTGTACACGACGCCTGGCATCGTCACCGACTCGACCGTCGTGTTCATTGTTCGAAAGGGCAATCCCTTGGGTATCAAACAGTGGAGCGACCTGACGAGGAAGGGCGTTCGGCTCGTCACCCCAAATCCTGAAACGTCGGGTAGCGCCAAATGGAACCTGTTGGCCGCGTACGCGGCATGGAAAGCTCTCGGCCACACGCCCGATCAGGACCAGAACTTCGTCAAGTCGATCTTGGAGCACGCCGTTGCCGAGCCACCCAGTGGTTCTACCGCACTGTCAACGTTCCTGGCGGGCACTGGTGACGTACTGTTGGACTACGAAGACGATGCATTGGCGGCAGTCGCGGCTGGCGACGCCATCACGGTCATCGTTCCGCCACAGACACTGTTGATCGAGAATCCGGTCGCCTTGACCAACACCGGACTGAAGAAACCGGCTGCCGTGGCGTTCTACCAGTATCTCTTCTCGTCAGCTGGACAAACAATTCTCGCGAATCTCGGCTATCGCTCGGTGCTGAAGTCAGTATGGGCCGCCACCAAGTCAAGCTTTGCGGCGTTCAAGAAGCCGACTGACCTGCAGACGGTGACGGACATCAATAGTGGCGGTTGGCCGGTGCTCGACAAGGAGTTCTTCGGCGCCAGCGTGACGTTCCCGTCGAATGACCCAACGCACCCGAATGAGGGCATCGTAACGTACTTGGAGGAATTTGCCGGTCGCGCCAACTAATTCTTTAGACGTCGAAGTTGCCCGACCACCACAACCGTGGTGGTCGGGACTTCGCTCGGCCGGACTCGATTCGGCGAAGTCCATTACGGGAAAGTCACTCGTCGTTGGCTATCTAAGTTTGTTGATTCTGATTCCAGTCGCCGCCCTGGTCGACAACGCCTTCAAGGGTGGGCTTGGGTCATTCTGGTCACAGGCGACAAGCACTGAGGCGCTGGACGCAATCAAGCTGACCGTGTTGTGCTCATTCGTCGCGGCGATGGTGAACGCAATTGCGGGGACCGCGACGGCCTACGTGCTCGTGAGGGATCGTTTCATCGGACGCAGCGCGCTCAACGCAATTATTGACTTGCCTTTCGCGCTGCCCACCGTCGTCGCCGGTATCACCTTCTACACCTTGTACGGACCTCATTCGCCCTTCCACGTCAACATCACCGGAACCTGGATTGGTGTGACGGTCGCAATCATGTTCGTCACGCTGCCTTTCAGTGTCCGCTCCGTCGAGCCCGTGCTCGAGTCACTCACGATTGACGCGGAAGCTGCAGCATCAACACTGGGCGCATCTTCTTTTTACGTGTTTCGCACCATCACCTTGCCCGCCATTATGCCCGCGCTTCTCACTGGTACTGGGCTTGCCTTCGCTCGTGCGTTGGGAGAATACGGATCGGTGGTGTTCATCTCGAACAACATTCCCTACCACAGCGAGATTGCGAGTTCTTACGTCTATTCATTGGTCTCGTCGGGTCAAAATGCCGCCGCCGCTTCGGTCGCCATGTTGCTCTTGGTGGGTGCCCTGTGCGTTCTGATCGTAAGCAACGTGGTCGCTCGTCGCCTGGCGAGGAGACGCGGATGAAACGTCCCTCGATTCTTCTTCGATCCCTCGTGATCGTCTACGTTGGCGCTCTACTTGCATTGCCTCTCGGTTTTGTCTTCCAGCAGGCCCTAAGCCACGGATGGGGCCAATTTTGGATCGCGCTGCACGACCACGCCATGGACCTTGCCATTATTCTTTCTCTAAAGGTCGTCGTGCTCGCGGTGCCGCTCAACGTGCTGTTCGGCGTGGGAGTATCGATGTGGATCGTCCGGCATCCTTCGCCACTCAGTCGATTCATCGACGTGATCATTGACATCCCGCTCGCGATCTCACCCATCATCGTGGGGCTGATTCTCGAATTGGCGTACGCTCAAAACGGATGGTTCGGATCCGCGTTCGCGGCGGCGGGACTGCGCATCATGTTCTCGTATCCGGCGATCGTCCTCGCGTCGGTGTTCGTATCACTGCCGCTCGTTTCGCGTCAAGTGATACCGCTACTCCGTGAAGTAGGCGACCACCAGGAACAGACCGCGGCGACGCTCGGTGCGAAGCCTTCGCGAATCTTCTTCACTATCACCATGCGTTCTATCGCGTGGGCCGCGGCGTACGGCGTGACCCTCACCCTTGCTCGAGTACTGGGAGAATACGGGGCGGTGCTGATCGTCTCGGGCAACATTGCGCTGATCACACAAACGCTGACGCTCAATATTGGGGCCAATTTCGAGAGTTTCAACGCTTATCAAGGGTTCGTGGGCGCCCTTCTCCTCGCCCTCGTCTCGGTGATCGTCCTCGTCTTCATTGGCGTGGCGCGACACCGACTGGAAAGGAAACGACATGTCAGTTTCGTATAGCGGCGTCACCAAATCGTTCGGAGGTCGTCTGGTGCTTGACGACATCAGCGACATCGTGAACGAAGGCGAGTTGACGGCTCTGCTGGGGCCGTCGGGTTCAGGAAAGTCCACGCTCCTTCGCATCATCGCGGGATTAACCCCACTCGATAGCGGACGAGTCTCGCTCGCCGGACGTGACGTCACCAACACCCCCGCCCGCGACCGACACATTGGCTTCTGCTTTCAGGACTACGCCCCCTTTCGACATCTGTCGCTGCGCGAGAACGTCGCCTACGGTTTGAAGGTACAGCACGTCGCGCGTGCGCAACGTCGAGAGCAAGTTGACGAACTGCTTCGCCTCGTTCGCCTGGAGGAATTCGCTGATCAGTACCCGCACCAATTGTCCGGTGGTCAACGCCAGCGAATGGCGTTGGCGCGCGCGCTTGCGATCAAACCGGACGTGTTGTTGTTGGACGAACCGTTCGCGGCGCTGGACGCTCAAGTTCGCGCCGAACTACGAAGTTGGGTGCGCACGTTGCAGCAGGAGGTGGGTATCACGACTATCTTGGTCACCCACGATCAGGTCGAGGCGATGGAGATTGCGGACCGACTGGTCATCTTAAATAGCGGTCGCATCGAACAAGCGGGAAGGCCGTCGTTCGTCTACGACCACCCCGCGACCGACTTCGTCGCTTCGTTCCTAGGTCCGATTACGTCCATCGGTGGTATCAGCTATCGACCGCATGAACTTGAGATCGTGTCGCTGGGCGACGGTGCCGAGAGCGCCACGGTCAGTGAGGTCATACGGCTTGGCTTCGAGGTTCGAGTCGTATTGGCCGGTGACGATGGGACGTCAACCTGGGTCCAACTTACTCATGACCAGGCAAAACACCTGAATCCCGGTGTGGGCCAACGCTACGGGATTCGCGTGCGGTCGTCGAAAGCTAGCAAGGACGCGCCTCTGTCGTCGAACGTCGACGCTCCACGCTAGGAGCAACCTAGTCGGTTGGTCGGGCTGGGGAGATTTGAACTCCCGATCTCTCGGCCCCCAGCCGAGCGCTCTAGACCAAACTAAGCCACAGCCCGCGAACGTTCAATCCTACCCGCAGTCGCCTTAGACACTCGGTCGATGTCCGCCGTGGGCTTGATCGGGGTGCGTCAGCCACGCCCTCGCTTCGCAAAGGTACGCCACTGTTTCGCCCGTCGCTTTTGCCCGCAGCGCCTCGAGAATCCGTTCGTCGAGTGCCTCGAGCAATTCATTCGTCGTCATATGTTCCCCCTATGCGCCGCCTGCGGCGGCGCTCACTATTTCCACGTGGTCCTCGGGCATCAGCGTGGTCGAACCCCATTCACTGCGCCGAATGATCTCGCCATTGCGCGCTACGGCAATGCCGCGTGCCTCGATGCCGAGGTGTTGCACTAATGCCGTCACGCTCATCGGCTCAAGCACGTGATGCTCCCCATTGACGAGCATCACGGCGTTCCTTGCACGAAGTGCAATGCGTCGTTCGCGGCGAGGGGAGCGAGCGTGACGCCATGGCGATAGTGGCCCGAGGACCACGCCCATCGAGACTCACCGAGAACCTCGAAGAACGGCTGAAGGTTCGCGCTGGCGGGACGTAGTCCAATGCGCGTCTCGAGTACCGTGGCGCTCTCGAGGGCAGGCACGAGGTCGAGCGCGTCGCGCAACAATCGAGATAGCTCGCCCGCCTCGATTACGGAATCTCCTCGCTCGTCCGTGCTCGCGCCCAGTACGGCGTAACCGTCTCGTCGGTT
Organism: Acidimicrobiaceae bacterium; assembly: GCA_003163875.1. Classification (GTDB taxonomy): domain Bacteria; phylum Actinomycetota; class Acidimicrobiia; order Acidimicrobiales; family RAAP-2; genus RAAP-2. The sequence continues at coordinate 5,732 of PLRK01000084.1, read as the reverse complement.
GACCATATAAAAAGGGCGTCCGCGGACGAAGGACCGCACCGTCGGAAGTTCATTGCGCTCGAGACCCTCGACGCGGATCGTCACGCCGCGCACCGGGCGAACCACATTGTTGTGACGAGACGACAGTCCTTCGGGCAACCCCCGGGCGCCACTCGCGATGACTCCGTAACGAGCGTGTACTTCGCCCGATTCGGACCACGCCCACACGAGCGCGTCATCAGAGCCCACACGAACGACCTCGTCGGCGATGATTTTGGCTCCCAGCAGCGACAGCGCGTCCTGCAGTATTCGCACCGCCTGATCGGGATCGATCCACGCGTCACCTTCGAGGAATAAGCCCTCATCGACCCTTGGAGTAAGAGCGTTGAACGCGTCGGGCCACTCCTCGCGCGACGTTCGCGTCGCCGTAACGCCAAATCCGTGGGCGACACGAGCAAACTGTTCGACCAGTCGTCGATCGCTCGCGTCCCAGCCAACGAGCAAGGTCCCGCATTGCTCAATGCGCAAGTGCTCGCCCGTCAGTTCCTCGAGATCGCTCGCGAGTTCGCGCCAGGCAGCAAGTGCGCCCCGTTGCAACTCGTAATTGGAAAATTCTCCGGGTGCGATTTCGGCACTCGGGGCAATCATTCCGGCCGCCGCGAACGTAGCGCCCTTCGCGGGGGAGGGGTCGAAGAGCGTGACCGCGTGACCCGCCCGCAGGAGCCGAAACGCAGTCGTCAGTCCAATGATGCCGGCTCCCACGACCACGACGTCATTTCGTACCGTGTCCACGCAGCCAGCGTAGGCGTCGAAGAATGACCATTTTCCGGTATAGTTGGAGCGGGTCAGCGTTGCCCCGCAAGGAAACGCGATGACAGATAAACTTTCCCTCTACGACCCAAGTTTTGAGCACGACGCCTGTGGCGTAGGCATTGTGGCCGATTTGACCGCCCAGCCGACTCGTGCCACCGTTCTTGACGCCCTGACGATCCTCGAGAATCTCGAGCACCGGGGCGCCACGGGCGCCGACGTTGATTCCGGTGACGGGGCTGGACTCTTGGTGCAGATGCCCGATGCCTTCATTCGACAGGCGTTTGGCCCTGATATCCCTGCCCAGGGCGACTACGGCGTCGCCTTTTGGATGATTCCCAAGGGCACCGACGTACCCACCCTCCGACTTGACATCGACGCGGTGCTCGCGAGCGTCGGTCTTCAAAGCATCGGATGGCGCGACGTGCCCGTCAATTCATCGATCCTCGGTCCGACGTCGGCGAGCAGCGAACCTGAGTTCGTGCATCAGTTGATCACGAGGAGCGATCCCACGGCGGACTTGGAACGCTCCATGTTCGCCGCGCGAAAGGTGCTCGAGCACCAGTTCGATATCTACGCCTCGTCGTGCTCACCCAACGTGCTGATTTTCAAAGGAATGCTCTCCGCACCCCAGTTGCGACACTATTTCGACGACCTACACAACGAGTTGCTCACGTCCGCTATTGCCGTGGTGCACAGTCGGTTTTCGACCAACGTGCTGCCACGCTGGGACTTGGCCCAGCCATTTCGTTACATCTCGCACAATGGTGAGATAAATACCGTGCGCGGCAACCGAAATTGGATGACGGCGCGCGAGACAACCCTGAAGAGCCCCCTGCTTCCGTTGCCCGTCGAACAGTTGACGCCGATCATCACCGAGAACATGAGCGATTCGGCCAGTTTCGACGAAGTCGTCGAGCTTCTCGTGCAGTCGGGTCGATCGCTTCCGCACGCCATTTTGATGATGATCCCCGAGGCGTGGGAGCGTTCAACGGCGATGAGTGCCGAACGGCGCGACTTCTATCGCTACCACGCCGCCCTGATGGAGCCGTGGGACGGCCCCGCGTCAGTGTCGTTCTGCGACGGAAAGGTTGTCGGCGCGGTATTGGACCGCAATGGACTGCGACCCGCGCGCTACTGGGTTACGAAGGACCAGCGCGTCATCTTCGCGAGCGAAGTCGGCGTTCTTCCGGTTGACCCTTCCAATATTGAACGAAAGGGTCGCCTCCAACCTGGGCGAGTGTTCCTCGTGGACATCGAACAAGGTCGGATCATCGACGACGAAGAACTCAAGAGCACGCTCGCAAAAAATGCCCCGTACGGGGAGTGGCTCGACGAACAGCAAGTGTCACTCGACGAACTCGATGCTCGACCAATGCTGGTCGCGAGTCACGCCTCCGTGCACCGGCACCAGAAGAATTTTGGCTACAGCGAAGAAGACTTGCGTCTCATCGTGCGCCATATGGCCCAGGTCAGTGAAGAACCGATTGGATCGATGGGCTCGGACGCGACCTTACCCGTGCTTTCGCGCCAGCCTCGCTCACTCTTTGACTACTTCACCCAACTTTTCGCACAGGTGACGAACCCGCCGCTCGATGCCATACGTGAAGAGCTCGTCACGTCGACGAGGGTGGCGATCGGGGGGGAGGAGAATCTCCTGAGTGAAACGCCTGAACACGCTCACCAGATCGTTCTCGCGTCGCCAGTCCTCTCGACCGACGAGTTGGCGAAGATCCGCTACATCCACGAGAACACCCAACTACAGGGTTTTTCATCCGTGGTGGTTGACGGTCTCTTTGAAGCGTCGGGCAGTGACACTTCCTCGAAGCGCCTCGCCAGAGCAATCGACGAAGTCTGCGACCAAGTCGTTGCGTACGTGCGCTCGGGCGCCAACATCATCATCATGTCCGATCGGAATATCTCAGCGACGCACGCCGCTATTCCCAGCCTCCTGCTCACCTCAGCGGTGCACCACCGACTCGTGCACGAACACCTACGAACAAGTGCGGCCCTCGTGCTCGAAGCAGGTGACGTGCGAGAGGTCCATCACATGGCGTTGCTCTTGGGTTTTGGCGCCTCCGCGGTCTGTCCGTATCTGGCCTATGACTCAATCGACGCGCTGATTCAAGAGGGTGAACTCAGCGAATTGAGCGGTTTCGAAGCTCGATATCAATACGGTAAGGCACTCAATAAGGGCATCGTCAAGACCATGTCGAAGATGGGGGTCTCGACGGTCGCAAGTTACGTGGGGTCACACCTCTTTGAAGCCGTTGGAATCTCCGAGGGTGTACTCACGAAATACTTCCCGGGTTTTCATTCGCGCATTGGTGGTATCACGCTCGAACACATTGCCAATGACGTCCTCGCGATGCATCGCGACGCCTACGAACCGCCTCTCGGCGTCCCGCTCGAGATCTCCAATCGGGGAGAATATCAGTGGCGTCGTGACGGCGAACTCCACCTCTTCAATCCGCAAACTGTTCAGAAACTGCAACATGCCACGCGAGCGAAGCGATTCGACATCTTCAAGGAGTACACGAAGCTCGTCGACGATCAAGCGAGCGGAAAAATGACGCTGCGAAGCCTGCTGCAGTTCGTACCCAGCGCGACGCCTCTTACACTCGATGAAGTTGAAAGCGCTTCGTCGATCATCAAGCGATTCTCGAGTGGTGCGATGTCCTACGGTTCAATCTCCGAAGAGGCGCACTCGACGCTCGCGATAGCCATGAACCGTATTGGTGGTAAGTCCAATACCGGAGAGGGCGGCGAAGATGATGAGCGCTACGACACTGCTGATCCAATGAACAACCGTCGTTCGGCGATCAAGCAGGTGGCGTCTGGACGATTCGGGGTTACCAGCCGTTACCTCGTCAACGCTGATGACTTGCAAATCAAGATGGCACAAGGTGCGAAACCGGGCGAGGGCGGCCAGTTACCCGGTTCCAAGGTCTACCCGTGGATCGCTAAAACTCGCCACTCGACTCCTGGCGTTGGTCTCATTTCACCTCCGCCGCATCACGACATCTACTCAATTGAGGACCTGAAGCAACTCATCTACGACCTCAAGAGCGCCAACGATCAAGCTCGTATCCACGTGAAGCTTGTCAGTGAGCAAGGGGTGGGTACGATCGCGACGGGAGTCGCGAAGGCTCACGCGGACGTGATCCTCATCTCCGGGCACGACGGTGGTACGGGTGCCGCGCCGTTGACGTCGCTCAAGCACGCGGGCACGCCTTGGGAAATGGGCCTCGCCGAGACGCACCAAACCTTGGCCTCAAATGGACTGCGTAGTCGCGTTGTCGTGCAGGTGGACGGGCAATTGAAGACCGGACGCGACGTCGTCATCGCTGCGTTGTTAGGCGCCGAGGAATTTGGTTTTGCGACGGCACCGCTCGTCGTGTCGGGTTGCGTCATGATGAGGGTCTGTCACCTCGACACCTGTCCGGTGGGCATTGCGACACAGAATCCACTGCTACGAGAGCGATTCACCGGCAAACCAGAATTCGTCGAGAACTTCTTTGAATTCATCGCCGAAGAGGTACGTGAGTATCTCTCCATGCTCGGAGCCAGGACACTCGATGAAGTCATTGGCGATGTTTCGCGTTTGCGAGTCGACGACGTTGACGATCCCACCAGCGATCTCGATCTTCGCGCCCTGCTCGAACCCGTGGCACCTGATCAACGGCGCCAGAGCATGAAGCAAGAACATGGTCTCGATTCAGCTCTCGACTGGCGCTTCATGGACACGGCGCTGAGCGCCGCCACGAAGAACGTTCCGGTACGTGTGTCGAGCCTGATCCGCAACGTCAATCGGGCCGTCGGCACGCTCACTGGCAGTGCCATCACCAGGGCTCTCGGTGCGAGGACCTTGCTCGATGATCACATACAAATTGACCTCGAAGGATCATCGGGGCAGAGTCTCGGTGCGTTCATGCCAAAGGGCATGACGCTTCGATTAGTAGGCGACGCGAATGATTACGCCGGCAAGGGCTTATCAGGCGGGCGAATCATTATCAAGTCTCCTGTAACCTCGACCTTTGCGAGCGACGAGAACATCATCGCTGGCAACGTCATTGGTTATGGCGCCACCGGCGGTGAGATATTCATCAGTGGCGTCGTGGGGGAACGCTGCGCGGTGCGNNAACTCTGGCGCGACGATCATCGTTGAAGGAGCGGGCGACCACGCTGGCGAGTACATGACTGGAGGTGTCGTAGTCGTGCTTGGTCGCGTGGGGCGTAACCTCGCCGCTGGCATGTCGGGCGGCACGATGTACCTCTACGACCCTCGCGGCGAGGTGCACAATCACCTCAGCGCCGGTGTCTACGAGATTGACCCACTCGAGTTCGACGATGATGAATTCCTGCATGCGCTGCTGACGCGATTCCACGACGAAACCGATTCGAACGTGGCGGCGCGAATTCTCGAGGATTGGCGCGGCGAGCGGATGAATTTCGTCCGCATTGAGACGTCCGAATACCAACGAATTCGCGACGAGCAACGCAATGGGTAAAGTCACTGGTTTTCTCGAATTCGAGCGTCAAGGACCGTCCTATCGACCGGTGCCGGTGCGCTTGCGTGACTGGCGAGAAGTGTACGAGGCCCAGCCGGACGCTCAAATCGCCGAGCAGGGCGCGCGATGCATGGACTGCGGCATTCCGTTNNCCGTTTTGCATGCAGGGTTGCCCACTCGGTAATCGCATACCATCCTTCAACGACGCGGTGTTCCACGCGGATTGGGCGCACGCCGCTGATCAACTCTTTCGCACCAATAACTTTCCCGAGTTCACAGGACGTCTCTGTCCGGCGCCGTGTGAATCAGCTTGCGTGCTTGGCATTTCGAGTGACCCCGTCACGATTGAACGCATCGAGTACGAAGTTGCCGAACACGCCTTCACGAAGGGGCTGCCTGTGGCGTCGTACCCCACGCGCGAAACCGGCCGAC